>NZ_KI912431.1:41641-408639 GCF_000518405.1 Tenacibaculum sp. 47A_GOM-205m | reverse complement strand
CGTTGCCAACAATTATGAAAAACGCACTTCTAATAACATTTCTATTCGGGTTTTTGACCTGTTATTCTCAAAATAAATCCGAACTGATTATTGGAAAGTGGAAGTTTGAAAAAAAAGTTGACTTAAGAACAACCCAAGAAAAAATAGCGGACAAAATTAATGAGCCACAAATCATTGAATCTGACGAAGAATCAGATACATTTTTGACATTTAATAAAACTGACAATTATTATAATGAAAAAGAGTTCGGAAAATGGGAAATCAAAAAAGATTCTTTATTAATTTATCGAAAAGTTTCAAAAGATAAGGAACATCTTGACAAAAAAATAAGAGATAAGTACTTAAAAGACAAATTCCTTATCCTAAAAAAAGACGGAATATACTTTTCTAAGCCATATTCCTTGAAAATAAAATACTTATCGAAAGAAAAGTTAGAGTTTGGGACTGAAAAAAGATTTACGATATGGAAAAGAATAAAATAACTGTTGGCAACACCGTATATAAAAAATTGCTAGTTTTGGCTTAACCAATGTAAGTTGCTTTGTTTGCTAGCTTCTGATTTTCCTTCGGAAAATCCTCGCACACAAACACGCAACTTTTCATATACAAACCCGTTGTGCACAACCCGAATGAAACATTGTCAGATAATAACATCAACAACTTTTGCATCACAAGATATATTTGAAAAAATTCTTGAAGAAACATTTAATTTAACGAAAGTTTCAATTCAACTTCTAATTAAAAACAAATTTATAAACGAATCTAATTCTGATTTAGCAATTAAAATTAATAGATATTTTCAAAAAGGCAAAGTATTGCCAGACCAAATAATTATAGAATTAATAAAAGAAAAACTACCAAAAATTGAAAATGGTATTTTGATTCAAGGTTATCCAAGAACGAAAAAACAACTCAACTTACTAACCGAATTACTAAAAAAACACGGTTTTGAAATTGATCGATTGTGGATTTTGGAATTACAAAACTTAGACAAATTAATTTCAGAATATGAGAATGAGAATCTTACTAATCAAATCATTGAAAAATTTAAGTTAACGATAAATCAAAATAGAAAAATTGAGAAGTTAATTGGTAATTCTAAAATCACTTCTAAGATTAATTTTGATTATCCGATAAATTGGAAAACTGAAAAAATTAAAGCAGAAATAATGGCAATGCACAACACCGGCTAAACTTCATGCGGGTTCTGTGCTTTCTCAAAAGTTTGTGTATATTTACTAAGTCGCCAAATCTTGTTGATTTGGCTTTGTGAAATCAAAAGAAACAAATCCAAACAAAAAGCTTCGGCTTAGTCCGTGTTCGAAAATCTTGGCGATTTCCTTCCCGCACTAAGCCTAGCCAAAAACGTTGCCACACATTTGAGAAATCGTGCTAAACGACAAACATTAAAATTGAAAAACAAAAATATGAATAAGAAATTACACCTAATTTTACTGCTGATTTTGCCGATTACAATGTTCGGACAATTATCCGAATCACTCAACGAAATGAAAGCTGATAAAAACGCTGAATATGAAAAATATGAGCCTTTACTTTTTAAAGCAACTGAATATATATTTGACAATCCTGTAAACGTAAAATCAAAGGAATTTATTTCTGCTACCCAAATTGTCGGATTTTGGATGAATAAAGATACTGGAATGGGCATTCCAACGTTTGGGAATTTTTTCACTTTTCTGACCAATGAGAATAAACAACAATTTTTATACACAGTTGCGATGATTAATTATGGTTTAAACCAAAAAATCAATCACGACCGAATTTTGACTTGTAAAAAAATTGATGGACAAAAATTCAGCGAACAAGAAGATGTTAGAGAAGTCCAACTCGGTGGAGCGAAAATTTTGCTGGAATATATCGGAAATAAAAAAAATAACGTTCCAATTAATTCAAAGACAAAAAAGTATGTGAAATCATATAAAAAAGGGAAATTGGACGAAATGTTTTTTGACTAATAAATCGGAATAAAAAAACGTGTGGCAACACCGTATAAAATTAATTGCTAGTGCAAGCCTACTTACGAAAATCCTCGCAGATTTTCTATTCGGTTTTTATTTGCTAAATTACGTGCTAAACCACGCAACTAATCTTATACAAACACGTTGTGGTTAATTTGAAAAAATGACAATAGAAGAACTAAAATCGAATATAAAATGGTGGGAATCTAAAAGATGGATTTATAATGTCGCTGTTGGACTTTTCGGAATTTTTGCTATTTATGATGGACTTTCAAGAGGAGAATACTTTTGGACTTTAGACGACACAATCGGAATTATAGTTTGGGGAATTGGAGCAAATATTTTTTACTCATTAGGAATCTTATTAGAATTATTTGATTGGTATTATCTAAAAAATAAAGTCGGAATTCAAAAACTGCGAATAATATTCTTCATAATCGGACTTTTATTTAGTTGCTTCTGGACTTTATGGTGTGGTTGGCTCTACTTTGCAAAACCTTATTTATGGTAAAAAAAATCATTTTTCTATTTGTGATTTTGACAATAATCAGCTGCAAAAAAGAAAAAGTTGATGGAATTATTATTGGCGACACTTTGTTTGTTCATCAATCTTTGTCGGAAAACATAAAAATGGAAAGTTTGATTAACCACGCTCTGAAAAAAGATAAAAACGCAATCATTGGAATAAAAAAATTTACGAATGGTGGAGCAGCAAGTTCTTATGATTTGGGTTACGTTTTAACCCAAATAATTTATCGAATTGGTGAAAACGAATTTGCAAATATTTTAAGAGAAATACCAAAATCGGAACTAAATGGATTTGAAGGACTAATAGCTGTTGGACTTGAATATGGAGACAATGACTACGATGGAAAAATGGACAATAAAAGAATGGAAACGGAATTTCCAAAACTAACTGAAATACTGAATGAGTAAAAAACTAACCACAACACCGGCTATAGTTCATTGCTTCTGACTTTCCTTTCGGAAAGTCCTGGCAAATTTGCTATCTTCGGTTTACAGCGAAAAATCCTCGCGGATTTTCACGCAACGAAACCATAGCCAAACACGTTGGCAAACATTTGACCAAACCAAAAACTGAAAGAAAAAATTGAAAGCTGAATTTATTTACCAACCTACTTCTGGAGAGTATGAGGAGAAAACTTTTGACTTAAATACAGTTTGGAAAAGTCAAATTTGGAGTTGGACAAAATTCACAACAAAAGACGGAATTGAATGGATTGGTGCTTTTCGTGGAGAACCAAAAAAAACTGCAATAGCGGAAAAAATAAATCAAGTTGCAGTTTTGACAAGTGATGGACTTTATATATTGGATATTGATAAAAAAGAAACTCTATTTTTTGACCAACAAACTGAATTTAGAGAATTAGCTGAATCACCAACGAAAGACCAATTCATTATTGCGGATTATGACCAAATTGGAATAATTGACAAAGATTTCAAAACAAATTATATAAATCTCGATTTCGAAATTGACAATATTGTGTTTAGAAATTATATTGGAACGAAATTGAGAATTAATTTTGAGAAACTACCTGATTATGAAATTATAGAAGGAGTTTTGAATACTGAAAACTGGAAAATTGAAACGGAATAAAAACGATTTGCCAACAATGTGTAAAGTTTATTGCTTGAGTGTTTTCCATCTGAAACATTATTGGCTATAAATTGTTGATCCTTTTTTTACTAACTTTATAGATAATAATCGCAACAAACCTTACACAAAACCGTTAGCAAATATTTGAGAAAATCACGTAATAGAATGAACAAACTAAAAAGAAATACAATTTTAATTTTAATAACCTATGTAGTAGGAATTGTGATTCGTAGTATAACATTCAATTTTTGGGATACTAATTTGGATTTGATTTATCAAATTGGAAAATATTTAGGAAATACATTAATGGTAATTTCGATAATTTGGTCTGTATTGAATGCTATAAACTTGATAAGAACAAAAGACATTGAAAACGGAATTATCAAGTTTATATGGTTATTCATAAATTTGATACCGATTATATTTTTATTATTTGCTTTGATTTTTCAAGATTAACCTAATATTAAAAAGTTGGAATCGCTTGAAATTTTACTTGGAAATTTACATAAAATCAGAAAACCTAAATTGCGGAATTGAGTAGAAAGTGAAAAATATAAATTTCTGAATTATTAGCCAAACGCGGAATTTCCGAATTTAATAAATAACAAGTTCAAAATAAAAAACATTTGCTAACACCGTATAAAAATAATTGTGATTTAGTGCATAATCAAAGGGCGTTGCGTGTTTGTTACGTCTGATTTTCCTTCGGAAAATCCTCGCATACAAACCCGCAACTATTCTTATACATAAACGTTGTAGCACATTTGAGAAATGACTAACGAAATTCCAAAATATATTGGAGACCTATTAGAAAGGTATGAAAAAGGAGAACGTGATTTTCCGAATTGCGACTTTGAAAAACACGAGAACCTACAACATCTGACTTTGGATAACTCAAATCTTGAAGGGACAATATTTTTTAGTGCAGACTTTACTGGAACTAGTTTTCGGAATTGTAATTTAAAAAAATGCGGATTTAAATGCTGTAAATTTGAAAGTGTTGACTTTACAAATGCTGATTTAAGTGGTAGCCTTTTAAGTGGAGCTGAATTTATTGATTGTGAATTTTCGAATACTAAATTTGATGGAGCTGATTGGTATGGACATACCCTTACCACAGAAGAATTTATGAATAATTTAATAAAATAAAAACGTGCTACAACACCGGCTATAGTTCATTGCTTCTGACTTTCCTCTCGGAAAGTCCTCGCAAATTTGCTATCTTCGGTGCACGGCGGAAAATCCTCGCGGATTTTCACGCAACGAAACCATAGCCAAAACCGTTGTGCAACATTTGAAATGATATTCGAAATTGGAAAATACCGAGTTGAAATAATAAACGAATCTGACTTTAATCCAGACTCAAAAGATAACTCGTTTGATTACATAAAAGAATATTTGCCTGAACCTGAATATAACCTACCTACTAAATTCGGAATTAGAATATTTGAAAACGGAATTGAATTAAACAGTGCGATTATTGGAGCTGAAGGCGGAGCAATTGAATTACACAAAACATCCCAAATTATTGAATCTAATCGAATTTTAATATGTAGTTGTGATTCAGTCTTCTGTTTGGACTTCCCTACTCTTAATTTGAATTGGAAAACAAAAGTGGATACGGCAACTGCATTTGAAATTTTCAAAATAGAAAATGGTTTTATCATTCACGGAGAATTAGAAATAACACGGATTGATAATGATGGAAAAGTAATATGGCAAAACGGTGGAGCTGATATTTTTGTCTCACAAAATGGAAATGATGACTTTGAAGTTAAAAACAATTTTGTGAAAGCAACTGATTGGAACAATCGAATTTATAAATGGAATTTAAACGGAATAGAAATTGAATAAAAAACATTGCACAACAAAGTATAACCGCAATTACGGCGGATTCGACTTCGTCCGAATCCACTCGGTAATTACTAATGCTAGTTCTTAAACAAAATATGCAACTTTAATCCCGTAACAACAGTTATACAAATACGTTACCAAACATTTGACCAAACCAATGAAAAAAGGAATTTTAATAACAATAACTGGGATTGTAATTATCGGAATTACTTATTTCGGAATTGAAATGTTTGACTTTGCAAAAGGAGTAAAAGAAGACGCAAAAAAAAGCGAAATTGAATTTCAACAAAATCCTATTATAAAACTTACGGAATTTAAAAACGGACGTTGGATAAGCACAGTTGATTCTCTTGCCGGAATTGAAATTAAAAACGGAAAATGGATTATGTTTTACAAAGGAATGGAAACTGACTCTTCCGATGTTTACGATTTTAAAATACGAAGAGAATACATAAAGGAATTGGAAACTGAACATAAACCTTTCGAATATCTAACGATAACGAATGATTCTGACACTCTAGAATATTCTATACTTGAATACAGTAGTGAATTATTAAGTTTAAGTTATATGCCGAGAGGAAACACTCTGAATTATGAACCTGAAAAATAAAAACGTTTGGTAACACCGTGTAAAAAACATTGCTTATTTTAGTTCGATCGTTTGGTCGTTGCTCTTTTGCTAGCTTCTGATTTTCCTGCGGAAAATCCTCGCATACAAAACCGCAACGTTCCTTATACATAAACGTTACCTACAATTATGAAAAACATTCCGTTACTGATTTTAACATTGATTTTAATTTCAAGTTGTGATTCAAAACAAACTTCATCGGAGTTGGAAAAATTGACCGAAAAAATAAAAGATAAAGAAAATCAGATATCCGAATTACAAACTCAAATTGAGAATTTAGAAAAAAGTAAAATATCATCTGAAAACAACCAGACTTCTGACTATTATCGATTCGTACAAACTTCGGAATCTGAAATAAATGTTTCAGAAAAATTAAAAAGTGGAGAACGGAAATTGATTGACAAAAAGGATTTTAAAGACACTTTAGACATTTCAGACAATTTTTTCGTTTATAAACACACATCTGAAATCACTCAAACGTCTGAATCGGAATTTGAATCAGTTTTGCGTGATTTTGACCAAGTCAAATCGGAATATGGAAAGGACTTTTTTGTGAGAGTAATGACCTTTTACAATGGACAAAGTTTACCTCTAGAAACCGAAAATTCAAAAACCGATATTCATATTTTAATTCAACCGACTGAATTGGGCTATGAAAATAAAACATTCGTAATTTCGGATTTTTATGATATTGATATAAAAACGCTTGAGAAAAAAGAAAATAGTGTCGAACTGACTTTTGAACACGGAAAATTCCCAAGAAAAAAAGAACAGATAATAATAAGACCTGAATTAGTAAAATTCAAGAAAAATCAAATTGCTAATATCGACAATAACTTCAAAGATTTTCTAGTGCAATTTAATAAGGATTCAATATTTCAAATAAGTAGAGTAAAGTTACCAATGACAGTTGAATTTGCTGATTGGGAAAAGGACTATGAATATTCAAAAGAAGTTATAAATCATCAAAATTATCGAAAGTTAAATTTGGTGGAAGATCCTAGTTCGAATCCAGAATATGAACAATTTATTAAAATAAATGGACTTAAAGCAATAATCGAATATCGCGGAATCGAAAATGGAATCAGTGCCGAATATTACTTTGAAAAAATAGATGGAAAGTGGACTTTGATAACCTGGGTAAATTCATCGACATAATAACTGTAGGTAACAACGGCTATAGTTCATTACGGCTGAAATTCCTAATCGGAATTTCGAGCCTTTTTACTAAATTTATAGTTACGGCGTAATGATACTCGCCTACCATTCCGTAACGAAACCATAGCCAAAACCGTTGTGTGCAATTTAACAAAACCAATGAAACATTTTTTAATCTTAATTCTTTTAACTTTTGGAGCTTGTAATTCCAAAAAGGATAATGCGGTTTCAAAAATCAAAAAACCAAATCCAGAGAAAGTAATTCAGAAAAAATTAAGCGGAAAAGAAGTCATTTCTGAATTGGAAAAATTAGGATATTTCAATCTGACCTGCGAATCTGAATTAGATACAGTTAAAGCTAACTTTGAAAAAGCGTATACGGACTTGAACTTTTTTCAAGGACCAATGCGAGGAGAAACACTAAATTTCATGGACAATCGCTATCATTCGGTAGATTGTGAGGAACTTTTTGAGGTTGGAGGATTAACAGAATATTTGGCTCAAGTCAAACAGACCTTTGACAAACTTAGACTTGAATTAAAATTCGCGAACGAAAAAAACCAACAAGACCAAAATAGTTGGAAACATTCAATTGAGCTAAACGGAATTGAATATATAGCGTTTGACGGACAATTTTCTGACTTGAATTGGGGGATTGCCTATGTGAATTTTATAGAAATGTTGAACGCTGAATTAAGAAGACAAAATTCGGACGAACAATTTTATCCAATAAATTGTGGAAATGACGGAATGTTCGTCTTACTAACACCAAAACAATTGGACTTTGTAAATCAGAACTATCCAATTGACAATGAACATCCGACAACAATGAGTAACTGGAAAAGTAAAAACGGAATATAAAAAACTGTATACAACAACGTGTCCTATGAAAAGTGCTAGTCCAGTTTTTCAAAGTCACTATTTCTTTTTCTGAAGAAAATAAAAAACTGCGCCACCTAAGAAATACAGAAATACATCTATAAAATCAGCAGTGTATCTTGGATGAAACTTAGGTAATAAATACTCAAAAAAAACTCCGTAGAAAACACAGATATAAATAATTACGCCAATTGGTATTGTATAACTTTTATCTCTCCTACTCCACCGTAAAATAAAAAGGCAAACCGTTAGTACAATAGGGAGTATTAAAAAATCATTTATATAATTATTAACGATTTTAGGTAACGCTATTTTTAATTGCTGAGCAGTATAAATAAAACTTCCTAAAGCAACTGAAATAAAGAAATAATATAAAAGTATCCTTTTTTGCATATGCTCCTACCCTGCTGCTACCATTGCTATAAACCATGCAATTAAAGCTCCTATAGCACTTACTAATAAATATGCTGAATATAAAATCCAACCGACAACACGGTACAACCAAAACGGATGCTTTTTTAAGCGTTCTGCTAAGTTCGGATTTGCTATTTCATGCTTTACTTTTTTAAGCTCTTCCTCTTTATATGCTGCTACTTTTTGTTCTTGTTTTTTTTCAAAAGAAATTAGCGTATTACAATTTTTACAGTAATCGCTATTCTTATTAAAAACCCCACAATTTGGGCATTTAACGTTTCTAGTAATTGCCATTTTCTTGTTCTTTAAAGCTGTATTTATTTTTCTTTTTATACGGACGGATAATCAACCTTGTTTCACGATCAAAACGAATGTAATTATACACCCAGTTCATAAACACTACTGCTTTATTTCTAAATCCTATAAGTGAAAACAAATGCACAAACATCCATACAAACCAAGCGAAAACTCCTTGAAACTTCCATTTAGGTAAATCAACAACGGCTTTATTTCTTCCAATAGTAGCCATTGATCCTTTATCTTTATACTTAAAAGGCTTTTGTTTTTTCTTCTTTAATTTTGCTACGATATTTTTGCCCAATAATCTTCCTTGTTGAATTGCAGGCTGCGCCATCATAGGGTGACCTCTTTCATAGTCTTTGGTTTCCATACACGCAACATCTCCTACAGCATATATATTTTCATAACCGATTACTTTATTGAATTCATCTACTTTAAACCTATTAGCTCTTTCAACTACACATTCTTCAGTTAAACCATTAACAACAGCTCCTTTTACTCCTGCTGCCCAAATAACGGTTTGTGCTTTAAAATGGTCTTCTCCATTCGTTGTTACAGTTTCTCCGTCATAATCTAATACTCGTAAATTTTTCCAAACATCAACCCCTAGTTTTATTAAAAAATCTTCTGATTTTTCTGAAGAAGCTTCGCTCATTCCTTTTAATAACTCTCCTGAACTTTGAATGATATTAATTTTCATTTCTCTAATATCTAAGTCTGGGTAATCTTTAGGAAGAATTCCTTTTTTCATTTCTGCTAATGCTCCTGCTAACTCTACCCCTGTTGGTCCTCCTCCAACAATAACAAAGTTCATTAACGCTCTTCGTTTTTCTAAATCGGTAACTAATAATGCCTCTTCAAAGTTTTCTAAAACCAAACTACGAATATTTAATGCTTGTGGAACCGATTTCATTTCCATCGCATACTTTTGAATATTGGTATTTCCAAAGAAATTTGTAGTAGATCCTGTGGCTATAATTAATTCATCATAGTCTAAGTTTCCTATCGTAGTTTCTATATATTTTTTCTCTACATGTACTTGAGTAACTTTTGCTAACCTAAAGAAGAAATTTTCTACATCGTTAAATCTTTTTCTTAATGGAAATGCTATACTATCAGGCTCCAATCCTCCTGTGGCTACTTGATATAGTAAAGGTTGAAATGTATGGTAATTGTGTTTATCGATTAAAACAACTTGTAATTCTTGATTTTCTAATGCTCTTGCAGCTGCCAATCCTGCGAATCCACCTCCTACAATAATAACTCGAGGAAAACTCGTTTGAGGTATGTTCATTATTAATTAGGGTTTTATAAGTAATTAGCAAATTTAACTAAAAGAGAAAGGAGTTTCTTAAAAATTATTTTTTAGTTTTACATTTCATCCCTTAAATTCATTAACCTAATAAAATAATTACTATGTTCAATTTTTTTAAGAAAAAAAAGGTAAAAGATTTAGTTATTGAATGCGATACGGATGTTATTCATATTAACAATAAGCCCTTAACCTTTCCTACAAATTACAGTACCTTAACTCAAGTATTAGGTAAACCAAGTAGAGAGTTAAAAAAGAGTAACGACTATATGATTTGGGATAAATATGGTGTTTTTTGTGGGTATACCGATAGAGATAATATTTTATCTATAAATATTTATCAGAATAAAGAAGATAGAAGCGAATATAATACGAAAAAACAGTTTAAAGGAAAACTTATTTTAAACAACGAAGAAATTACCAACAATGAGTTTGGTAAAATTCCTTTAGGCAAAGTTGCTATTCACAGACTTGGTAGAGAAAGTGATACCCGTTTTGGATTTAGCCTTGGTGTTAATAGAGATTATAAAGACTCATAATTCTAGCTTTATTTGCTGTAGTGTTTTGTTTGTTGTTATGAGTTTATCAATTATTATTTTTCTTAAAACATCAATATCCTCTTCGTAATAACGTGCCCACTTATACTCTTTAAATAAGGTTTGAATTTGTTTTAAGCGTTGATGTGCAAATTCTGAAGTCATCAAGAATTCTTTACTCCCTTCTTTAGTTCGTATTCTTTTGATGCTAGCTTTACGTTCTTGATAGTTTACCTCTATATAAAACACTTTATCAGTACTGTTTAGCGGATAAAAGCTTGACCAATTTGCATAGCCCACATAATATTGTTGATTTTTATAATGGTCTATTCCTTGAATTTTCCATCGGCAGTTGGCAACTCTACCCCAGTGATTTGAATAACGAAAAACACCTTCTTCAGTATAATAATAGTAGCTTCCTGATTTGCTTTGAAAGTGCGCTTTCATCTCCTCAAAAAAATCGATGTTTTGCATTTCAAACTCACAATAGGTATTTCTGTAAAAATTAAACTTATGATACTTCATTTAATTTCCAAAAGCTGTTAGCACTACTTTTCTTCTTCCTCCATAATTTCTATGCTCTCCTAAGTACACTCCTTGCCAAGTTCCTAAATTGAGCTTGCCATTGGTAATCGGAATCTGTACCTGACACCCTAGCATAGAACTTTTAATGTGCGCAGGCATATCATCTGCTCCTTCATAATCATGCTTGTAATATGGCATATTTTCAGGAATCATTTTGTTGATATGCGTCTCGAAATCCATTCGAACAGTCGGATCAGCATTTTCATTAATTGTTAAACTTGCCGATGTGTGTTTTATAAACACCTGAAACTGCCCTACCTTAATGTTTTTAAGTTCTGGGAATTCTTCTAATAAAACATCAGTAATTAAATGGTAGCCTCTGTTAAATGCTGGTAATTGAATTTCTTTTTGGTAAAATTGCATGCCGCAAATCTAAAACACTTCTTTTATAATTTTTAAGAATTCTTGCTTTTTTGTTTTAGAAATAGGTATTGTTGTTTGGTTTTGCATCAACAAAAAGTCTCCATCTTTTTTTATAAACTTTTCTAAATAGTGGAGATTAATTAAGAAAGACCTGTGGCATCTGAAAAACAAGTTATTGCTTTGAAGTTGATTTTCGAAATATGATAACGGCTTACAAATTAACTGCTTTTCTTTATTTGCCAAATGTACCTTTGTATACATACCATCTGCTTCTAAATACAAGATATCTTCATGAGATACAAAAATGATTTCTCCAGGAACTTCTAAAGCTATTTTATGTGATGATAAAGATTGAATTGCTTTTTTTAGTTCTGAAAATTGGGCTGAAACCTTTTTCTGTTCGATGTTTACTTTAGCTTTATTCATAGCTACTCGTAACTCTTCTCTGTCAATAGGTTTTACCAAATAATCTATTGCCGATAACTTTAACGCATCTAACGCATATTGTTGGTAAGCTGTTGTAAAAATTAATTGAAACTCGATAGGCTCAGAAATGAAATCTAATATCTCTAATCCAGAGTATTCAGGCATTTCAATATCTAGAAAAACAATATCAGGAGTATGTTTATTTATTTCTTTTACTCCATTTAATAGATTATCAGCTGTAATAACACTTTTTATTTCAGGAAAAAACTCTGTAAGCATCATTTCCATTACACTACGTGCTTTTGCTTCATCATCAATTATTAACGCTTTCATTTTAAATTCTTTTAATTTTTAGTGTTACTACCGTTCCTATAGCCTTATTATTTTCTTCAACTTTATCAGTAAACTCAACAGAAATATCAAATAACTTTTCTTTCTTATATAGTGAAACTCGCTCTTGAGTGGCATTTACAGCAAAAGATTTATGCCCTTGTCTTTTCTTATTGATTTCTGATGACTTTTCTCTTCCTATACCGTCATCTTCTATAGTTACAATTAACACATTACTTGTGTTCTTTTTAACTGATATCCATAAATTTCCTTGTTCTTTTTTATGAACAAGTCCATGTTTTATGGCATTTTCTACAAACGGTTGTAAAAACAACGGTGGTACTTCAAATTGATCTTTATTGATGTTCTTATCTACTAAAAAATGAACTTTAAACTTATTCTCAAATCGTAATTGCTCTAACGCTATATAAATTTCAAGTGAATTGAGTTCTTCCTTGAGCGATATTACATTAACCCTACTATGATTTAAATACATTCTAATTAAACGAGAAAATTTAACTAGATAATCGCTCGCTAAATATTTCTCATTCTTCATTACATAATCTTGAATTGCTCCTAAAGAATTAAAAATGAAATGAGGATTCATTTGTGAGCGTAAGTTCTCTAATCGTAACTTACTTATTCTACTATCTAAAATCACTTTTTCTAATTCTCGCTCTCCTTCTTTCTCTTTCCATTGTAATTTAATTCGATAATATATTACTACCCCTAAAACTGACGTGAAAAACACAGCTGCTATAAACCACCAATTTTCCCAAAAAGGCTTTTGAACAATAATTTTAACGCCTTTACTTTCTTTCCCTATACTTCCATCTAAACTTTTGGTCCTAAGTAAAAACTCATATTTTCCAGATGGAATTCCTATATACCTAACAACATCATCATTCAATTCAGATGTTTGCCATTCGGTATTGAAGCCTAAAAGCTTATATTGAAAAACATTTTTGCTACTAGCTTTAAATCCGTTTGCATTAAAATTAAATGTTATATCATTGGTTTTATAAGGTAGTTCATACTTTGTTTTTATTTCTTGTTCGTTACCTCCAATTTTAACATTACTTATATAAGCCAATGGAACCGTTTTAGAGTGCGTTAAATCTGGAACAGATACATCTACTCTACATAAAAAATTGTTTCCAGGTATCCATAAATGATTATTTTGAACAACTGGGTGTTTAAACTTAATAGCACTTTTATCAGTTAAATTGATTGTTGTTATCAATTTTTTATCTGTATCATATCGCTGTATCCCTTTTTCAGTGACAATCCACAGAAAATTATCCTTTCCTAAAATTCCTTTTATTTGAGACTGCAACAACCCTGTTGAATACGTAATACTGTCGGTTATTTTTCCAGCTTCTAATCCTAAGATTTTATCTCTTGTCGTTGCCCATATTTTACCATTATTAGTTTGAGTGTATTCAGAAAAAATAATAGGCTTGCCTTGGTAACTTACAGGTATAGTTTGTAGTTTCTTATTATAAACTACCGTTCCGTCAATATAAGTTAGGTAAATAAGTTTGTTTTTAGAATCGTAATGAGTGCTAATAGGTCTTTTACTTTCTAAAACTATGTGTTCTTTATTTTTTGACAGATGCGTATAAATAATTGCATGTCGATACGATAAGTATACCAACGAATCTTTGCTGATTTGAGCAAAACCTTTAGCAGTAGTAAACTGACTCCCTACATTTGTCACTCCTTTACTCTTTAGGTCATAAATATAACTACTCGTACCGTTGGTACTTACATAAGCTCTATTGAGTATTTCATCGTATTTTATTCTATTTACTGGTCGTTGATTAGATAAATTCGTAATTGTATAATCGTTATTTTGTGTATTATAATCAATCAAATTACCATTTTGTGTTCCTAACAACAACCGATTTTTTGCTACAGTTTCTATTGAGATAATGTCTTCTTTTATTTCTAAAAAACTCTTTTTTGTTATCCCTAAACTTGGCACTACAAAAACACCGTTTTGAAGTGTTGTTAACCAATAATTATTTTCATTGTCTTGTAAGACATCGGTTATATGATAATCTTCAAAAATCTGTTCAGTATCATTAACTTTTGTTTTTTCAGAAGTTCTATAAATTCCATTTGATGTTAACAACCAGTTTTCTTGAAATTTCTTTGTATTGTATACCTGAGCTTTCTGAAAACTATTTGGAAGTTTTATAGAACTAATTTCTCTCGTATGAATATTGATTGAAAACGCTTTTGAGACATTACTTTCTAGTTTAATAACAATCTCATCAAACCACTGAAACATCTGAAAATTTCCTTTATTTAAAGAAAACTTTTTTTCATTACATTTTACTTTTTTAAAAACTGATAATCCATCTTCTTCATAAACATGAGTAATGGTATTTGTTTCTTTTAAGTTATAGTAAAAAAAACCGTTTTCAGATTTTGCTATTTTAGAAACCTCAGCGTTTAGATCCTTTTTTACCGCCCCTGTTTTTTTGTCTATCTGAAAACTCTTCCTCTGAGATATAAAAAAGATATCATTATTCAAAACCATTAAATGGGCAAAGGTTCCTTTTAACTCATTAGAAAAATCTTTAAACAGCTGTAACTCTTTATTTACAACTTTATAAATATGTCCTGAAATTGTAGAACACCAAATTTGTCCCTCTTCATCAATTTGTAAATTGAATATACTTTTAGTAGTTGCTATCGGATTTTTCACCTTGATAAACCTTTTACCGTTATAGTAAAACAACCCTTGTTCTGCACCAACCCAAACAAGATTATCTTTATCTTGAATAATATTAAAATTAGCCAGAGAAGCTAGACCATCATCTGAAGTGAATTGTGTGTAAAAAGGCTCTTGAGAAAAAACATTTCCAAAGAAAAAAGATATAAAAACAAGTATGTAAAAAGTTTTTTTCACAAGTTTAATATTACTACAAAAAAGGTGGCTATGCAATAATACGCAAAAACACCACCTTTATTTATAACTATTCTTAGTTTAAAGCTTATTAATAAACCCCTATAATTATCAGTTTATGACCATTGAATGATTTCTCTATACTAACGGTTTTTAACCAATAAAATTTACCTCTAAAAAATAATGGTATGAATAAGAATTTATGAACTGTATGAGTGTATCTCATTTTTAGTTTTCTCTTTTTAACATGAAGTTTCATTGTTATTTTTGAGGTCTTGCATCGCATTTAACATAGGTACCGTAAGGAGCCCTTATACTCCCTCTATTTATTCCATTAAAGAAAGGACTACCATATTTACCTCCACCAGTATAATCTCTTCTTACTATAAATTGTTGCAACATACATTGTCCATCTGAATTTTTCTGAACTACTGCCCCTACTGCCCACTGATACAATGGAACTCCTGTTACTTTATGTTTTACTGTAGACCATCTATCAGAAGTCATGTATTGGTAAACATTGCTCATACTCATTTTACCGTAGTACTTATTCAAACCGTTTACTGCTGCACTTTTAATTGCAGAATTTTTATCGAAACTTCCTTTTGAAGGCATTACAACACTATTTAACTGCGCACCTTTCCAGTCTTTTAGTAATTCATCAAACTTTGCAAAGGTTACTTGTGAAGTTAACTCAGGGTTTTTATAATATTTCTTAATTTTTTCTGGGTCTTTAGCAGCAATTACAAACTGTTTTGGTTGTGCGTTATTCATCCACTTATGACCTTCATTGTCGTTTTTATGATATACTTCAGCTCCAATTAACAATACACCTGGTTCTAATAAAAGTACATTTGCATTGGTCCATTCAGGTCCGCCTCCCATTCCAAATTGAAACTGAATATTCCCTTTATCTGCAGACTTTCTATAATGCTCTGGTACTACTCCATATCTTTTTTGATCTGGAGTAAAAAACGCGTTTAACTGATATGTTGTTGGATCATATTCTATAGAAAAACCTTCATAAATATCTCCCGGATTACTATCAAAATGACTTGATGGATTTCTAACAAAGTATTGTGATAAATGATAATAACCAGATAATTCCATTTTATCAGAGAAACCACCATCATAAGCAGGTAATTTTTTAAACTTTGTTCTGTTTAATAGATAAATTTGATTGTCTTTAAACTTATTTTCTTCACTACTTTCTATTGGTGAAGGAATTTCATTTACAACTTTCCCTTTACTATTTTCTCTAGCTAACAAAGCCTCTTTTTCTGCTGCTTGCTTTTTTTGATACTCTTTGTATTTTTTAAAATAAAAATCTTGCTTTTCTTTATCGTTGGGATACTTTTTAGCTAACTCTTTCTTAAACTCTTCATCAGAATACTCGTTAGTATTAGACGTGGAGTTACTATTTGAGCTTGTAGTTGGTTTTTCTATTGTTGAAGAAGCTTTCTCTTCAATTTTTTCAGTTACTTTTTGCTTCGCTTTCTTTAACATGTTACCAAACTGAGCGTTTGCCGTTTGATGAAACAAAAAACTAGCAAAGAATAAACAAAATAATGTTGTGTATTTTTTCATCTCTATTATTGTTTTTACTGTGAAAAGTCACCTGCTTTTTACACAGGCAACTTTCTTGAATTACTATTTATAAGGGAATGTTTTTTTTATTGACATGCGGTTGTACTCCAACTAGCACCAGCAGGTTTAGCCCATTGGTTTGATGTGGTATTCGGTGGGTTTAAAGGGTCAAACCCAGCATCATGTTGAATACAAGTTAAGTTAGAGTTCCAATCTGCAACCATGTAAAGAAAATTTACATTATTACCATTTGCAACATTTAAGCTTGATAAGTTGTTATATCTAGCATGTAAACTATTAACTTTTGGATTGCTAGAAATATCTATACTTGTTAAATTGTTGTTGTAAACAACCAAAGTTCTTAAATCTGGATACATAGATACATCTAACGAACTAATTTGATTATGCTCTAAGTATAAAGTTTTTAAACTATTTGCAGTTGTTGGTAATACTAGTGTTGAGATATTATTATCTCCACACTGAAAGTTCCCTAAACTTGAGTGGTTTGTTAAATCGATTGAACTTATACTATTCTGCTGAATTAGTATTGTTTGTAAAGCAGTATTAGCTGAAAGATCTAATGAAGTTAAATTATTATTTTTTAATGATAATCTTATAATAGTTGTATTCTGGCTTAAATTTATACTAGTTAAAGCATTGTTCATTGCATGAAATTCTGAAATATTTACAAAAGCCTCTAAACCTGTTACATCAGCTATATTAAGCCCATCAACACGAATAACACCTGTGTAAGCTTGTGCTTCTGAAACCTGAATTTCTCCATCTCCATTTGTATTTATCGATGAATTCACTATCAATGCAGCCTTAAAATTAGTATCTGGTATATTAACCACATTACCTGTTGCGGCTTGTAATCCATTTCCTTGCATAATAAGTCCGTAATTAGGTTTTGTAGGATCATTACTTTCAACAACTATCGTTGCATTTTTTTGTCCTTCAGATTGAGGTGTAAAACGTGCTGTTACCACATAAGAGCTATTAGGTGCAATTGTTTGAGGTGATGATACATTTACTAAAGTAAAATTATTATTGCCATTAGCTCCTCCACTTATTCGAATATTACTTACCTCTAAGTTTCCTTGACCATTATTTTGAACTTCAAAAGTTAAATCATTTCCAGAGTTTCCTACCGTTACATCACCAAAATTTAATACTATTTCGCTAAAAGCAATTGCAGGTTGCGCTGGCGCTGTTCCTGTTCCATTCATTCCTAAAAACACATCACTATCATTAGAATTATTAATAAGCCTAATAGACCCTGAAGCAAACCCTTCTGAGCTTGGAGTAAATTTAACTTCAAAAGTATATGTATCGCCTGGGACAATAGTTCTTATCAACGAACTTGTTCCTCCTACCACAGAAAAATATGATGATGTACTACCTCCTACTATGTTTACATTAGTAATATCTAAGTCAGCAGTTCCTGTGTTACTAATAGTTATATTTTTAGATAATTCTTGACCCACTTCTACATTACCAAAAGCAATTGGCGACTCACTAAATGTCATTATTGGTTCTGCTACTGCAGTACCTTTACCTTCTAACGCTATAACTTTTACACCAACGTTTGTTGTTATCTCTAAACTAGCTGTTTTATTCCCTTCTGTTGTTGGAGCAAAGGTTACCGAAACCGTTTTTGTTCCTCCTACTGCCAAAGTTTCTACTGTTGTAGCCGTTGAAAATTCAGAAGCATTTGTTCCTTTTACCTCAAAAGAAGTAATTTCTAAATCGGCATCTCCACTATTTGTTATGGTAAATGTAGCATCATCAGTTTGATTAATTTCTACATCTCCAAAAGATAAAGTTGTTACACTCAAATCAACAGTTGGTAATGGTTTTGGAGCTGCTACACCTGTTACTGTTACTTCTTTTTTACCAATGTTAGTAGTAATTTCTAAAATAGCTTCCTTGTTCCCTTCTGTTAAAGGAGCAAAAGTAATTTCAAAGTTATAAGCCTCTCCTTTTCTAATTACTTTAGGCACTGCACTTGTAGAAAAATCTGCTGCATCTGCTCCTTTTATTACAAACTCATCAATTTCTAAATCTGCTTCTCCTTTATTTGTTACTTCAAATGAATAACTAGCAGACTGTTCTACTTCTACTGTTCCGAAGTCTTTTTCTATTTGATCAATAGAAAATACTGCTGGGATAATTTCTTCATCTTTATCACAACTTGTGATACTTGCAAGTACAAAAAGAATAGCACCTGCATACATGGTAATTTTTTTTCTCATGTGTGTCTTTTTTCTAATTTTTATTTTTTGCACTCTTATAAAAGTGCTTTTCCCTTATTCGGGCATAAAAGTATAAGTGCAATAACTAACACACTGAAAAACTTGCTGAAAGAACCCTATTCATTTCTAAAACGTTTTGTTTTCTTTCTAAAAGAAATCCTGAAATTTTATTAAAAACAAAAAAGCTCACCAATAGGCGAGCTTTTAAAAACTTATGTATGTAAAAATTATTTAACTTCTTCGAAGTCTACATCTTCTACATTATCTCCTTCTGATGAAGAACCTGCATTTGCATTTCCTTGTGTACCAGCTCCGTTAGCTTGTGCATCTTGTTCTGCTTTATACATTTCTTCTGAAGCAACTTTCCAAGCTTCATTAATTTTTTCCATTGCAGCATCGATAGCAGCAAGGTCTTTAGATTCGTGAGCTTTCTTTAACTCTTCTAAAGCAGCTTCGATTGGCTCTTTTTTATCAGCTGATAATTTATCACCAAACTCTTTTAATTGCTTTTCTGTTTGGAAAATCATAGAATCTGCTCCGTTAATTTTCTCAGCAGTTTCTTTCGCTTTCTTATCGGCATCTGCATTTGCCTCTGCTTCTTGCTTCATCTTTTGAATTTCTTCATCAGATAATCCTGAAGAAGCCTCAATACGAATATCTTGCGACTTACCAGTTGCTTTATCTACTGCAGATACTTTAATAATTCCGTTTGCATCGATATCAAAAGTTACTTCAATTTGAGGCACTCCTCTTTGTGCTGGTGGAATATCTGTTAATTGGAAACGACCAATTGTTTTGTTATCTGCTGCCATCGCTCTTTCACCTTGTAATACGTGAATATCTACCGATGGTTGGTTATCTACTGCTGTAGAGAACACTTGCGATTTTTTAGTTGGAATGGTTGTATTTGCATCGATTAACTTTGTAAATACATTACCCATTGTTTCAATTCCTAATGATAATGGTGTAACGTCTAATAATAATACGTCTTTTACATCACCTGTTAACACTCCTCCTTGAATTGCAGCTCCTAATGATACTACTTCATCTGGATTTACCCCTTTACTTGGTGCTTTTCCGAAGAATTTCTCAACAGCTTCTTGAATTGCTGGAATACGAGTTGAACCTCCTACTAAAATTACTTCATCAATATCAGATGTAGATAAATCTGCATTTTTTAAAGCCGTTCTACATGGTTCAATTGTTCTGTCAATTAAATCGTGAATTAATTGTTCAAACTTCGCTCTTGTTAATGTTCTTACCAAGTGTTTTGGTCCACTAGCTGTAGCAGTGATATATGGTAAATTAATTTCTGTTGAAGTTGTGCTTGATAATTCAATCTTCGCTTTTTCAGCAGCTTCTTTTAAACGTTGTAATGCCATAGGATCTTTACGTAAATCCATACTTTCTTCAGCATTAAACTCTTCTGCTAACCAGTTAATGATTTTTTCATCTACATCATCACCTCCTAAGTGTGTATCTCCATCAGTAGCTAATACTTCAAATACTCCGTCTCCTAATTCTAGGATAGAAACATCATGCGTACCACCACCAAAGTCGAATACTACAATTTTCTTATCATCATTTGCTTTATCTAATCCGTAAGCTAATGCAGCTGCAGTTGGCTCGTTGATAATACGACGAACTGTTAATCCTGCAATTTCACCTGCTTCTTTAGTAGCCTGACGTTGTGCATCGTTAAAGTATGCTGGTACTGTAATTACCGCTTCAGAAACACCTTGACCTAAATAGTCTTCAGCAGTTTTCTTCATTTTCTGTAAAATCATTGCAGAAATTTCTTGCGGTGTATATAAACGATCATCAATTTTTACTCTTGGTGTATCGTTATCTCCTTTTACTACTTCATAAGGTACTCTACCTGCCTCTTTTTCAGACTCAGAATACTTGTTCCCCATAAAACGTTTAATAGAATAAACTGTTTTTGTTGGGTTTGTTACTGCTTGACGCTTTGCAGGATCACCTACTTTACGCTCACCACCTTCTACGAATGCTACAATAGATGGTGTAGTTCTTTTTCCTTCAGCATTTGGAATTACTACTGGCTCATTTCCTTCCATTACAGACACACATGAGTTCGTAGTACCTAAATCTATACCTATAATTTTACTCATAATCTTTATTTATCTTTTTAAAGTTTTTAATTCAAATTTACGAGTAGTATTAGTCAAAGTGTGTGCCAACAGAGTTCGTCTATTATTTTGGCAGAAAAAGAATAAAAAGTGATTATTTTTTATGACAGAGTGTCACAAACCTATCCGTTTAAGTAGGAATTATAGACAAGTTGTATGTTCGCATAGCTATTTGTTAAGGCTTCTTCAGTTTCTTTCTCATTTTTAAAAGTCACTTCTGTGATTCCTTCTTCTAACTGTGGTATTAATTCTCCTTTATAATCTGAGTGCATTAAATACCAATGGGTTTCTTTTAAACGGTATTCATTATCCATCATAAATAAATGGTATGTATCAATAAGCTTTCTTTGTATTGTTAGGTTTTCAATACCACATTCTTCCTCTACCTCTCTAATAGCTGTTTCTTCTATTCCTTCTCCTTCTTCAATTCTTCCTTTGGGCAAATCCCATTTACTACCTCTGTATATAAATAGCACTTCGTTGCTTTCATTTAAAACCAATCCGCCGCCAGCAACAATTACCTTAAATTTTTCTTTAAACTCTAACCAAACTTCAGCTAAGTTATTCGAATACAAGTAAACACCTTCAAATTTACCTACTTTTAACTTGTAAATAAGTTCTTCAATAATTGTATTTTTGTAAATATAAACAGGAAAATCCGCTTCATTTTTAATTGAAGTTGTAAAGATTATTGGTTTATCATTAACAAAAACTTTATACATTTGCGACATGGATTTTAACAAAGATACAGCAAAAAAAACTGCCGAGCTTCTTTTGCAAATTAAAGCTATAAAATTGAGTCCAAAAGAACCTTTTACATGGGCTTCTGGATGGAAATCTCCAATTTATTGCGATAACCGAATTACATTATCATACCCGCCAGTTAGGAATTTTCTTAAACAAGAAATTGCCAAACTAGTTGAAGAAAAACATGGTAAACCTGATGTAATTGCAGGAGTAGCAACCGGAGCTATTGCAATTGGTATATTAGTTGCTCAAGAATTAGGAGTACCTTTTGTATATGTAAGACCAGAGCCTAAAAAACATGGTAGACAAAACCAAATTGAGGGGCATATAGAAAGTGGTCAGAATGTAGTAGTTATTGAAGATTTAATAAGTACTGGTAAAAGTAGTTTAAATGCTGTTAAAGCTTTGAAAGAAGCACATGCCAATGTAAAAGGTATGGTAGCTATTTTTTCTTACGGATTTAGTATTGCTTCAGAAAATTTTAAAGCAGACGGTGTAGAGTTAACTACATTAAGTAACTATGAATACTTATTAGAGCAAGCTTTAGACAGTAAATATATAACTAGCGAAGAACTTCGTACTTTAGAGGACTGGAGAATTGAACCTAGTAAATGGAAACAAAACGAAAACTAACAGCACAATGAATATAGAAGGAAATACAGTAACTGTAAAAAAGTCATCTAAAGACTTATTCAATTTTTTAACCAAACTTGAAAACTTTGAGCAATTGATGCCTGAGAATACTCAAAAATTTGAAGTAGATGGCGATAGCTTTATTTTTGGTTTAAAAGGAATGCCTGAAATTAGATTGGTTATGAAAGATAAAACCGAATATTCTAATGTTACTTTAGGTGCTGCAAGCAGTAAGTTGCCTTTTACATTAGCTGCTGATATTAATGAGGTTTCTGAAAACGAAAGTAATGTAACTTTAAAGTTTGACGGTGAGTTCAATGCTATGATGGCAATGATGGTAAAAGCTCCGTTAACAAAGTTTATTGGTACTTTAACTGAAAACTTAGCAAAATTATAAATTAGCAAACGAAACTTCTTTCAAACCAAATTCTTGAACCGTTTCGTCTTCTAATTCTATTTGGAGATTTCCATTTTCTGAAACTCCAATAATTTTACCCATAAACAAAATGTTCTGATTGTTTTTAAACATTGTCGGAACATTTTTTTTATACAACACCTTTAAATAATTCTCTTCTAACAATTGATATTCTTTTTCTTCTAAGAGCCCTATATTTTTTTTCAATTTAAAAAGAACAGCTTCTAATAAAGTTTCTAAATCTGTTTCTTTCTTTAAAATCATTTTTATTGAAGAAGCGTTAGGTAATTTATCAGAAAAAACATCTTGATTTACATTTATCCCTATTCCTATAACCGATGAACTAATATTGCTACCTTTTAAAGAGTTTTCTATTAAAATTCCGACTATTTTTTTATTTCCTGACAGAATGTCGTTAGGCCATTTCACAGCTAAATTTGGCACTTCTATCTCATTTAACGCTTCTAAAACGCTTAACGAAACACAAAAATTCAAATACTTATGATCTTCAACACATAAAGCTTCAAACCTACAAAACACACTAAAAGTAAGGTTTTTACCCTCATCAACCACCCATTCTGAATTCATTTGTCCCCTACCCTTTGTTTGAGTTTTTGCTACCACCACTGTAAAGTCATCAATTGACATTTTTGACACCATATCTTTCAAAAAAGTGTTGGTTGAATCGATGGCATTAAGTTTGATTATTTTCATGTAAATTTAGTGAGTGAAACAAGTATCAATATTACATAAATTACTCACAAAAAAACAATAACTTTGCTAAAACTTAATTTTATTTAATGACAATAAAACAAACAAACACAGACGATCTTTTAGCTGTGATTATTAAAGGGATAGATGATGTAAAGGGAGAAGACATCCAATTACTAGATTTAAGGGAGATAGAAAACACTGTTTGTGATTATTTTGTAGTTTGTTCTGCTAACTCGAACACACAAGTTAATGCCATTTCGGGCTCTGTACAAAAAGTAGTCAGCAAAGAACTTAAAGACAAACCTTGGCACGTTGAGGGTCTTGGAAACGCCGAATGGGTTCTTATGGATTACGTTAATGTTGTTGTACATATCTTTCAAAAACAAGTTCGTGAGTTTTACGATATTGAAAGTCTTTGGGGTGACGCAAAAATTACCGAAATCAACCCTGCTTAATTGCTAACATTTTATACACCTATTTATGAGTGATAATAAAAAAAACACGCCAAAATTTACGTTTAGCTCATTTTGGCTATACATACCAATACTAATTATATTATTAGGGTTAAGTTTTTTTAACTCTGGTAATTTAGGATCTCGTAATATTTCTAAAAACGAGTTCACCAAAATCTTAGAAGCCAACGATATTCAGAAAATAGTTGTTGAAAACAACAATGTTGCTCAAATTTATTTAAAGCCTGAAGCTGAAAAAAAAGAAGAGCATAAAAAATTAGCTGAATCTCCTTTCTTTAGAAAAGGTTCTCCGTTGTATAGTTACAATTTTGGTGATTTGCAAAATTTTGAAAACGAGATCGAAAAAGAAAAGAAAGAAAACAATCTTGATTTTGATAAAGTAAATATCGAAAGAACTAGTATGATGGATACCCTCATCAGCTTCCTTCCTTTTATTTTATTAATCGCTATTTGGCTTTTCTTTATGAGAAGAATGTCAGGAGCTGCTGGTGGTGGCGGTGCTGGAGGTCAAATTTTCAACATCGGAAAATCAAAAGCTAAACTTTTTGATGAAAATACTAAGGTTAAAACTACCTTTAAAAATGTAGCTGGTTTAGAAGGAGCTAAAGAAGAAGTTCAAGAAATTGTTGATTTCTTAAAAAGTCCTGAAAAGTATACTAAATTAGGAGGTAAAATTCCTAAAGGAGCTTTATTGGTAGGACCTCCTGGTACTGGTAAGACTTTATTAGCTAAAGCTGTTGCTGGTGAAGCTGGCGTGCCTTTCTTCTCTTTATCTGGTTCTGATTTTGTTGAAATGTTTGTAGGAGTTGGAGCATCTCGTGTACGTGACTTATTTAAGCAAGCGCAACAAAAATCACCTTCAATTATTTTTATTGATGAGATTGATGCTATTGGACGTGCTAGAGGTAAAAATAGCATGACAGGTGGAAATGACGAACGTGAAAACACCTTAAACCAATTACTAACAGAAATGGATGGTTTTGGTACCGATACAAACGTAATTGTATTAGCTGCTACGAACCGCGCTGATGTATTAGATAAAGCTTTAATGCGTGCAGGTCGTTTCGATCGCCAAATTTATGTTGATTTACCAGACTTACACGAACGTAGAGAAATTTTTAACGTACATATCAAACCTTTAAAGTTAGCCGAAAATGTAAACTTAGAGTTCTTAGCACAACAAACTCCTGGTTTTTCTGGAGCTGATATTGCCAACCTTTGTAACGAAGCTGCTTTAATTGCTGCAAGAAAAGGTAAAAATGCAATTGAGCATCAAGATTTCTTAGATGCAGTTGATAGAATTGTAGGTGGTTTAGAAAAGAAGAACAAAGTAATTACTCCAAAAGAAAAGAAAGTAATTGCTTTCCACGAAGCAGGTCATGCAACTGTAAGCTGGATGTTAGAGCACGCTGCGCCTTTAGTAAAAGTTACTATTGTTCCTCGTGGTCAATCATTAGGAGCTGCATGGTATCTTCCTGAAGAAAGAAAGATCGTTCAAACGGAACAAATGCTTGATGAAATGTGTGCTACCATGGGTGGTAGAGCTGCTGAAAAGTTAATATTCAATAAAATCTCTACAGGAGCATTAAGTGACTTAGAAAAAGTTACGAAACAAGCTCGTGCTATGGTTACTGTTTATGGTTTAAATGACAAAGTTGGTAACATTACATATTACGATTCATCTGGTAATGACGCCTTTGTTAAACCTTATAGTGATGCCACTGCTCAGAAAATTGATGAAGAAATTTCTGAAATTATCGAAAATCAATACAAAAGAGCTATTGATATACTAGATGAAAACAGAGATAAACTAACAGAGTTAGCTGAGTTATTACTTGAAAAAGAGGTTATTTTCAAAGATGATTTAGTAAAAATCTTTGGAGACAGACCGTTTGGAAAGGAAGAAGAAAAAACTGAAACAACAACTGAAGAATAGTTTTTTATTTGAATGAATTTTTTCAATAAATTATTTAAAACCTTTAAAGAATCATCTAAAGAGAAGATTATCAATGAGCAAGTAGTTCATTTATCTTTAGATGATTCTTTTGTTCATCATTTTATCAATAAAGGAGGTAAATTTTTATACTGTACATCTATAAACGAAGTAACTAATAATTTAAAAAATATCTTACAAGAAAATAATTGGCGAAAAGTTACTTGTACAGATTATGACTTATTAAAAATTACTGAAAAAATTGATGTAAATGTTCAACAACATTCATCAGAGTTAGTTCCGTTTTTCACCTCTTGCGAGCACTTAATTGCTGACAAAGGAGAAATTTTATTTTCTTCTAATCAGTTAGGTAGCCAAAAATTAGCAGCCCATTCTAAGCATTTTATTGTGTATGCTACAACTAGTCAATTAGTAAAAAATACAGGAGAAGGCTTAATGGGAATTAAAACACACTTTAGTGGCAATATCCCTACCAACATTAGCTCTATAAGAAATTATAAATTTGAAGTTGAAGATGATAATTTCTTAAATTATGGCAACAATAATACAAAAGATTTATATTTGCTGCTCTTTGAAGACCTTTAACCTATGTCTAATCTTTTAACAAGATCACTTTCTGCACTTGTTTACGCTATCCTATTCATTTCTGCTATTTTATATTCTGCAGAAACATATATAGGTTTACTAGCTATTTTTGCTATTGTTTGTATTTGGGAATTTTCTAAAATTTTAAAGTCAAAAAGTTTCATTCCCTATTTACTTTTAGCTTATGTAGTTTTTTCCTCTGTAAGAGCAAGTATTAATTACAATGATTTTTTACTAGTAATTACCCTATTCGGTTTATCTGTCTTATTATATTTATTGATAAGTACTAAGCCAATAAAAACAGAAGCTTTTAGTGGAAAAATATTTTTACAAACTATCTATTTAATTTTCCCTTTTTACTTTTTAATGAACCTTCCGTTCATTAACAATGCTTATCAACCACACATAATAATTTACATTATGCTTCTTATTTGGACAAATGATAGCTTTGCTTTTTTGGTGGGAAAAAATTTCGGAAAACATAAATTATTTGAAAAAGTTTCTCCTAAAAAAACTATTGAAGGTTTTATAGGCGGTGTTATATTTTCTATAATTACAGGCTTTATCATTGGACAATATTCGGGTGTTTTTTCTGTCTTAAATTGGATAATTATTGCTGTTATCGTTTCCGTTTTTGGCTCTTTGGGTGATTTAGTAGAATCTAAGTTTAAAAGACAAGCTAATATAAAAGACAGTGGTACTATTATGCCTGGTCATGGTGGATTATTAGATAGACTTGATAGTTTGTTTTTCCTTGCACCCTTCGTATATTTGTATATACATTACATAATGTAAACTATCTACACATTTAATTATCCAAACACATGGAAAATGATTTAGATTTAAGGTTTAAAGAAGCCTATAAAATAGCATCTGAACTAGAGGAAAAGCTTCCTCCTGATGTTATGCTACGCTTATACGCTTATTATAAACAAGCCGTAAAAGGTGACAGGTTTACATTTAACGACAATAGCGATCTACGAAATGCTTTTAAGTTTAATGCATGGATGCAGCTTAGAGGTATGGGAGAAGATGAAGCTAAAGAAGAATATATTAAATTAGTAAATTCAATCATAAAATAATCCTCATGAAAAAAATCGTTTATTCATTAGTTATCTGTTTTACAATTGCTCAAATGATTTCTTGTAAATCTGAAGCTAAAAAAGAAACTGAAACAACAAAAGAAGAAGTTAAAGCTGCTAAAAAAGCTTTTGTCTTACAAGACGCAACAAATACAATCAATTGGGTAGCTTATAAAACTACTGACAAAGTACCAGTAAAAGGTCAATTTCAAAAAGTAAACATAACTGCTGGAGGTGAAGGAGATACTGCCAAAGAAGCAATTAATAATGCTGAATTTTCAATTCCTGTAAGTAGTATTTTTACTCAAGACAGTAGTAGAGATTTTAAAATTAGAAAGTTTTTCTTCGGAATTATGGATAAAACTGAGCTACTTTCTGGTAAGTTAGTTTTAGAAAACGATTCTATTGGTTATGCTGATTTAACTATGAACAGCACTACTAAAAAACTTCCTTTTAAATACACTTTAAACGGAAAAGAATTTAGCTTAAATGCCACAATGAATATATCTGATTGGCAAGCTCAAAACGCTTTAGATTCTTTAAATACTGCTTGTAAAGATTTACATAAAGGTGCTGATGGAGTTTCTAAAACTTGGGATGATGTAGCTTTAAATATCACTTCTGTTTTTAAATAAATAACTTATACTAAATATAAAAAATCCGGAGTAAATAACTTACTTCGGATTTTTTCATTTCTATACTATTGTAATATTTTAGAAACTAACTCTTTCTTTGCTTTCTCGTCATCGCCAAACAACCATTGTAGTACATTATCCTCCCACATCTCATCACGTTCTGTTTCTGTAATAATATTTCTATCAATTGCTAAATCTAAAATTTTCCCTGGATATGACGATTGAATTTCACTTTCCATTTCTCCTAATGGATACGGATCATCTAACCCTATTAATACTTGTTTAGAACCTTGGTTTTTAATTAATAAATCTAATGAACCTGTATCATGAACCAGCGTATCAAAGAAGATATTTTTGTGTCCTACCGCTTTTCTAGGGTGTGTTTTCCCTTCAAATAAATCTGGTCTTCCGTCAAAACCTTGTATGCGACGCCCTAAGTTCATTTGCGCTAACTGTCCGCCATGAGCAAAGCAGATTCGCATGTTTGGATACTTGTCATAATACCCATTTAACGTTAAAAAATGATAGGCATCGGCACATTGTGCTAACATCCAAATTAAGTGAAAACGCCAACTTGTATTTTGTAACTTAATAAATTTCTCTCCATCATACGGGTGAATTTCAACGGCTAGGTTATACTTGTTTGCTAATTCAAAAATTGGTTCATTTTCCTCATCAAAAATACAACGCCAGGTACCAATGGTATCCATGTAGTGTGTAGGTAAACATAACAAACGCATACCTAATACCTCAACACAACGCTCTATTTCCCATAAAGCACCGCGAACAAACCCAGGATGTACCACAAAACCTGTTGTAAATTTCGACGGATTTTCATGCTGCACACGTGCGTTAAAATCGTTTTGAAAACGTAACGCTTGTTTCATTTCTTCTAAGCGTAAACCATTTCCATATAATTGAGATAGATTTAAAACAACTGCATGGTCTATTTTAAAATGCTCCATCCATTCTAACTTCTCGTCTAAAAAGAAACTAGAATCTGTTACAGGTCGACTCCAATCTTTTTGTAGCATGAATTTCCTATCCTTATCTACCCAAAAAATTCCTTTGTCTTTCATAAACTGTGGAATTTGTTCTGGATAAGGCAGTAAATGTGAATGTCCGTTTATTCTTAATTTGCGTTTTTTCATTTTGGTCTTAAGCTATATTTTTTTTTATGAGCTAACTTTTGTATTTGGTTTAATTTCAAAATTACTATTCAAATTATACTTCCAATCATCAGTAAATTCTAAAAATTTAGAACCATCTATCGACACTAGTATTAAGCCTTCTATACTCGAAATATAAAACTCTTCCCAATTTTCTATAAAATCCATAGTTTTAATTTTTATAATTGGGTCATTATAGTCTAGCCAAGTATAAAGAAATTCACTTTTAGATAAATCACTTCCTCTTAAATACTCTTTTATTTCTTCTTCATTATTCTCATAATCAAAAAAAAACTGATAATGATTTTCTTTTTCGTTCCAATCAATAACTGAGTGATCTTTCTCCCAATATCTTCCTTTACATTTGACGCCCAAATTGGTCAAAAATCTATTATATCCACCACACTTACCTTCAATACTTGTCGACTCAATAAAAGATATATGTTCGTGTAAAAAATGTTTATTATTCTCTAGAATACTCACTAATTTTCTACTTAACTTTATTAGGAGCTTCCATCACTGTACCACATTTATCACAAGTACATTTTTCTTTATCAGAATAATATTTGTCGAAAATTATTGGCATATCCGTTTCAATATTATCTAAAGCAAATTCTTCCCGATATAATTGATGTCCGCAATTTTCGCAATACCATTCTAAAGCATCCATCATTCCCTCATCACGCGGATATTCAATTACCAAACCTACTGTATTTGCCTTACGTTGTGGTGAATGAGGCACTTTACCAGGTAACAAATAAATATCTCCTTCATTAATTTCAACATCAATCATTTCACCTTTATCATCAATAATTTTCAACACCATATCTCCTTCTAGTTGATAGAAAAATTCTGGTGTTTCATTATAGTGATAATCTTTACGATTATTAGGACCTCCAACAACCATTACGATATACTCTCCGTTATCCCAAACTTGTTTATTTCCTACTGGTGGTTTTAGTAAATGACGGTTTTCATCTATCCACTTTTTGAAATTTAAAGGTTGTACTAACTTGCTCATTTTATTTAGATTTTTAGACTTTTACACACAAAAATTAAGATTGTTTTAAAGATACTTAAATAGTCTTGTTTCTAAAAGTCTTTATTCTTGATTCTTTTATAATGATTTTGTTCTACCTCCATCTACAGGAACATTAATTCCGTTGATAAAACTTGCTCTTTCACTAGCTAGAAATACAATTGCATTAGCTACCTCTTCAGGTTTTGCAAAACGTTTTGCTGGCGATGCATTTTTCATCATTTCAGCAACTTCTTCTGTCGATTTACCAGTTTTAGCTGCTTTATTATTGATAATTTCTGTCAAACGCTCTGTAGCTGTCGCCCCTGGTAATACATTATTTACCGTAATTCCGAATTGCCCTAATTCATTCGCTAAAGTTTTACTCCAGTTAGCCACAGCTCCACGAATAGTATTAGAAACTCCTAACCCGTCTAGTGGTTGTTTTACCGATGTAGAAATTACATTGATAACTCTACCATAACCTTCTGACTTCATAAAAGGGACTACCGCTTGAACCAATACATGGTTACACTTTAAATGCATCGTAAAAGCTCGTTCAAACTCTTCTAATTTCGCATTGAATACTGGACCTCCAGCTGGACCTCCTGTATTGTTTACCAAAATATGGAACTGTAAATTCGTTGCTTCTAACTTTTCTTTTAAACCTGCCGGATTGGTAAAATCTGCTACCAAATACCCGTGATTTTGATTATTGTTTGGTAATTCCGCCAACACAGCTTTTAGCTTTTCTTCGCTACGAGCTACTAAAGTTACATTTACGCCTTCTTGAGCTAATTGTATTGCTGCTGCTTTTCCTATTCCTTGTGTACTACCACATACCAAGGCATTTTTATGTTGTATCTCTAAATTCATCTTATTCGTTATTCTGAATCATTTGTTTAATCTTAATTGCTTTCTCAAAATGATCTAATTGATGTGTTTGAATCCACCAAGTAGCCACTTCCATTAGCACTTTCGGATTGTCATTTTTATTTTTGAAAAATGCATAAAACGAAAGCCCTACATTTTCTCCTTTCTTAGCAATCTTTTCTTCACAAACAGCAATTATTTTTTCCTTTATTTCCTTATTCATATTTTATACATACATTCTTTGGTTCTGTAAAAAAGCGTAAGGCTTCAAAACCTCCTTCACGTCCTACCCCACTTGCTTTTTGACCTCCAAAAGGAGTTCTTAAATCACGTAACAACCATGTATTTACCCAAACAATTCCTGTATGCAATTCTTTAGAAATTCGCATGGTTCTTGTTAAATTGTTTGTCCATAACGTTGATGATAATCCATACACCACATCATTTGCTAACTGCAAAGCTTCATCTTCTGTTGTAAAAGACATCAAGGTTACTACAGGTCCAAAAATCTCTTCTTGATTTAATCTACATTTGTTACTGGAAACCTCTATAACAGTAGGCTCTAAATAGTATCCATTCTCACTACCTTCTACCGTTACCGTATTTCCTCCATAGAGGATTTTACCTCCTTCTTCCTCTGCGAGATCTATATATGATTTTACCTTTTCTAAATGTGGTTTTGATACTAAAGCTCCTATATTCGTATCTGCATCAAAAGGATTTCCTATTTTTAGCTGTGATACTTTTTGAACAAAGTCTTTTTTGAATTGTTCATAAATACTTTCCTCAACAAGAATTCTACTTCCACACAAACAAATCTGACCTTGATTCGCAAACGATGAACGCACCGTAGTTTCTAGCATTTTTTCATAATCACAATCAGCGAAAATGATGTTCGGATTTTTTCCTCCTAACTCTAACGATAATTTCTTAAACATCGGTGCAGCTGTACGTGCAATATGTGCTCCTGTAGCGGTACCTCCTGTAAATGAAATTGCTTTGATATCTGGATGCTCAATGATCGCTTGACCTGTAGTAGTTCCTAATCCGTGAACAATATTCAATACACCTTTAGGCAAACCTGCTTCATTACAAATTTCTCCTAATAAATATGCTGTCATTGGTGTAACTTCACTTGGTTTTGCTACCACACAATTTCCAGCAGCTATGGCTGGAGCAATTTTCCAGGTAAACAAATACAATGGTAAATTCCAAGGAGAAATACACGCTACTACACCAATAGGTTGACGCAAGGTAAAGTTCATAGCTCCTAAACCTACGCTCTCGTGAGCTTCTGAGGAAAACTGCGTAATTGCATCTGCAAAATATTGAAAATTTGATGATGCTCTTGGAATATCAATCGTGGTAGCCAAACTCAATGGTTTTCCATTATCCTTAGCCTCAGCTTCTGCCAATTCAGGTAATCTTTGCTGAATTAACTGTGCTATTCTAGAAAGGATATCTCTACGTTCGTTTAACGTAGTATTCGACCAAGCTGGAAATGCTGTCTTAGCTGCTTTATACGCTAATGCTACATCTTCTTTAGTAGAATTTGGAATTTGTCCATACACTTCTCCAATAGACGGATTATAATTATCTATATAGTTATTTGCTACGGGTGCTACTAATTCTCCGTTTATGTAGTTTTTAATGTTCTGCATAAGGCTTTTGCTTTTAGCTTTTAGCTTTTGGCTTATACGCCACCACTTTAATCTCAATTAATAAGTGTGGATGTGGTAATTGATGTACAGCAACTGTTGTTCTGGTTGGTCCGTTATAATCAAAGTATTCTGCATATACTTGGTTATAACCTCCAAAATCATTCATATTTACCAAGAACGAGGTTACATCTACGATATCTGATAAGTCTGCTCCTACTTCTTGTAAAATATCTCGGATGTTTTCAATTACCGCTCGGGTTTGTTTTTTTATATCTAAGTTAGTGGTGCCAAATTCATCTACCTCAACGCCTTCAAAAGAATTATCAGGTCTACGAGAACTAGTTCCCGACACATAAATAAAATCTCCTACTTGCTTTACATGTGGAAATTTTCCTCTTGGTATTGCTTTTCCCTTGATTACTTTACTATCCATAATATTGTTTTTAAATGTCATTGCGAAACTTTTAAAAGTTGAAGCAATCCTTATCATAAGATTACTTCGTCGTTTCTCTCCTCGTAATGACGATTTATGATTTCGTTGCTAATTCTAATAGTTTTATCGTTGTTTTTAAATTGCGCGTGGTAGCGGTTACCTTTAATTTCTTCTCAATAACATTGTTTGTCAGTTTAGTTCTTCCAAAACCAGACGGACAATACAAATACACTACATCATCGGCTACCAAATACTCATCATCATTAATTCCACTAACTTCAATCACAGTTTCGTTAGGTATTCCGTCTAAGAAAGCAAAAGCTACTATCTTTTCGTTTTCTTGTAAAAACGGATAATTGTCTAATGCTTTTTTCCATTCTTCAGGAGTTCTAGCTAACACAGGCACATCATATCCAAACTTTGCAGCAATCGCTTCTTTAACTTTCTGACAAACGGTTTCTTTTGCCTCTTCTGAATCTAAGATAACATTACCACTTTGAATATAGGTTTGTATGTTTTGAAACCCCAATTCATTTAAAATATCTCGTAACTCTGCCATGGGAAGTTTATTTTTTCCCGAAACATTGATTCCGCGTAATATGACGATATACCTTTTCACTTACAACCCCGCTATTTTATCTTCTTCTAAAATTTCATTGGTTTCTTCTTGTACCTTTTTTAATGCCTCTTTTAAATCGGTAATTGTGTCCAAATCATGATGTGCTACCATATTCAATAAGGCTTTATCTTGAGCACGTCCTTTTTTCATCGCTTCTGCATATGGTATTTCTTCATTAAAGGTTACCATAGAGTATTTTGAAAAATATTCGGTTGGGAATGTTTTTTCTAAATCCATCTCCAACTTTCTTTTTTGCTTAAATAAAGGATTCGCTACATGATCGCGCATTTCGTAAAAGTTATCAATCGCCAAATCAGCAATAGCATCGGTATCTTCTTTACGTGCTTTTTCGTATGCTTTAAAAGTAGCTTCCCAATCTCCTTCGTGAGCATCTAAAATTGTATCAAATACAGTTACATCTTCAAAAGAAGCATTCATTCCTTGTCCATAAAACGGAACAATTGCATGTGCTGCGTCTCCCATTAACAAGGTTTTATTTTGATAATGCCATGGTGAACATTTTACAGTTCCTAAAGCTCCTGTTGGGTTGTTAAGAAACTCATCTTTTATACTCGGAATCAAATCCAAGGCATCTGAAAATTCTTTTTCAAAGAACTCGGTTATCTTTTCTTCCGTTGTTAGGTTATTGAAATTGTACTCTCCTTCATCATAACTTAAAAACAGAGTCACAGTAAAACTCCCATCTAAATTTGGCAACGCAATTAACATGTACTCTCCACGAGGCCAAATATGTAAATGATCTTTACTTATTTGATGGTTTCCTAATTTATCGGCAGGAATTTCTAATTCTTTATATCCGTGCTTAAGGAAGTTTTGTGAATAGCTGAACAAGAATTTTCTTTCTAAATAGTAGCTTTTTCTCAATGCAGATCCTGCTCCATCTGTTCCAAAAATCACATCTCCATCCACCGAAAACTCTTCTTTAGTATTGTAATCTTTAAAATGTGCAACTGTATTTTCAATATCTACGGAAGTACATTCCGTATTAAAATGTATTGTTACATTTTCGTGCTTCTCTGCTTCGGTCAATAAAATTCCATTTAAATCACCTCTTGAAATAGAGTTGATATACTCTCCTTCTCTACCTGAATAATTAGACGCAAAGGTATTTCCTTCTCTATCGTGCATTAAGCGCCCATACATTGGAATACAAATTTCACGTGCTATTTCTTCCACACCACATAAACGCAAAGCTTTAAAACCGCGATCAGATAATGCTAAGTTGATGGAACGTCCTGCTGAAATATCAGTAACTCGTAAATCTGGACGACTTTCATACATTGCTACTTTATATCCTCTTTGTGCTAAACGAAGTGCCAATAAACTTCCGCATAAACCAGCACCTATAATTACTATGTTGTCTTTTTTACTCATTACAATAATTCTTTTAATTTCTCAACCATTCTATACACATCCTCAAAACTGTTATACATAGGCACCGGTGCACAACGAATTACATCTGGTTCTCTCCAATCGGTAATAATATTATTCTCGGTTAGTTTTTTGTGTAAACTTTTATCGGCATTCTTTACTTGAATAGACAATTGACAGCCTCTTTCTTTTGGATTTGAAGGCGTGATTATTTTAATTCTATCCGTATCAATTTGATTGATTAAATATTCAAAATATCCCGTTAGTTTTTCTGATTTAGCTCTCAAAGCTTCCATTCCTACTTCTTCAAACATGTCTAACGAAGCTCTAATTGCTGCCATGGATAAAATTGGCGGATTTGATAACTGCCACCCTTCTGCTCCTGGCATAACATCAAATGGCTGACGCATATTAAAACGAGTTTCCTTGTTATGATTCCACCATCCGGCAAAACGTGGTAACTCTTTGTTGTGTGCATGTTTTTCATGTACGAACAATCCAGCTAAACTTCCAGGTCCTGAATTCAAATATTTATAGGTACACCAAGCTGCAAAATCTACCCCGCTATCGTGCAATTCTGGAGATATATTTCCTGCTCCATGTGCTAAATCGATTCCAACCATACAATTTTTTGCATGTCCTATTTCAGCAATTCGCTTGATATCTAAATATTGACCTGTGTAGTAATTTACACCACCAATTAATAACAAAGCGATTTCATCTCCTTGTTCATCAACTATTTTTTCTAAATCCTCAATACGTAATAACTCTTCTCCTTCACGAGGTTTCCATTCTATCAAACCATTTTCAGCATCAAGTCCGTGAAATTTTAATTGCGATTGTACCGCGTATCGATCCGAAGGAAAAGCATCACTTTCTATAACAATTTTATATTTTGTTTTAGTTGGTTGATAAAACGATACCATTAGTAAATGCAAATTGGTTGTTAAGGTATTCATCACCACAACTTCTAATGGCTTTGCTCCCACTATTTTTGCCATCGAATTCGTTAAAAATTCGTGATATGGCATCCATGGATTTCGCGCTTCAAAATGCCCTTCTACTCCATATTTTGCCCAATCGTCTAATTCTTGTTGAATGTATTGCTGCGTTTGTTTAGGTTGTAACCCAAGAGAGTTTCCTGTAAAATACAACCAGTCATTTCCTTCTTTGTCTTTTGGAACATGAAATTGCGCTCTTAAATGAGCTAATTTATCTTCTTTATCTAACTGCTGTGCGTAATCAAGTGTTGGTTTATACATACTTATCTTTATTTCTAAAAACCATTTCAAAAACACTAAAGATACTTCATTTTAATTTCAAAATAAAACCAAAAGCGTTTCACATAATAAAACGGTGTTTTATAAATCTACACATTTTTATTATATTAGTCAAAATATTTTTCACTATAATGAATGCTGATTCTAAAAACTTAAATCAATCTATCATAAAAGCTTTTTCTGTTTTAGATGCTTTTACCGATGACAAAAAAGAATGGGGTGTTAGAGAACTAGCTACTAAAACTGGCTATAACAAAAGCACTGTATATCGGTTACTTAGTACTTTAGTTTCACTAAACGTTGTACAACAAAATGACAACGAAAAATATCAATTGGGTAGTAAGTTGTTTGAATTAGGAAATCGTGTTTCTATATACAAATCATTAAGAAATTTAACCAATACTCCAATACAAAAGGTTGCCTTAGAAATTCAAGAAACTGTTTTATTAGGGATCTTAAAAGAACAGCAAGTTTTTCACATCAATAAAGCTGATAGTTTACAAGGACTTAAAATAAGCACTTCTATCGGTTCTTATGCACCTGTTAACGGAAGTGCTATTGGGAAACTACTCTTAGCTTTTACTTCATCAGAAAGTCAAGAAACTTTTCTAAACTCAACCATATTACAGTCGTTTACCAAAAATACCATTACCTCTACTTCAAAATTTAAAGAAGAATTGCAACTAATTCAACAACAAAAATTTGCCTTAGACATAGAAGAATCAGAATTAGGTTTGGTATGTATTGCCATTCCTATCTATAACAACAAAGGAAAAGTAATCGCAAGTATTAGTGCCTCTGGACCTTCAAGCAGGTTTAAAATGGAAAATGTAGCTAATTACATTCAAATTTTACAAAAAGGAGCCAATACTATAGAACAGAGTTTAAGTGATTTTGATAGTTTATAAATTAAAAACCCCGCAAAAGCGGGGTTTTATTATTTTTAATACAGTACTCTAAATTTAATAGTACCATCTACTTTTTTCAATTTTGCAATTACTTCTTGGTTATACTCTTTATCAACATCGGTAATTACATATCCTACTTTTTCATCTGTAGACAAGTATTGTCCTGTAATGTTCAATTCATATTTCGCTAATACCTTATTGATCTTCGCCATTACACCTGGCATATTCTTATGAATGTGTAAAAAACGATGTGCGTTTTTATGTTTAGGTAAACGAATATTTGGGAAGTTAACCGCATCTACCGTATTTCCTGAATTGATATATGCCATAATCTTATTCGGAACAAAATCAGCAATATCTCTTTGAGCTTCTTCTGTGCTACCACCTACATGCGGAGTTAAAATTACATTATCCAACCCTTTCAACTCAGTAAAAAACTCACCATTTTTACTTGGCTCTTCTGGATATACATCTACTGCTGCTCCAGCAATTTTACCTGACTTCAATCCTTCCACCAAAGCTTCAATATCTACAACAAATCCACGAGAAAGATTTACCAAGTGCGCTCCATCTTTCATTTCTGCAAACTCTTCCTTGCCTATGTAGTTTTTGTTTGCTGAATTATCATCAACATGTAATGTAACTACATCAGAAATGTTCAACAACTCTTTTAATGTATCTATTTTAGTTGCATTTCCTAAAGATAACTTATCTTCTACATCGTAATAATACACATCCATTCCCAATGCTTCAGCCAAAACTGATAATTGTTTACCAATGTTTCCGTATCCAACAATTCCCAGTTTTTTACCACGAACCTCTCTCGATCCTTCTGCTGTTTTATTCCATTGACCATTATGGATTTCTGTACTTCTTTGAAACACACTACGCATTAACATAATGATTTCACCAATAGCTAATTCAACTACCGAACGAGTATTGCTATACGGTGCATTAAAAACTACTACTCCGTTTTCTTTGCACGCCTCTAAATCAATTTGTTTAGTTCCAATACAAAATGCAGAAACCACCATTAGCTTTTCGGCAGCTTCAATAACTTTACGAGTTACTTGTGTTTTAGAACGAATTCCTAACACATGAACATCTTTTAATTTTTCAATCAATTCATCTTCCGATAAACTTCTTGAAACAGTTTCTACAGAAAAACCATCACCTGTTAACTTTGTAAAAGCATCAGGGTGTACATTTTCTAGTAATAATATTTTAATTCTGTTCTTTGGGTATGATAGGTTTCTGGGCAACTTGTTAACGTATAAAAATTCATCTAAATTTGGTGTAATATGGTCGGCATTTGCGATAGTTTTATCTCTCGACACATTTTCTGTATAAGCAAAAAAAGTATCAGCAACTCCTGCTTCTTTCGTAACAGCATCACTATAGCCATCTCCAATTACTTGTACTTCACCTTCTAAATTTAAGGATTTTAAACAATCTATCTTTCCATTATGCTTAGATAATGGGTTTTGAGTATCGAACCCTACAATAACTCCATCTGCATCAAATTCAAAAGTATTTGCAAATACTCTTTCTGAAGGGATGTTATAAGCTGCTACAATAGGGTCAATAAATTCTTTAAACCCTGCTGAAATCACGTAAATATCATCAGAAAAGCTTTCAAAAAACTCTTTATTTCTTTCTATAGAAGGAGAAACTTTTTGTTTTAATTCTTCAATTAATAATGGTAAATCAGATTTTTTAGCACTTAATAACCGAATACGTTTTTCTAAGGATTCAGTAAAAGATATATCACCATCAATTCCTTGATTGGTAATGCGGGTTACTTCTTGAATAACCTCTTCTTTTTTCGGGCTCCCATTTAAGGTGATTTCGGCCAAAACATCTAATGCTTCCACACTGGTAAGTGTGCTATCGAAATCGAAAACGAAATTTCGTTTTACTAAATTCATGTTACTTAATTTGTGTTTTTGTTGTTGTGTTGTTAAGCCAACGAATGTACAAAGGTTTTCTTAAAAACACATATTACAAAACCCTTAAGTTTCAAATTTTAAATGGATATAACTTTTAAAACTACCTCAATTACACATTAACAGAATCCCCCTCTTAAAAGTTCTATTTTTAAAGTAAAAACAATAAGAGCAGCCATAAAACAGGAACTGCTTCTACCCAAAAAGAACTGTAATACTTAGATTGATTCGTCTGTGCTCTCATTAACAAAAAAAGTATCAAGAAAAACACACTTAAAAAAGCTGTTCTAAAATGAGAATTAGGACTTATCATAAATTCTAAAACTAAACATAAGAGCAACAAAACGTATCCGAACTTTTTGGTGTTTTCGACGCCAATTTTTTTCGGTATGGTTTGTAATGATATTGCATCGTACTGTACATCGCGAATATCAAAAGGCAACAATAATATTATGATTAACAAAAAGCGTTGAATTATTGACAAACAAACCTCTGTAGTAAAAGAAGACTCAGCCGCATATACAGGTAATAAGACCGTAGTTCCTACCCAAACTGCAGCTACAACTATAATTTTTAAATACCCAATACTTCGTAAATTTTTTTGAAATCCACTTAAAAAAGGAACTGCATATAAAAAAGTTAACAATCCAAAAGGTACAAAAAATAACAAAATCTTTAAAGGAAGTAACCATGCGAAATAACACATCAGCAAGAAACAAATCAATGAAAACACTTGAATAACTTGTAAGTTTTTAGTCAAACTTCTGTGATGCAACTTTGCTACTCCAGCATATTTTACAAAATTATACCCTGTAATCGTAGCAAAAAAAACAAACCAGTCTAACAATTCATTATGTGGAATTTCAAAATATATTTCAGTTATTCGTAACAAAGCATAAACTGCCAGAGCTACATGAATACTAGCATTGATATAAAAATCGATTACTGTTTTAAAAAACTTCATCTAACAAAAATAGCTTTTATGTTTATAACCCTTAGTATTGGTTAATAAAATATCGTTTTTTAACAAAAAAATATGTACCCACAAGTCAACCAATTTCACTATTTTTGAGCCACTTAAAACAACAACACAATAATGAACACAAATTCATTTCAATTAAGACATATAGGTCCTCGTGTTAAAGACCAAGACCAGATGCTTAAAACGATTGGTGTAGAAAGTTTAGACCAATTGATTTATGAAACTATTCCCGATGATATTCGTTTACAAAAAGAGCTAGATTTAGCTCCTGCCATGAGCGAATATGAATACCTAAATCACATTAATGAATTAGGTGCTAAAAACAAAGTTTTTAAAAGTTATATAGGTTTAGGATACCACGAAGCTATTTTACCTAGTGTTATCCAACGTAATATTTTAGAAAACCCAGGATGGTATACTGCCTATACGCCTTACCAAGCTGAAATTGCACAAGGTCGTTTAGAAGCCTTGTTAAATTATCAAACAATGATTTGTGATTTAACAGGAATGGAGTTAGCTAATGCTTCTTTATTAGATGAAGGTACTGCAGCTGCCGAAGCTATGGCTTTATTATTTGATGTTCGTGAAAGAGCACAAAAGAAAGCTAACGTAAATAAGTTCTTCGTTTCTGAAGAAATTTTACCTCAAACTTTATCTGTATTACAAACACGCGCTATTCCTATCGGAATTGAGTTAGTGATTGGAAATCACCAAGAATTTGATTTCTCTGAAGAATTCTTTGGAGCAATTGTACAATATCCAGGAAAGCATGGTCAAGTTTATGATTATACCGATTTTATAGCAAACTGTAATGCCAAAAACATCAAGGTAGCTGTGGCTGCTGATATTTTATCATTGGTAAAACTAAAAGCACCTGCTCAATTTGGTGCCGATGTAGTAGTAGGTACTACACAACGTTTTGGTATTCCATTAGGTTACGGAGGTCCTCACGCAGGATTCTTTGCTACTAAAGAAGAATACAAACGTAGTATGCCTGGTCGTATTATCGGTGTAACGAAAGATGTTGATGGAGGTCGCGCTTTACGTATGGCTTTACAAACACGTGAACAACACATTAAACGTGAAAAAGCAACCTCTAACATTTGTACTGCACAGGTATTGTTAGCTGTTATGGCTGGTATGTACGCAGTATATCACGGAAAAGACGGATTACAATACATTGCTGACCGTGTTCACACAAGTACTACAACCTTAGCTAAAGCTTTAACCGATTTAGGTTTCAACCAAAAGAACACATCATATTTCGATACTATTTTAGTAGAAGTTGAAGCGGACAAATTACGTCCTGTAGCAGAAGCAAACGGAATCAACTTTAATTATATAGATGAAAATCATATTTCAATCTCTGTAAACGAAACAGTTGGTTTAAAAGAAATCAACGAAATCGTTGATTGTTTCGAACAAGCTTTCAATATTACAGATATTACTGTTACTGACTTTACTACTGCAGATGTAATTCCTGCGGATGTAAAAAGAGCTACTTCTTTCTTAGATAACGAAGTATTCAATACGTATCAATCAGAAACTGAAATGATGCGTTATATCAAAAAATTAGAACGTAAAGATTTAGCCTTAAATCACTCTATGATTTCTTTAGGGTCTTGTACCATGAAGTTAAATGCTGCTTCTGAAATGTTACCTTTAAGCAATCCGCAATGGGGAAATATTCACCCTTTTGCTCCTTTAAACCAAGCAGAAGGATACCAAATTATGCTAAAAAACCTTGAAGACCAATTAAATGTGGTTACTGGGTTTGCAGGTACTTCTTTACAACCTAACTCAGGTGCACAAGGAGAATTTGCAGGTTTAATGGTTATTAGAGCCTATCATGAAGCTAATGGAGATACTCACAGAAATATTTGCTTAATTCCTGCTTCAGCTCACGGAACCAACCCTGCATCAGCAGTTATGGCGGGTATGAAGGTAGTGGTTACCAAAACTGATGAAAGAGGAAACATCGATGTAGAAGATTTACGTGCTAAAGCTGAAAAACATGCTGATAATTTAGCAGCTTTAATGGTAACTTATCCATCTACTCACGGAGTATACGAAAAGGCGATTAAAGAAATTACGCAAATTATCCACGATAATGGCGGACAAGTATATATGGATGGTGCTAACATGAATGCACAAGTAGGATTAACAAATCCTGCAACCATTGGTGCTGATGTTTGTCACTTAAACTTACACAAAACATTTGCAATTCCTCACGGTGGTGGTGGACCAGGTGTTGGACCAATTTGTGTAGCACCACAATTAGTTCCGTTTTTACCAACTAATCCTGTAATAGCTACAGGTGGTGATAATGCCATAACTGCTATTTCAGCAGCTCCATGGGGTTCTGCATTGGTATGTTTAATTTCTTACGGATACATTACCATGTTAGGTGCTGACGGATTGACAAACTCTACTAAAAATGCTATTTTAAATGCTAATTATATTAAAGAGCGTTTAAGTGGACATTATAGTACCTTATATACAGGAGAAATGAACCGTGCTGCTCACGAAATGATTTTAGACTGTCGTGATTTTAAACAAAACGGAATTGAAGTAACTGATATCGCGAAGCGTTTAATGGACTACGGATTCCACGCGCCTACTGTATCTTTCCCTGTAGCAGGAACCATTATGGTAGAGCCAACCGAATCGGAAGGTGTAGCTGAATTAGACCGTTTTTGTGATGCGTTAATCTCTATTAGAAAAGAGATTGCTGAAGCGAGTAAGGAAAATCCTAACAACCCGCTTAAAAATGCACCACATACGCAAGAAATGTTAACTGCTGATGAATGGGATTTACCATACTCTCGTAAACAAGCAGCATTTCCTTTAGAGTATATTGCAGACAATAAGTTTTGGCCTTCAGTACGTCGTGTAGACGATGCTTTTGGTGACCGTAACTTAATTTGTTCTTGTAATCCTATTGAAGATTATATGGAAGCGGAAGCTTAATAAATATAACACCTATAAAAAAAGACCTCGAAATTTCGAGGTCTTTTTTATTTATGCAACTCTTACAATTCTTTCTAACGGAATAATGGTTGCCTGTTTTAGAATTACTGAAGTATCAGTAATACCCCAAACAGTCGTTTCTACTTTCTTTAAACCATCCACATCCATAAAAAATATTTTCACCTTTTCTCTTTCTAGATTTCCTAAAGACAAAGCTCGCTGTAAATCAACACAACGATTTACTTTTGCTTGTTGATTTTTGCATAATACTTCTTCTTTTGGAAATTTAAGGAATTTAATTTGTTCTTTAGCTACAGTTTGAAAACTTAAGTTTGTTAACATAATTAGGGGAATTAAAAGATTACTACTTAATGAAAATAAGATTTAAGCCATAAAGCTAAAATCACATTGCCAATGTATCTATTTAAAAACTAAATTACAAATAATTTAATTAAATAAATTAAATTTTAAATCTACCAGAAAATAAAGCCATAAAAAATAACAAATTAACAATAAACAAACCCTAAGCCTAAATATTAGACAAACAAGAAAAACACAGACTTCATAATGAGAAGTAACAACAATATACCATCTCTTTTTCTCGATATACAATAAAAGATTGCTTCGTTATCTCTCGCAATAACACTCATTTTGTCATTTCGACAGAGCGATTTTATGAGCGACGAGAAACCTCAACAATGCAATTTACTCACCATCATTTTGTTATCAATTTTATATTTTCTTATATTTAAACAACTAAAAAACAAACCACTAACCCCAAACTAATTAACTATGAAACAAAAAATTTTATTCGTACTTAGCCTACTATTCGGATTAATGTTTATCAACTCTGGGCTTAACAAGTTTTTAAACTACATGCCTGTTCCTGAAAATCTTCCTGAAAAAATGATGAGTGCTATGACCGCTATGATGGAAATAGGATGGTTAATGCCTTTAGTAGGGTTTGCAGAAATTTTAGGAGGAATATTATTCTTAGTTCCTAAAACAAGAGCTTTAGGTGCTGTTGTTATTTTTCCTATAATGATTGGAATTATACTTACTCATATTTTTCAAGCTCCGTCTGGTCTTCCTATAGCTTTAGTATTATTTGCTATCAACCTTTGGGTAATTTATGAAAATCGCGATGCTTATCAACACATGATAAAATAAGAACAATCGTCATTACGAAGGAGGACACGACTGAAGTAATCTATCCGTCGAGAAACAGATTGCTTCGTTCTACTCGCAATGACGATAACTTAGACGTCATTTCGATAGAGCGATTTTATGAGCGACGAGAAACCTCAACAATGGTAGTTACTCACCTCATGAGATTTAGCTTCGCTAAACCTTACGGTTTCTCACATCCGTTCGTAATAACACTTACCCAACGTCATTACGAAGGAGGTATGACTGAAGTAATCTATCCGTTGACTAGCAGATTGCTTCGTTCTACTCGCAATGACGTTTTTATAAATCAATCTCCTTTAACGCTTTGATGTTATTACGTTCTAAGAATGCATCAATCGTTTCAAAGTGTTCTATGACACGTTGGTCTTTAAATTCAAATACTTTTTGAGATAATCCTTGTAAGAAATCACGATCGTGTGATACTAAAATCAACGTTCCGTCGAAGTGTAACAAGGCTTCTTTAATTACTTCTTTTGATTTTAAATCTAAGTGGTTCGTAGGCTCATCTAAAATCAACACGTTTACAGGTTCTAACAACAGTTTTACCATTGCTAAACGGGTTTTCTCTCCTCCAGAAAGTACTTTTACTTTCTTTTCTAAATCATCTCCCGAGAACATAAAACGTCCTAATATATTTTTGATTTGCGTTCTTATGTCTCCTTCCGCAACCTCATCTACGGTTTGGAAAATTGTTAATTCAGGATCTAACAATGATGCTTGATTCTGTGCAAAATATCCCACTTTGGCATTGTGCCCTAAACCACATTCACCCTCAAAATCAATTTCTCCCATAATTGCTTTAATCATGGTTGATTTTCCTTCTCCGTTTCTTCCTACAAACGATACTTTTTCTCCACGTGCTATAGAGAAACTTGCATCTTTAAATACTGTTAAGTCTCCGTATTGCTTCGTCAATCCTTCCACTTTTACAGGATAATCTCCCGAACGTGGTGATGGTGGAAAACGTAATTTTAATGCTGAAGTATCTACCTCATCTATTTCTACAGGAACTAATTTTTCTAACATTCGTTCACGCGAAGCTACCTGATTCGTTTTTGAATAGGTTCCTTTAAAACGCTCAATAAATGCTTTGGTATCAGCAATAAACTTTTGTTGTTCTTCATAAGCTTTTAACTGATGAGCACGACGCTCTTTACGCAACTCTAAATAATGAGAATAATTAGCTTTGTAATCGTGAATGGTTCCCATGGTAACCTCAATGGTACGGTTGGTAATATTATCGATAAATGCTTTATCGTGCGATATTACTACTACCGCCTTGGCTTTGTTTAGTAAGAAGTTTTCTAACCAAATTACCGATTCGATATCTACGTGGTTGGTAGGCTCATCTAACAAAATTAAGTCGGGTTTTTGCAGTAAGATTTTCGCCAACTCAATACGCATACGCCAACCTCCACTAAACTCTGAAGTGGCTCTCTCAAAATCTTCTTGTTTAAACCCTAACCCTTTTAAGGCTTTTTCTACTTCTGCTTCGTAGTTTACTTCTTCTAACGCGTAGTATTTTTCTCCTAAATCCGATACTCGCTCGATGATTTTCATATAATCGTCCGATTCATAATCGGTACGGGTTTCTAACTGTTTGTTGAGGTCGTCCATTTCGGCTTTCATAGCAAAAATAGATGCAAATGCTTTAGATGCTTCTTCTTTTACCGTGCAATTGTCTTCCATTAACAAGTGCTGAGGTAAGTAAGCGATTACGGTATCTTTCGGACTGCGAACGCCTCCTTTAGTAGGTTTAGAAACTCCTGCTATAATTTTCATCATGGTGGATTTTCCTGCACCGTTTTTACCCATTAAAGCAATTTTATCGTTTTCGTTTATTACAAACGAAACGTCGCTAAACAGGGTGTTACCACTAAACTCAACCGTTAATTGATCTACCGTAATCATACAAATAATTTTAAGCGGCGAAATTAGCAAAAATGATGTATAAGTTTGTGAAAAACTTTCACTTAGATAGTTTATTGATTTTGTTATATTTGAGAAAATAAAAAATTGCTTAAACTTTATATATCCCATACTATTCTCCGGATAAAACAACTAAAGTTTGGCATATAACGAGTTGTAAAACATTATGAAAAACTCATCGCTAATTTTAATATCACTGATTATTTTACTCTCTCAGACTTCTTGTGAGAGGAAAAAGGATTCTAAAATTAATTTCAAAGATTTTAATATTAGTTTATCTAAAGATGAAGAACCACCGCTAATTTTTGAACTTAAATCGGAAAATGAAACTCAATACTTTGTTGAAAATCAACCAAAAAAATGGAACGGATTAACCAAAGAATCAGAAGCGACTATCAGAGTTTATGATTGGAAGTTGTTCCCTCATAATAATCTTGAATTTGAATATCCAAGGACGTATTCTTTCGAAGCGGATTTGTCAATAACCAATGACATTTGGACTCTATCGGGCAACGACTTTAAAATTATGGTAATACGACCAATTGTTGAAATGAAATTAGAAGAGTATGTCGATGAAATGATTAGTCAATTTGGAAAATCAAATTGCTCGACAAAAAAAATAACCAAAAAGATAAACTCTTCTGAACTGAATGGAATAAAATTATCTGTAACTCTTGCCGGAATAGACCTTGAATTAGATGTTTTAGAAGTAATGGACAAAAGTGGAAAAAAGAGTTTACTTGTATTCCAAGATTCACTAACTGATTCAAAAGAAAATAGTAAAGAATCAAAAAGCACAATGGAAAGAATGAAGCAGACTTTTAAAATAAATTAATAAATAACGTTTTACAACAATGGCTATAAGTAATTGCTTGTTCTCGCCTACTTCTGAAAATCCTCTCGGATTTTCAGTTTGGTGTGTACTTGCAAAATTAAGTGCTAAACCACGCAACTACTCATAGCCGGAGACGTTAATGCAAAATCTTAAACAGTAATTCTTTTAAAATATCAGCATGGGTTTGGTTAGCTCCTACTCCTTTACTTTTTACATCGGCATCACGTAATAAGGCTATAATTTGTGATACTTTTCGCATCGGGTAGTTACGGGCTGCGTTTACGTAGTCGTCCACAAAATAAGGGTTTACTCCTAAGTTTTTAGCTACCGAAGCTTTTGATTTGTCTTTTAATCCGTGGTAGATTAATAACTGTGTAAAGAAGCTATTTAGTAAGGAAATGGTCATTACCAATGGATTGTTCTTTGGGTTCTGGGCAAAATAATTGATGATTCTGTTCGCTTTCACCACATCTCGCTGTCCTACAGCTTTACGCAACTCAAAATTGTTAAAGTCTTTAGAAATCCCTATGTTCTCTTCAATATGCTTATCGGTAATAATGGTTTCCGCAGGCAATACTGAGGTTAGTTTATCTAATTCGTTGCTAATCTTGCTCAGGTCAGTTCCTAAAAACTCCACCAACATTTGTGCAGCTTTCGGTTCTATGTTAAACTTTTTTCCGCCCAACACCTGACGTATCCAATCGGCTACTTGGTTATCATACAGCTTTTTACTTTCGTAAATAAGTCCACTTTTTGCTATGGCTTTGTACGCCTTTTTACGTTTATCGAGCTTTTTGTATTTGTAGTTAAACACCAATACGGTACTCGGTTGCGGATTGGCAGCATATGACTCTATTTTATCAATCGAACGGCTTAAATCTTGGGCTTCTTTAACAATAATCACCTGCTTTTCTGCCATCATCGGAAAACGTTTTGCCGACGACACAATTTCCTCTATCGACACATCACGACCGTACATAACTACTTGATTGAATCCTTTTTCAGATTCATCTAACACATTATCTTCAATATAATCTGAGATTTTATCGATGTAATACGGTTCTTCTCCCATTAAAAAATAAATGGGTTTGATGTTGCCTCCTTTTATATCGGATATGATAGATTTAATTTCGTTCATGTGTCTTTCTTCTACCTTCTTCTTGGTGTTCTTGTTATTTAAAATGTTGTAGCTAAGTATTCATTCCTTAATGACACTCTTGGTCATTTCGAAGGAGGTAACGACTGAGAAATCTCATTCAACGGAGTAGCTCCGTGTTTAAGATCTCTCACATTCCGCGCTGCTTCAGTTCGAGATGACAATAATGTTTTGTCACAGTAAACAACGAAAAAATAACTTATAATTTTCTTACTTTTGGGTTATGCAAAAGCTCAACCTTCCTAGCTATACATTCAAGCTCAAAAGTAACGAAAATAAGACGCTTATTTTTGATAATTTGAGAAAAAAATACATGATCTTAACTCCCGAGGAATGGGTACGTCAGCATTTTGTTCAGTGGTTAATTCAAGAAAAAAACTATCCTGTTTCGCTTATTGCTATTGAAAAACAATTGGTTATCAACAACCTTAAAAAGCGTACCGATATTGTGATTTTTGCTTCGGACGGACATCCGAATATTATTGTAGAATGTAAGGCTCCGCATATAAAAATAACGCAAGATACCTTTGATCAAATTGCACGTTATAACTTAAAGCTCAATGCCGATTACCTCATCGTTACCAACGGACTGCAACACTTTTTTTGTATGCTCGATAAAGAGAAGGAAACCTATGTGTTTTTAAGAGATATTCCTGAGTACCAATAAACTTTACGAAAACAGATTTTATTGCTGAACTGGTAACTATTAAGGAGCTAACGACTGAGAAATCTTAAACAAAAAAGTTACTCTCCTCATTAAATTCCTCCATTACGTTCTCAATGACGACAGCTTCTTTAAGGATACCCAACACACACTTCAACACAAAAAATTATGCGCTTATAACATTCGTTTATCTTTTTTGCTATCAAATTCTTAAATTCACATAACAAAACAACTTTATACCAAACTTTAAAAATTGACTTTATGAGTAACTCTATTAAATTAAACTTTGTAAACAAATCAAATGATGCGAATAATAGTGATGTTGTAATTTTTCAAAAGAATGTTGCGAGCAATTTTGATGAACGTCATACTGCATGGAAAGTGATTAAAAATCCAAGTCACGGGGAAAGCCATCCTATTAATTATTCTACTAACTTTCAAGTTGCTGCTGCTGATTCTTACGGAAACTACACACCCAAATTAGCCGCTTATGATGGAAGTGCTTTTGAAATGGTTGAGAGAGCATCTGGACACACTTTACAGCCATCCCAACACTTCGCATCTAACATAGATGAAGTAGAAGTACGAAACAACCTAACACGAAGCGCTATTGATGCTAATTGTTATAAGGATGGTAAGCTATTAGCTATAAAAACTAATCTTGCACCAGGTCAAAAAGCTGTTTTTAAATTCAATCCTAAACTTTATATAGGTGTTGCTTCTGGAATTGAAGAAGGAGAAATTCTTAATTCTGCTATTATTTCAAAAATAAACACGGAAATAAATTTATTTGAGGTTCAAAGCGCTGATATTGTAATGACTGGAGGAGGTTCTAAGCCTTTTAATTTTAGTTTAGAGAATGTAACGTATATACCTGTAGAATTAGAATAGAAGTTATGCTGTTTAAAGAGAGTTACTCGCCTCATGAGATTCCTCCTCCTTTGTCGTTCGGAATAACAAAACTGTACGTCATTTCGAAAGAGGTAACGACTGAGAAATCTTAAACATAAGAGTTACTCCTTTAAATGGGGCTTCTCCCATACAGTCGGAATGATGGAAATGCGAAACGTCATAGCGAGGAGTGACAACGACGTAGCTATTCTTACTCTCGATAAAAAAGATTGCTTCACTATCGCTCACAATGACGAAACACGATTGTCATTTCGAACTGGAGTGCAACGGAAGGAGAAATCTCAAACATAAAAATTACTCTCCTTATGAGATTCCTCCTCGTACCTCGTTCGGAATGACGAGAGGTTTTTAATGTAATTTCATTTTTAAACTGTAAATTTGCCGTCTTGAAAACAGCAATCGTCATATTAAACTGGAATGGGAAAAAATTGCTTGAGCAGTTTTTACCTTCTGTCGTGAATTTTAGTTCTGAAGAAGCGGAAGTATATGTCGCTGACAATGCTTCTACGGATGATTCTATTGAATTTATTAAGCAGCATTTCCCTACTGTTAAGATTGTAAAAAATACCGAAAACGGTGGTTATGCAAAAGGTTACAACGACGCATTACAACATATTGATGCTGATGTATATTGTTTGGTAAATTCTGATATTGAAGTTACCAAGAATTGGTTAACTCCTATTATTGATACTTTTAAGAAAGAAGCTAACACTGCGATTATTCAACCAAAAATTTTAGATTTTAAAGATAAATCGAAGTTTGAATATGCTGGTGCTGGTGGTGGCTTTATTGATGCTTTTGGATACCCATATTGTCGTGGTCGTTTGTTTAGCGATTTAGAAACTGATAACGGACAGTTTAACGATACTTCTGAAATTTTTTGGGCATCGGGAGCTTGCTTTTTTATTCGTTCTGAAGTTTTTCATCAACTCAACGGTTTTGATGAAGACTTTTTTGCACATCAAGAAGAAATTGATTTATGCTGGCGTGCTAAAAACAGTGGACATATTATAAAATACGTTGGAGCTTCAACTGTATATCATGTAGGTGGTGCTACATTGGATACTTTAAACCCTAGAAAAACGTTTTTAAATTTTAGGAATAGTTTACTCAACTTGGTTAAAAACCTACCTTCTACGAAATTGTTTCCAATCATTTTTTCTCGTTTAATCTTAGACGGTTTGGCAAGCCTTAAATTTTTATTAGAAGGAAAACCTAATCATTTGTTTGCTATTTTAAAAGCTCATTTTAGTTTTTATATGCATCTTCCTAAGTTCATAAAAAAGAGAAATGTATCTCCTAAAAAATCGAATTACTACGAACACAAGTCTATAGTTTGGCAGTATTATACTAAAGGAAGGAAGGAATTTACTAAACTACGTTAATTCTTGCTCATCTTTATAGATATAATATAATAGGAAGAAGACTGCAATTCCGCCGAAAGTATGCCATAACCAGTGCGTTCCCATAGGTAGTAACTCTACTTTATTATCCATAGTTCTAAATAGTAACGCTATTCCAAACACCATTCCTCCATACATTATATACTTTACGTTTTTCCAATGTGTTTTGTAAGCATACCAAATTAACGGAGTTATTACTGCAAATGCTGTTACTGCATATCCAAACGATGTTCTATATCCTGAAGGTATTGATAAAAATCTTGGTAAAACGGATACTAAAAGTATAGCTACAATTATTGCTAATCGTTGCCACCATTTCTTTTTAACTTTTCCTATAAAATAAATAATAGCTCCTAAACATACAATCATAATAGGAACCCAATCTAACAACAACCAAAACTCATGACTTCGTGTTCCGTGAAACATGGTACCTCCTATCCAACTGATAAATATTACTGGAATGGCAAACAGAAAAAATGGGTATTGTTTAGGGTTTTGATAAATTCTTCTTCCGAAGTAAATCAGTAGTACTATAAAAATTAAGTTACTAAAGGTATTGAAAGGTTCAACAGGCAATCTGCCTGCTATGGTTTCTTGATATATTGGTCCGCTGTCGTTAGGGAATCTATCCAGTAAAAACATATATCCTTTTTTCTATCTTTACTAAGATAAGAATTGTGTTTTTAAATGGAAAGTGATTTTTTTAAATCTAAACTAAGCCTTACTATTACAAAATATCTAAACTTCCTTTTCCTTCACGAAGTACTTCTGGCTCATCTGTTGTTAAATCGATTACCGTAGACGCATGATTATCTCCGTAACCTCCATCAACTACAACATCAACAATATTTTGCCATTTCTCGAAGATTAATTCAGGATCTGTAGTATATTCTAACACTTCATCTTCATCATAAATAGAAGTAGATACTATTGGGTTACCTAAAGCAGCCACAATAGCCCTAGCAATATTATTATCGGGTACGCGTATACCTACCGTTTTGCGTTTTTTATACGCTTTTGGTAAGGTATTACTACCAGGCAGCACAAAAGTATATGGTCCTGGTAATGCCCTTTTTAATATTTTATACGTAGTCGTATCTATCTGTTTTACATAGTCTGACAAATGACTTAAGTCGTTACACACAAACGAAAAGTCTGCCTTTTCAGGTTTTATTCCCTTAATTTTTGCAACTTTTGCTAAAGCTTTGGCATTTGTAATATCACAACCTAACCCGTAAACCGTATCTGTTGGATAAATTATTACCCCTCCATTTTGTAAAACTTTTACAATTTTTTCTATCTCTTTAGGATTCGGGTTATCGTTATATAACTTTATAAATTGTGCCATGGCTTAGTAATTGTCAAAATCAAAATCGTCTAAACTTTCAAAATCATTAAACTCATCGTCAAACTCATCATCTAAATCTGTAGAAAGATCCTCTGCTTTAAACTCCTTTTCTGGAGCTTCTTCTGGAATTTGTCCGATTGATAATATCATTTTTGTTTCGGTAACAGCTTCATCAGACTGCTCTATTACCTCTACATAAAACGTCCACATTTGTAAGAAATCATACACATAAATTAACTTATCGTGTTGATTTGGTAAGGTTTCATCTAAAACACATGTTGCCATTGAGATTCCATCACCTGCTTCTGACATATTAAATAGTGGAATTTCTTCTCCTTGATTCCAATCTTCATCGGTACGGTAAAAAGAAGCCATTTCTTGTCCGTTAAAACCAAACGCTTTTGCAATATCAAAGTGTAGGTTTTCTAACGATGTTTTTTCATTTACCAATAGGGTTCTTATTACATCTTCTTTCGTATCTAAAATTACGCGTACTTTATACATTCTATCATTTTTATTCAATGCAAAAATACGTATTTTTGGGTGATAATTTCTAGTAACAATGAACAAGCAAGAATCTCTTACAATCTTAAACAACTACAATAAAAACACCTTAATGGAAACTTTAGAAATAGAGTTTGTTGATTTAGGAGATGATTTTATTACAGCAAAGATGCCTGTAACTCCTAAAGTACATCAGCCTTATGGAATATTACACGGTGGAGCAACAGCTGCCCTAGCTGAATCGGTAGGTAGTTGTGCTTCTGCTTTTTTCTTAAGAGATTCTTCTAAAATTGTAAAAGGAATTGAGTTAAGCATCAATCATATCAAAAGTAAGCGAGAAGGACATGTTTTTGCTACCGCTAAAGCTATTCATAAAGGTAGAACTACACATTTATGGGAAGTGAGAATTGTTGATGAGGATGATAATTTGATTTCACTTTGTAAGATTACCAATATTGTTTTAGATAAACAGTAGCATGAAATTGCTAAAGAAAATCTTAAAAATTGTTGGAGTTACCCTCTTTGTGCTCTTTCTTATTTTGTATTATTTATTCTGGAATTTTTCTGCTCCAAAATCTGATACAAAAGTACTTGAAAAGTTTTCGGATAGTTCTCACACTCCTATACTCACTCATAAAAACTTTAAAGGATTTGAATATAGAAAACTTTCCATCATAAAAGACACAACTTTACCTACACTCATTTTTGTTCATGGAACCATAGGATCTTCTACTGATTTCGTAAAATATATGAAAGACAGTGTATTGCTTAGTAAAGCAAATATGATTTCATACGACAGGATTGGTTATAATTATCAAGACAAAAACCCTGTTCAAGAAAGTATTGCTTTTGAACGTGATATGTTAAAGAGTATCTTACAAGATTATAACCCCAACAAAACAATACTAGTAGGCTACTCTTATGGCGGTCCTATTGCTTTGGCTATACAACAAAAGATTCGGAAAGTGATTTTGTTGGCTCCAGCAGTGTATAGCGAAATAGAACCTATGCCATGGTCTTTAAATTTATATAAGTGGAAGCTTACTCGATGGTTGATTCCACCTATTTGGCAAGAAGCTAGCAGAGAAAAGTTATCTCATAAACAAGATCTACAACTTTTTGAAAACAACTGGAATTCTACTCCTAACAACATAGTAAGCATTCATGGAACCAATGATTGGATTGTTCCTTTTGAAAACTCTTTATTTTTAAAAGAACGGTTTCCTAAAAATCAGTTTGAGTTAATTAGCATTCCTGATGCTGGCCATGGATTTATTTGGAGTAAATTTGACACGATTAAACAACACTTAATACAACAACTAGATTGAGTATTTTTTCAAACATAAAAGAAACTTTAGACAAACAATTACCTTTTGTTACGTATAGAAAACCTAACTGTTCTACAATTAAGGGATGGTTTCAACAGAATAATAACTTAATTACCTCGAAAGATTATAGTGAAAGTGGATTTATTTTTGCTCCGTTTGATAATAAAGAGGATGCTATCTTAATTCCTAAAAATCAATCTACCTACATTGAAGAAAGTGTTACTATTGATGGTTCCCTAACTAGCAACACAAATCATAACCCTGATACAACTTCTGAAGAAAATCACATTCAACTAGTTGAAAAAGGGATAGCTGCTATTAAAAACCAGAAGTTTAAAAAAGTGGTGCTTTCTAGAAAAGAAAAAGTTGAATTACTAGATTTCAACCTTATTGAAACTTTTCAAAAACTATTAAATAGTTATCCTACAGCTTTTGTATATGTTTGGTACCACCCAAAAGTTGGCTTATGGTTAGGAGCTACTCCTGAAACTTTGGTTAGCATCCAAGACACAAACTTTACGACTATGTCTTTGGCAGGAACACAAGTTTATAATGACACTACCAATGTTATTTGGCAAACTAAAGAAATAGAAGAACAACAATTTGTTACCGATTATATTACAGACAAGCTTATAAATTATTGCTCAGAAATTACCACCTCTAATACCGAAACTATTAGAGCAGGAAATTTACTTCATTTAAGAACCCTTATTAATGGTACATTAAAAACAGATAATGCTACTTTAATAAACAGTTTACATCCTACTCCTGCGGTTTGTGGAATGCCTTTAGAAGCATCCAAACAGTTTATATTGAATAATGAAAACTACCGTAGAAGCTTTTATACAGGCTTTTTAGGTGAACTAAACATAAACGACAAAGAGAGTAATTTGTTTGTTAATCTTCGTTGTATGGAAGTTTCTAATAAAGCTGTATACATTTATGTTGGTGGTGGAATTACACGCGACAGTGACTCTGTAAAAGAATGGCAAGAAACGGTTGCGAAAACAACTACCATGAAAAAAGTTTTATAGGAAAAATACCTGTTTTGTAAAATACTTTAACTCAAAAAAAGATAACCTTCTGAAATTCAGTTTTTTTTCTTATATTTAGATAAACTCAAAACTAGCTTCCTATGAAACAAAAATTACTCAAGGTTAGCCAGCAAGAAGATAAACTTAACAGTAGAGTAGGTAGAACGTTAACGTATAAACAGCTGGTAGAATTTGCCTCAAAATTACCTAACAAAATAAAACAGATTATTTAAAAGAAAAAACCACCAATTGCTGTGCACAACTGGCGGTTTTTAAGTGTAAATTGAATTTGAATTGATTTTTTTCATGCACAAACCAAGCTCTAAACACAAATTATAATTTGTGTTTAGGGTTTATACAAAACAGTTATCTTCTGTTTTTAAATATCATCAAAAGAAACATCAGTAAAACTTTCTGTAGAAGTAGCCTCTGTAGCTATACCTTCTTCTTTCTTATAGTCTTTTTGGTGACGCTCACTAATTACTTCAGAACCTTTTTCGTTTACTATAAAGTCTGTTGCTTTGTTCAACATTTCTGCAAAATCAGTAAAGTCTTCTTTATATAAGTAAATTTTATGTTTCTGATAATGGAAAGATCCATCATCGTGAGTGAATTTTTTACTCTCAGTTACTGTTAAATAATAATCATCTGCCTTTGTAGATCTAACGTCAAAAAAATACGTTCTTCTTCCTGCTCTTAAAACTTGTGAAAAAATTTCTTCTTGTTCTACTCTCTCGCTCATAATTCGCTTTAAATAATAGTTGTTTACTTAAAATTTCTCAACAAATCTAACAAAATATTTGACTTGGCAATACGAATTGCTATATTTCTTTTTCTAAAAGTTGTTGTTCATAAAGGTCTTTATAGTATCCTTTTTCCTTTATTAATTGATTATGAACACCTTGTTGAATTATCTTTCCGTTATCTAACACAATAATTTTATCTGCATTTTTTGCTGAAGACACCCTATGGCTAATAATTATTGTGGTTTTATCACTAGATACTCGCTCTAGATTAGATAAAATTCGTTCTTCTGTCTCAGTATCAACTGCTGATAAACAATCATCAAAGATTAAAATTTTTGGATCTTTAATAATCGCTCTTGCTATAGAAGTTCGTTGCTTTTGACCTCCTGATAATGTTACTCCTCTCTCTCCTAAAATAGTTTTATAACCTTCTTTAAAATCTATAATATTCTCGTGAATTACAGCATTTTTGGCTGCTTCAATAATTTCTTCTTCAGTAGCATCTTCTTTACCAAATTTGATATTATTTTCTATGGTATCTGAAAATAAAAATGGTTCTTGTGGCACAAATCCTATTTGGTTTCTTACATCGTATAAATTACAAGTTGTAATATCTTGCCCATCTATAAATACTGTTCCTTCAGTAGTATCATACAATCGCGATATCAAATTGATAATAGTAGACTTTCCACTACCTGTTTTACCCAATATTGCTAAAGTTTCTCCTTTATCAACTTTAAAACTCACATCTTTTAATGCTGTAATATTAGTATCTTCATAAGTTAAAGAAACATGTTTAAATTCTATCTCTCCTTCTATCTCCGTCGTTCCTTCATTGTTATTTTGGATTTCAGGAACGTGTTGTAAAAACTCATTAATTCTTTCTTGAGAAGCTTCTGCTTGCTGAATCATAGAAGTAACCCAACCAACAACGGCAACTGGCCAGGTTAAAATATTTACATACATAACAAATGCACCTATGGCTCCTACTTGTATCTCTTCATTTATATACAATGTTCCTCCAACATATAATACAATAATATTACTAATCCCGATTAACAAAATCATTAAAGGAAAAAATAGTGCTTGTACTTTATATAAATCAATATTCTTTTCTTTGTTAGCATCAGCTAAATCATCAAAGTTTTTGATTACTGCACTTTCAATAGCATAAGATTTTACTACGTTAATACCTGAGAAAAACTCTTGATTAAATGTTGTTAACTTTGATAAATATTGTTGAACAATGGTACTTCTTTTATTTATCTGCTTACTCAACACAAAAATAGATACCGATAAAACTGGAAACGGTATCATTGTGTATAAAGTTAGTTTTGGAGAAATTGCATACATCTGAGTAAAACCAATAACAAAAGAGACTATCATATTTAATGAATACATGATGGACGGACCAACATACATTCGAACCTTAGACACATCTTCGCTAATACGGTTCATTAAATCCCCCGTTCTATTTTGCTTGTAAAAATTAAGAGATAATCGCTGATATTGCTGATAAATCTCATTCTTTAGGTCAAATTCAATCATTCGTGACATTACAATGATAGTTTGACGCATTAAAAAAGTAAAGAAACCACCCAATAAAGTTACTCCAATTATCAGTAAAATGTTGTTTAGTAAAATACTTTTCACTTCCGACAACTCTGTTATTTTTCCTAACTGATAGTCTTCTACCACATTAAGCGAATCACCAACAAAATCGGGGATTCTTAGTGTAAATATTTTTGCTAGAACTGTTATAAAAATCCCTAACAATAACCTCCACTTATACTTTATGAAATACTTATTTAAATGCTGTAATGCTTTCAACCTTACTTTTTTATAAAAATTTAACTTAAAAAAGGGCTCTTGTTAAAGATACCATAATTGAGCTCTCTTTTTTTGCTTTTGTTTTAACGATTTCTTACTTTTGTGCTCGAATTTTTGAGATTGCTTAAATTATCTCAAATTAAAAAACTAAAACAAATGACATCAGAAATCATTGATACTAAAGATCTTAAGAACGACCCTGTGTTTGGTCAATTATCTTTTGACAATCACGAGCAGATCGTTTTTTGCAACGACGAAGATACAGGTTTAAAAGCAATTATTGGTATTCACAACACAACTTTAGGACCTGCTTTAGGAGGTACAAGAATGTGGCAATATAAAAGTGAATGGGAAGCTTTAAATGATGTATTACGTTTGTCTCGTGGTATGACTTATAAGTCTGCTGTTACTGGTTTAAACCTTGGTGGTGGTAAAGCAGTTATTATTGGTGATGCTAAAACTCAAAAAAATGACGCGTTAATGCGTAAATTTGGTGAGTTTGTTAACTCTTTAAGCGGAAAATATATTACTGCTGAAGATGTTGGGATGGAAACTCGTGATATGGACGTTATTCGTGAAGTAACTCCACACGTTACTGGTGTTTCTGAAGCAATTGGCGGATCTGGAAATCCTTCTCCTGTAACTGCTTACGGAGTATATATGGGTATGAAAGCTGCTGCTAAATATAAATTCGGTACCGATAACTTAGACGGTAAAAAAGTATTAGTACAGGGTGTTGGTCACGTAGGCGAAACTTTAGTTAAGCATATTACTGACGAAGGTGCTCAAGTTATCTTAAACGATATTAACGAAGCTCGTTTAGAAGAATTAAGCAAGAAATATGGTGCTAAAGTAGTTTTAGGAAACGATATTTTTGGTTTAGACCTTGATATATATGCTCCTTGTGCTTTAGGTGCTACTCTTAACGATGAAAGCATTGCTCAATTAAAAGCTAAAGTAATTGCTGGTGCTGCCAACAACCAATTAGCTAACGAATTAAAGCATGGTATGATGTTAAAAGAAAGAGGAATAGCTTATGCTCCTGATTTCTTAATCAATGCAGGTGGTATTATAAATGTATATGCAGAAGTTGAAGGTTACGACAAAGCTGAAAGCTTAAAGAGAACAGAAAATATCTACAACACTACATTAGAAATTTTCAATTTATCAGAAAAAGAAAATATCACTACACATCAAGCTGCTTTCAATATTGCACAAGCAAGAATTGATGCTCGCAAAAAAGAGCAAAATAGCTAGATAAAAAATAAAAAAGTTTTACTTTTGCAGAGCGTTAGAAATAGTTTCTATCGCTCTTTTTTTTAAAGTTCTTTAGAATGATTAACAGAAGACATATTCGTGTTAAAGTAATGCAGTCGGTATATGCGATGCAACAATCGCACAGCGATGATTTAGTTAAGGAAGAAAAATTCTTAAAACACAGCATTCAAAAAATGTACGACCTGTACGTTTTAAATCTTCAATTATTAGTTGAAGTCCAAAAACTAGCTCGAAAAAGGATAGAGCTTTCAAAAAAGAAAATTCTTGCTACTAAAGAAGAACTTAATCCAAATACAAAATTTATTGACAACAAACTTTTAAACCAACTTAACGAAAGTGTAAGTTTAGAAGGTTACGTAGAGCTTAATAAATTAAACTATTGGGATCTTGACGATGAGTATGTGAAAATTTTGTTAGACGAATTACAAAAAAGTGACATCTACAAAAAGTACATGGATACAGTTGAAGATTCTTTTAATGTAGATCGTGCTTTTGTTATTGACTTTTTTAGAGAAATTGTAGCTCCTAACGAAAAAATAGCTGACTATTTTGAGGACAAAATGATTTCTTGGGTTGATGATATACCGTTTGTAAACACTTGGGTATTAAAAACTCTAAACAAACAAAAAGCCAATAAACCTTTTATTTTAGGTAGTTTATATAAAGATAGCGAAGATCAAGCCTTTGTATCCAACTTATTTAACAAAACTGTGTTAAATCAGCATAAGTACGAAGACGATATCAAAGAAAAAACACCTAACTGGGAAGCCGATAGAATTGCCGATATTGATATGATTATTATTAAAATGGCTATTACAGAATTTTTACACTTCCCTTCTATTCCTAGTAGAGTTTCTATTAACGAATATATTGAGTTAGCTAAAGACTATTCTACTAATAAAAGTGGTTACTTTATCAATGGTGTTTTAGATAAATTAGCTAAAGACTACCTTAGCTCAAATAAGATGGTAAAAATAGGTAGAGGATTATTATAAAAATTAGTATTTTTACAACAAACAAAAATATTTTACAATGAAGAAAATAGCAGTAGCATTAGCATTTGTTGTTTCAGCAGGAATGTTAGTTTCTTGCGGACAAGGTAATGCTTCATCAAAAGTAAAAAAAGAAAACGTTGAAAACGCAGAAAAAAGAGACAACACTATTAACCAAGGTGCTCCAGTAATTTCTTTTGACAAAGAAGAATTTGATTTCGGCACAGTTAAAGAAGGTGAGGTTGTTGAAACTACTTTCATCGTAACTAATACAGGTAAAAGTGATTTAATTATAACACATGCTCAACCATCATGTGGTTGTACCGTTCCTGAGTGGACAAAGGATCCAATTGCTCCGGGTGAAGCAGGTGAAATTAAAATCAGTTTCAATACTAGTGGAAGAACTAACAAACAATCAAAATCTGTTACGTTAACTACCAACACAGAAAAAGGTAGGGAAATAATTAAGATTTCTGGTATGGTAACTCCTAAAAACAAAGACGTATAATGTTTACTACCATTTTTTTACAAGCTAGTTCTCAAGAAAGTTTAATGAACATGCTTCCTTTTGTAGCAATGATTGCTGTTTTTTATTTTTTAATTATTCGCCCTCAAATGCGTCGTCAAAAAAAAGAAAAACAGTTTCAAACAGAAATTAAAAAAGGAGCTAAAATTGTTACCACAAGTGGTATTCATGGAAAAATAGTTGAAATTAATGATACTGACAATACGGTTTCTATCGAAACGGGTGCTGGTAAAATCAAGTTCGAACGTTCAGCCATTTCTATGGAACTAAGCAAAAAATATAGTGCTGAAAGTAAAAACTAACAGTAATACACTTATATAAAAAAGTGAGCTAATTAGCTCACTTTTTTGTTTTTTATGTAGATTGCGTCAATATTTATTTATTTGAAAAAAAACTTCAACATACCTAAAACCTTTTTTGGCTTTTTAATTGCCTCTGTATTTTTTTGGTTACTTATAAACCTATCAAAAGAGTACAACGCAGAGGTAGAATATAACATTGAATATACTAAACTACCTCAACAAAAAACATTAATTGAAGCTCCTTTTAACAAACTAACTTTAAATGTAAAAAGCAGTGGCTATAATTTATTGATGTCTAGTATTAATCATAAACCAATCATACTACAATTAGATAAAGCAACTAAAGAAAAAGGAAATAACTATTATTTTTTATCCAAAAATCTTCTTCCTGAAATACAACTTCAATTAAAATCCGGTATTGAGTTGAATAGTATTTTAGTCGATACTATCCCTTTAAAAATAGGGTTATTAAGCTCTAAAAAAGTTCCGTTAAAACCTAACGTAAACATTTCTTTTCAGTTAGGATATGGCCTTTCAAAACCCTTAACCCTTACCCCAGATAGTATTTTAATTTCTGGCAATGAAACTGATGTAAAAGAAATAGAGTTTCTAAATCTTGATAGTGCTACTTTAGAAAACATATCTAAAAACACAAATATTACTTCTTCTATTATATTTCCTGAAGGTGTTCAAATCAAAACAAACTATAAGTCAGCAAACATTGAATTATTAGTAGACAAATTCACTGAAGGTGAAATAGAAGTACCTGTACTTGTTAAAAATGCTCCAAAAGGAATTAATATTTTCCCTAAAAAAGTAAAAATAATTTATAAAGTGGGCCTAAAAAATTTCAACGAAATTACTCCTGATTTATTTAAAATAGAATGTGATTATTTAGAAACTGAAAATAAAGAGCTAAACTACTTAACTCCTAAACTTAAGAGTTCTCCTAATTTAGCTACGGTGCTAAGAATAGTACCTGATAAAATTGACTTTTTAATTTACGAATGATATGGTAGTAGGTTTAACAGGTGGAATTGGTAGCGGAAAATCTACCATTTTAAAAATGTTTTCTGAGTTTAAAAACATCGCTATTTACATGGCTGATGATGAAGCTAAGAAGCTTATGCATACTTCACCCGAAATCAAAACTCGATTAATTTCTGAATTTGGTAAAGAAACCTATATCAACAATGAATTAAACAGACCTTATTTAGCTTCTATTGTTTTTAAAAACAAAGAAAAATTAGCCTTACTAAACTCTATTGTTCATCCCGTTGTAAATGAGCATCTACAAAATTTTATCAAGCAAAATTCTGATAAAGCTTATATTTTATATGAAAATGCAATACTTTTTGAAAACGGAAGCGACGCTTTTTGCGATAAAATTATTACTGTTACTGCTCCTGAAGAAGTTAGAATTAACCGAGTTGTAAAAAGAGACAACTCTACTATTGAAGAAGTAAAAAACAGAATGAAAAACCAATGGAGTGTTATTAAAAAAACACTTCAATCAAACTATATTATTGATAATAAAACACTTAAACATTCTAAAGAACAAGTGTTAAAAATCCATAATTCTTTAACAAAAAGAACTGTATAATTTACGCTTTGCTAACTTTAAATGTTAAAATTTCCTTAATTTTACAATAACTTTGTTAATCTAAGTTAAAACATTATATCTCTAACTTTTATTAATTTATTTTTGAATAATGGGTAAGAAAATCTTTATTCTCATTGTTGTTTTAATGAGTATTTCTTTAATAGGAATTATCTCTATTCAAGTGTATTGGATAAAAGATGCTATAAAGAACAAACAACAGCAATTTAAAAATAATGTAACAATTGCTTTAGCTCGTACCTCTGAAAATATTAAAGAGAGAGAATATCAAGAGTTTGAGCAAAATTATAAAGATTATTTCGATAGTAACAAATTTAGAACTGATGCCGAAATAAAAACATTTCTTTTTCAACAGGTTGATACTGTTAGCAAGAAGAAATTTTCTTTTGGTAGTACCATTTTAGAAGAAAGCACTAAAATTCCAGGAGAATTTGTTGATAATGACTCTATTATTATCAAACGTTACTCTGGTAAAGAAGACATCTTCTTTTCTCAGGTAATAAAATCAGAAAACAAAGATTTTAAACCCTATTTAAACGAAAGCCGTTATTCTGTTTTTAGAAACTATCCTAATTGGAATGATAAAGAGATAGCTTATGCTTTTCGTCAAAGTAAAAATATCTTTATTCCTATTCATCAACGAATAAGTAATAAAGAGTTAAGCAACAGATTAAAAGAGGAATTCGCTAAAATGAACATTACTCAAGATTTTAAGTATGTTGTTTATGAAGATGGATTAGCAACACAATTAAGATCAGGATATTTTAACATACAACCAGAAGATATTAATTATCCTCTGTTAGAAGATGAAGAAGGAAATAGTAAATATAAATTATACGTAAAGTTTCCTGACAAGCGAAAAAACTTGTTATCAGGAATGATAAAGGTATTAATACTATCTCTATTTTTTATAGGTATAATTATTGCAGCTTTTTCAACATCGTTATACCAATTAATACGTCAAAAGAAGATTTCTGAAATAAAAACAGATTTCATCAACAATATGACACACGAGTTTAAAACACCTATTGCAACCATCAATCTTGCTTTAGATGCTATTAAAAACCCAAAAATCATATCTGACGAAGAAAAAGTAAAACGATACGTGCAAATGATTCGCGATGAAAACAAACGTATGCACGGGCAAGTTGAAAATGTATTACGAATTTCAAGACTTGAAAAAAACCAACTTGAAATTAACAAAGACGCAGTTGACATGCATGATATTATTGAAGAAGCTATTGAGCACATTCAATTATTGATTGATGATAAAAAAGGAAGTGTTTCTACACATTTTCAAGCTATTTCAACAGAGGTTTTAGGAAACCAATTCCATTTAACCAATGTTATTGTCAACATGTTAGAAAACGCCATAAAATACTCAGAAAACGCCCCGAAAATTGATGTGTTTACTGAGAGTACAAATAAATACTTTATCATTAAAATAAAAGATGAAGGTATTGGAATGAGTAAAAATGCTCAAAAATACGTGTTTGATAAATTTTATAGAGAACACAAAGGAAACATACACAACGTAAAAGGTCATGGTTTAGGACTAGCCTATGTAAAAGAAATCATAGACAGCCACCAAGGTACCGTTCACGTTGAGAGTGAAAAAGGCAAAGGAAGCACGTTTACAGTTAAATTACCATTAATATAAAAGATTAAGGAATGGGGAGTAAAAAAATATTATTAGTAGAAGACGATCCAAATTTTGGAACAGTTCTTAAAGATTATTTAGCGCTTAACGATTACAATGTTACACATGCTAAAGATGGAATCGATGGTTTAATCATGTTTAAAAATGCAGAATACGATTTGTGTATTTTAGATGTTATGATGCCTCGAAAAGATGGTTTTTCTTTAGCTGAAGACATTCGTGCTACAAACAAAGAAATTCCAATTATATTTTTAACTGCTAAAACATTAAAAGAAGATGTTTTAAAAGGATACCAAGTTGGAGCTGATGATTATTTAAATAAACCTTTCGATTCAGAAGTTTTATTACACAAAATCAAAGCTATTTTACAACGTAAAGAAACTGAAAAAACAAATGATAGTGATGAGTTCGAATTCAAAATTGGTGGATTTGACTTTAACTCTAAGTTACGTCACTTATCTTACAAAGGTGGAGAACCTCAAAAATTATCACCTAAAGAGAGTAAATTATTACGCATGTTAGCCATTCATAAAAACGACTTAATGCCACGTGAATTAGCCTTAACAAAAATTTGGCGAGATGATAACTATTTTACTTCTCGTAGTATGGATGTATACATTGCAAAACTTCGTAAGTATTTGAAGAATGATGAAAATGTAGAAATTTTAAATATACATGGTGAAGGATTTAGATTGATTGACAACAAATAATATCATTTTAAATAAAAAAAGCTTAGGATTTACCTAAGCTTTTTTCTTATCTAATCTATTTATTTTTCTATCTAGGTTCTAATGATTCTTCAATAGTACTGTACTTTCCTTTATAACTTCCTGTCGCTACACTACCGTTAATTCTTTTCACTTTAAAGTCTAATGAAATGTTAGTTTCATTAATTGAATTTATAGTTAAAGTAACTTCATCTCCAGTTTCATACTCCATTAACAATTGCTCATTATTGTATTCTCCTAAAAATTCTCCATTAGTCATAAACTCATACCATAAACTGTTTGTTGTATAAGTTTTTGAAGTTAAACTTTCATCACGAACAGCAATTGAAAAGAAATCTACCTCAGTTAAAGCTACACCTGAGTTTCGAGCAGCTTCTATATCTTGTTCAGTAATATTCAATAAATGTAAAAACACAGAAGTTCCACTTTCTTTAATAAATTTTTCTACGAAAATTGATTCAATCGGATAATTTTTCCCTTCAATTATAAATTGATTTGGTGTTTCTTGAACATCATCAGATGAACAACTTACATAAAAAACAGTTGTTAAGATAATTGCTAATAAGTAGTTTATTTTTTTCATAATAATATAATTTGACATGCAAAACTACCTTGGTTTTAAACCATCTAGTTAAGTTTACTTCTGAACAACCTTTAATTCTTTCTAAAAAGCCATGTTTTACTTTTGAATCATTTTCTGTTACTTTTTTTTATACATTGTAACAATAATTTGAATGAGTCGTCAAATACATATAATCAACAAAAATCAAAAAAGCTTGGAAACAATTTTATCTATACAAAACCTCGATAAAAAATACGGAAAAGTTCATGCGGTAAAGAACCTCTCTTTTGATATTCAAAAAGGAAATGTTTACGGAATATTAGGCCCTAACGGAAGTGGAAAATCAACCACTTTAGGTATAATTTTAAATGTAGTTAACAAAACCTCAGGAAATTTTAGCTGGTTTGACGGTAAATTATCTACTCATGAAGCTTTAAAAAAGGTTGGTGCCATTATTGAACGTCCTAATTTTTATCCTTACATGACAGCTGTTCAAAACTTACAACTTATCTGTAAAATAAAAGGTGTTTCGTATGATAAAATTGAAGAAAAACTAAAAATTGTAAATCTTTACGAACGTAGAAACAGTAAGTTTAGAACATATTCTTTAGGAATGAAGCAGCGCTTAGCAATTGCTTCTGCCCTATTAAACGATCCTGAAATATTAATTTTAGACGAACCTACAAACGGATTAGATCCACAAGGAATTCACGAAATCCGTCAAATTATCAAAGAAATTGCCCAAAATGACACAACTATTTTACTTGCTTCGCATTTACTAGATGAAGTAGAAAAAGTATGCTCTCATGTGGTGGTAATAAGAAATGGTGTAAAACTATACAGCGGTAGAGTTGATGAAATGACCGCCTCAAACGGATTTTTTGAGTTGCAAGCTGATGATCAAAATAAGCTTAAACAACTTTTAGAAAGTCACTCTTCAATAGGTACTATTAACAGTGAAAATGGAGTTTTAATTGCGAATTTATCTTCTGAATTGTCTGCTTCTGAAATTAATAAATTTCTATTTGACAACGGAATTTCACTTTCGCATTTAGTAAAACGCAAACCTAGTTTAGAGCAACAATTCTTAGACCTTACCAACAACCAATAAACTTACAACATGCTACGACTTTTAACTATAGAATTACATAAATTAAAATATAACAGAGCTAGTAAAGTTCTTTCAATTATTTATTTCGCCTTATTAACATCTATTGCTTTAATCGCTGCAATAAAATTTGATATAGGCCCAATTAAATTCCACTTAGCAGAACAAGGTATTTTCAACTTTCCATACATCTGGCATTTTAACACATACATAGCTGCTATTTTTAAATTTTTCTTACTATTAGTTATTGTTTCTATGATGGCTAATGAGTACAGCTATAAAACTTTAAAACAAAACTTAATTGATGGTTTAAGTAAAAAAGAATTTATTCTTTCTAAGTTTTACACTGTTATTGCTTTCGCTTTTGTTTCTACACTTTTTGTATTTATTGTTTCATTGATTCTTGGCGCTATTTATTCAGATTTTAATGAAATGTCTATTATTTTTTCAGATTTAGATTACCTATTTGCTTTTTTCATAAAACTATTAGGTTTTTTCTCTTTTGGTTTATTCTTAGGTATTTTAATTAAACGATCAGCTTTTGCAGTAGCAGCCATGATTGTTTGGTTAATTGTTGAAAGTTTAATTAAAGGATACTTGTATTGGACTTTTAGAAATGTAAAAACAGGAACTGATGAAGCGGTAAACGGTATCATGCAATTTTTCCCTTTAGAATCAATGGCTAATTTAATTAAAGAACCTTTTACCAGGTTAGGAGCGGTAAAATCGGTTGCTAGTCAAATAGGAGAAAACTTTACCAAAGACTACTCTGTTAGCTTATTCAACATAACAATTGTATTAATTTGGACAGCTATTTTTATTTATTCATCATATGCCTTGTTAAAAAAACGAGATTTATAGAGGGTTTTATGTAATTTAGTTGTTTTATCTATACTAAAATCAATTTAAATGGTAAAACAACTACTTTTTGTCTTTTTTTGTATAACCTCACTTTCTATTTATAGTCAAAAAGAAGCCAATGTTTGGTATTTCGGAAACAATGCAGGAATTGATTTTAACTCAGGAAGTCCTGTAGCTTTAAATGATGGATTACTAAAAACAGGAGAAGGATGTTCTACTATTTCTGACGAAGACGGGAATCTTTTATTTTATTCTGATGGAATTAAAGTATGGACAAAGAACCATGAGTTAATGAGATACTCTAATGGGCAGCTTGCTAATAATTTACAAGGAAATCCATCAAGCTCTCAATCTGGTCTAATTGTACCTGCCCCTGAGAATAAAAACATTTATTACCTTTTTACCGTAGGAACAGACTATGTTTCAAATAGAAGAGATGAAAACCCAGGTTTTAACTTTTACACCATTGATATAACAAAAGGAAATGGGGGTGAAATTATAGCGGGCCCCATCAACCTTTCTAACAACAGAGACAGGGAATGGTCTGAAAAAGTTACAGCTGTTCAAGGGAAAGATTGTACCGAAATATGGATTTTATCTATCGTTGAGAACTCATTTTATGCTTATAAAATTGATCAAAACGGTGTAGATTATTTGAATCCAGTCATCTCTTCTTCTTCCTATGTTCCATACGACAAAAGGGGATATTTAAAAGTATCACCTGATGGTACAAAAGTAGCTTTAGCAGATTTTACTGCTGATAGAAATTATTTAGGAAGTGGTCGTTTAGTTTTGTATGATTTTGATAATATTACAGGTAGAATTACTTCTTCAGGAGAAATACTTACTACCCCTTCAACTGATGGAGTACCTTATGGAGTTGAGTTTTCTCCACAGTCATCTAAACTTTATGTTTCCTTACTTATTCCTCCCTCTACTTTTAACATTCTCCAATTCGACTTACTTGATAGAGATGTAGCACTAACAAAAACTCAAATATGGAGAGGTTCTGGATATAGAGGTGCTTTACAATTAGCTTCCGATGGAAAAATATATAGTTCCATTCCTAATAAGTCATATTTAGGTGCTATTGAAAATCCAGATGAAAATGCTAATAAAGTGCTATATAAACCTGTTGCAGTTAGTTTAGGAAGAGGAACAACCACACAAGGGCTACCTCCTTTTATTCAATCATTTTTTGCTCCTGTTAAGTTACTCAATGCAAACTCTAATATAGTGTTAAGTAACACAAATCAAGTATTTTGTATAGGAGACAGCTACGAAATAGTTCCTGAAATTAATAACCCAAACGATACTTATACTTGGTATAAAGATGGAACTGAAGTAGCCAATACGAGAGAATTAACTGTAGATAACACCAATTTTGGAAGTGGCTTATACGAAGTCAAAATAGAATCTAATTCATATTGTAAAAAAACATATACAGGTAAAGTTCAAGTTACATTCGAACCTAAACCCCTAATCAATAAAATTCAACCTTATATTCAATGTGATTTTGATAATAATCATCATGACGGATACACAGCCTTTAACCTTGAACTTTTAGAAGCTTCTTTAGTTGACAACTCTTCTAATGTTTCAATAGATTTTTTTGAAACTTCAGATATTAATTTCACAAGACCTTTAAATAAGAGTAATTACATCAATTCGGTAGCCACTAATCACTCATTAACTGTTAAAGTAACTAACAATACTACTAAGTGTTATCAAACTCAAATTATCGAATTACAAGTAAACCCAACAGGATTAGACATTTATTCTGATGAACATATTAGTGAATTAGACCAAAACGCATCAAACCCTGATGCCAAATTTAGTATAGGTACTGATAATAGCTTTTTCGATTTTTCCTTGAAAACTCAAAAAATAATCAATAATTCTGGAGGTTCATTATCTGAAGTTACTCACGATTTTCAATATTACAGAACTACAGAAGATGCAACCTTACAAATAAACCAAATTCTTCCTCCTTATGAAGATGATTTATTTACTAATAATTCTGATGTCTATGTAAGGATTTCTAACAAAGGGGCAACATCTTGTGAAACTGTTGGGAATTTTAAAATACTTGTAGAAAAACTACCTATTCCGCAAGGAAATCTAAACGGAGAAATTTTATGTGTAGATAACCCAAGATTAAGCCCTCAACCTCATACTATAGCTTTAAATGCTGATACTGGGACTACTACAGATTCTTATAAGTGGTTCTTCAACGGTCAACTAATTCCTAACAAAACGTCAGCTGTATACAACGCAAATTTAGGTGGTGAATATAGAGTTGAAGCATACAGGATACACCCTGACATTACTACTCCTCTAATGGGATATAATACATTTATTGTTAAAGAATCTAACCAAGCATTAATTGTAAATATTAAGTCAGTAGACGATCAAGATAATCCAGCCAGTAATAAAATTGAAATTACTGTTAATGGATTAGGAGACTATGAATATGCTTTAAATAGTACAAATCTCAGTGATTTTGTCAAAGGAGATGAAAACCTCACATACACTTTTACTAATATTCCTCCTGGACTAAACTCAATTTCTATTAGAGACAGAAATGGATGTGGAGTTACTACATCTAACAAAATTTCAACTATTTATTTTCAACGTCATTTTACCCCTAATGGAGATGGATATTTTGACACTTGGAAAGTGTTAGGAGTTGATAATGACTATTACGATATTGTGAAAGTCCAAATTTTTAATCGTTTTGGAAAATTGATTAGCGAAATCACTGATAAAAATCATCCTGGTTGGGACGGTGTATACAATGGCACTACCCTACCTACTAATGATTATTGGTACAATGCAGAATTGATAGATAAAAGTGGAAAAACTCGAAAAAAAACAGGACATTTTTCATTGATTAGAAAATAAAAACAAACAGTTGATTTTAAAACAGTTAACCCAAAATACAATTATTCGTTTTTTTTTGTAAATTAGCTTTCACCAAACAATTAACTAGCTATGAATAAGTTAATATTTATAATACTATTCTTTTCTTCTCTTTTTTGTTTCTCTCAAAGAGAAACTGACAATTGGTTTTTTGGAGGTAAAGCCTCTATACATTTTAATAATGGACTTGTTAACGTTTCAAACAATAGTCAATTGTACACAAAAACAGGTTCCTCTAGCATTTCTAATAACCAAGGTGAATTATTATTTTACACAAATGGTCAAACCATTTGGAATAATGAGCACCAAATAATGGAAAACGGAGATGGTCTAGCTGGAGAACCAGAATTAATTCAACCAACGATAATAGTACCTAAACCTAATAGCAATAATATTTATTATGTTTTCTCTACTAGAAAAACTAAGACTAACACTCCTTTGTTTTTTCCAGGAATTTATTATTCTGAGATCGAAGTATCTAGTACTTACCCTCTAGGAAAAGTAGTACGAAAAAACGTTCGTCTTGAAAACTCAACAGCTACAAGAATTACTGCTGTACATCACAAAAATGGAAAAGATATTTGGGTAGTTACTTATGGAAGTGATTCTTATGGTGGACCAGACAATGTTTTTTTTGCCTTCAACATAACCGAAAAAGGCGTTAAACTCCCTGTAAAAAGTAGGTTAAATGAAATAGACCCTATTTTTAAGCTAGGAGAAATGAAAGCTTCACCCGATGGTAGTAAAGTTGCTTTATCAACAAATACCTTTATTTATATTTATAATTTCGACAATACAACAGGAACTCTTTCCAGATTTAAATACCTTAATTTATCCTTAAGTTTCACAGAAGGATACAGTTCTTATGGTTTAGCGTTTTCACCAAATTCAAAGCTATTATATTACCCTTCTTTATTTTCGGGTAATACTGGTAGATACTACACTATAATGCAAATGAATTTAGACAATCCTAGAGAAGATTACATTGGAGAATCTGTATTCAAAACCGAACCAAATAGAGCTAGTGCTTCAGCTCAATTGGGTTCAGATGGTAAAATTTATATAGCTCAAATAAGCACCAAAAATCTTTTTGATGATGATGGCTTTTATACTGGCTTTGAAATTTACCCAATAAAATCTTTAGGAGTCATTAACCAGCCTGACAAACAAGGAGAAGATTGTGACTATAAGCACGATGCTATAAACTTAGAAAATGGTCTATCCTATTATGGGTTACCTAATTTTATTCAATCTTATTTTAGAAATAGAATCATAACTGACAACGAATGTGTTTCTGATACTTTTGAATTTAGCTTAGATTCATATAGTACTATTGTTTCTGCAGAATGGGATTTTGGAGATGGGTCAACTTCAACAGAATTAACCCCTTCACATAAATACAATCAACCAGGGAGATATATTGTTTCTTGTGACGTTACTTTTAATTCTAATAAAACAACTTTTTACAAAGAGGTTATAGTTTTTTCACTTCCTAACCTAATTTCAAATCAAAAATTATTACAATGTGATAATGATAATGATGGTTTTAGCTTATTTAATTTGAATGAGATAAATAATTATATTACAAATGATAAGACCCTTACTTATAAATTTTACCGAAGTAAAATAGATGCTGAAAATAACACAAATGAAATCTTAAATTCTGAAAATTTTTATAATGAAAGCAACCCACAAACTATTTATGCCCAAGCAACTAACCTAAATGGTTGTTTGAATATTGAAAGCTTTTCTATTGAAGCCTTATTTACACCTTCTCAAACAATATCGCCTGTAACAGTATGTAAATCAGATGGAAATAAAGGTTTTTTTGATTTAAGAGTAAAAAGAAGCCAAGTAATTAATGAATTAGGGTTAAGTAAGTTTGAAAAAGTCTCTTTCCATGCTTCTTTAGAAGAAGCTCAAACGTCTGTGAACTTTCTTCCTTTTGAATATCTTTCTGCTTCCACTACTATATGGATGAAAATAGAAAACGAAAAAGGTTGCTTTGGTATATCCCCTATTGATTTAATAGTAAATGATCCTCAAATAAATTTAGACGACAACTATACCATTTGTATTAGTCCTTCAGATCACCCTTCGATTATATTAACAGAAGGTACTACCAATGACAGATTTGAATGGAGAGACGAAAATAATAACATAATTAGTACAAACAGAAACTTTCCCTTAACAGCAGCAGGAGAGTTTTCATTAACATTATACAGAACAATCAATGGCTTAGAATGTTCTGATTTTAAAACCTTTACAGTCAGTTATCCTCCACCTCCTGAAGTTTTAAGCGTTGAGGTTAATGTTCAAAATGAATCCGAAAATACCGTATACATTAATGTAAATGGAGATAGTAGTTATGAATATTCTTTAGATGATAACACATATGTTGGAAGTGGAACATCTCATACTTTTAATAATATACCTCCAGGAATTGCGACTATCTACATTAGAGACCTAAATAAATGTGAACCTTCAATTAATGATTCCGCCAGTATCATTGGATACCCTAATTTTTTAACTCCTAATGCTGATGGTTTTAATGACTATTGGAAAGTATATGGTGTGAGCTCTAACTTCTTTAAAGAAATTGATATTAAAATATTTAACCGCTTTGGTAAAGTACTTTATGTTATAAACGATAAGAATGCTGAGATTGGTTGGGACGGAACATACAATGGTACATCGCTTCCCTCTAACGATTATTGGTTTCATGCCAAACTTGTAGACTTAAACGATAATTCTATAGATAAAAAAGGACACTTTACCCTAAAAAGAAATTAAACTTCATCACATAAATAACTATCCGTATTTTTGTTGAATGAACTTTGAATTACACTCAGAATTTAAACCTACAGGTGATCAACCTCAAGCAATTAAACAGTTAGCTAACGGAATCTTAGCTGACGAAAAATACCAAACACTTTTAGGTGTTACTGGTTCTGGAAAAACATTTTCTGTTGCTAATGTTGTTGCCGAAGTACAACGACCTACACTTGTTTTGGCACATAACAAAACTTTAGCGGCACAATTGTATTCAGAGTTTAAACAGTTCTTCCCTAACAATGCGGTAGAGTATTTCGTTTCATATTATGATTACTATCAACCCGAAGCTTATATTCCTGTTACAGGAACGTATATTGAGAAAGATTTATCCATCAACGATGAAATAGAACGTTTACGAATTAGCACCTCTTCTTCCCTACTTTCAGGGCGCCGAGATGTGTTAGTTGTAGCCTCGGTATCTTGTTTGTATGGTATTGGAAATCCGACTGAGTTCAAAAAAAATGTCATCACCATTGAAGTTGATCAACAAATTTCTCGTACCAAATTTTTACATCGCTTAGTAACAAGTTTATATGCTCGAACAGAAGTTGAAATAAAAAGCGGAACGTTTAAAGTAAAAGGTGACGTAGTTACAATTTATCCATCGTATGGAGACAACGGATATAGAGTTCACTTTTTTGGAGATGAAATAGAAGAAATTGAAACCTTCGATATTGAAACTAACGAAGTCATTACGCGGTTAGACAAATTGAATATTTATCCAGCTAACTTATTTGTAACCTCTCCTGACATACTACAAAACGCCATTCATCAAATTCAGGAGGATATGGTAAAACAGGTAGATTATTTTAAAGAAATAGGAAAACATTTAGAAGCAAAACGTTTACAAGAGCGTACCGAATTCGACTTAGAAATGATTCGTGAGTTAGGTTATTGCTCTGGAATTGAGAACTACTCTCGTTACTTAGACGGAAGAGAAGCGGGTACCCGTCCTTTCTGTTTGTTAGATTATTTTCCTGATGACTACTTGATGGTGATTGATGAAAGTCACGTAACTGTACCACAAGTTCACGCGATGTATGGCGGAGATAGAAGTCGTAAAGAAAACTTGGTAGAATACGGATTCCGTTTACCTGCTGCAATGGATAACCGTCCATTAAAATTTGAAGAATTTGAAGCTCTACAAAACCAAGTAATCTACGTTTCTGCAACTCCAGCAGACTACGAGTTACAAAAAACAGAAGGTTTATTTGTAGAACAAGTTATTCGACCAACAGGACTGTTAGACCCTGAAATTGAAATCCGTCCGAGTTTAAATCAAATAGATGATTTAATTGAAGAAATTCAGATTCGTGTAGAAAAAGATGAGCGTACTTTGGTTACTACCTTAACAAAACGTATGGCTGAAGAATTAGCTAAATACTTAACTAGAATTCAAGTACGTTGTCGTTACATTCACTCTGATGTAGATACCTTAGAACGCGTAGAAATTATGCAAGACTTACGTAAAGGTTTATTTGATGTACTGATTGGAGTAAATCTACTTCGTGAAGGATTAGACTTACCAGAAGTTTCCTTAGTTGCTATTTTAGATGCTGACAAAGAAGGTTTTTTGCGTTCGCACCGTTCGTTAACACAAACCGTAGGTCGTGCAGCACGTAACGTAAATGGTAAGGCAATTATGTATGCGGATAAAATTACCAATAGCATGCAACTCACTATTGACGAGACCAATCGTAGACGTGAAAAGCAAATTAATTACAATACGGCTCACGGAATCACTCCAACACAAATCAATAAAAAGATAGACAATACGCTATCTAAAAATGCTATTACCTCGTATCATTATGATAATGTGGCACAAAAAGCTGCTGAACAAGAGTTGGAATACTTACCTAAACAAGAAATAGAAAAACGTATTCGTACCAAACGCAAGCAAATGGAAGAAGCTGCCAAAGCATTGGACTTTTTAGTAGCAGCACAACTCCGTGATGAGATTGAGGTTTTGAAAGAAAATTTGTAAGTGAATTTAGATAAATTCTAATCAAAAAAAATAGATTTAATTCTAAATAAAAATTAATTCGCACTTCCCCAAGGAGCAGTTGGTGTCTCAATTTCCGTAGTTAAATCAAACTTTACAGAAAATAATCTATCTGTTCCTATTCTACGCAAATTATATGTAAAACTTGTTTCATCAATCGTAACCCACCAAACATTATTAGAAGCATACGAAATTAAATCGGCTGTATATTTATCCGCAGGAAAAAACTGAATATTAGGTAATCCCATATTGGGGTTAACTCCTCCGTATTGCGTAATTTTATCTTCAGTACCATCTTTATGTCGATGATCGTGTTTTAGCTTAATTAATTTATCGGGGCTCATAGTAAAAACCCAAGTACGAGATTTATCTTCACCTACAAAAAAAGGTATTCTAATCGTATTCTCTTCACAAGAGCGAACATGCATTACTAATTTTTTTCCTGTAAAACCATCTCCTTCTTTTCCTCCTGCTGTTATTGTTCCTTCAAAAGCTTTTCCGCAATGAGTTTTTAGTTTATTCCAAAATAATTCAGAATTCGTTTTTTCTTGTGCTATTAACTGTAAAGGAAGTAAAATAAGGATTAATAATTTTTTCATTGTATGCTATTTATGTTTTAGCAAGATAAAACAAAAAACCTCACTTTTCAGTGAGGTTTTTTAATATATTACTAAGAATTAATTAAAAAGTTTTAAGCGCTTAAAACTTCTTGTACTTTATCAGCTGCTTCTTGGAACTCAGTAGCTGAGATAATTTCCATTCCGCTGTTGTCTATTAATTCTTTTGCTTCTTTAGCATTTGTTCCTTGTAAACGAGCAATAATAGGCACATTAATTTTGTCACCCATGTTTTTGTAAGCATCTACAATACCTTGTGCCACACGGTCACAACGAACGATACCTCCAAAAATATTTACTAAGATAGCTTTTACGTTAGGATCTTTTAAAATGATTCCGAAAGCAGTTTCAACACGTTGTGCATCAGCAGTACCACCAACATCTAAGAAGTTAGCTGGCTCACCACCAGCTTGCTTAATTAAATCCATAGTTCCCATTGCTAAACCAGCTCCGTTTACCATACATCCAACGTTACCATCTAAATCTACATAGTTTAATCCTGCAGCGTTTGCTTCAACTTCGATTGGGTTTTCTTCACGTAAATCACGCATTTCTGCATAATCTTTGTGACGGTATAAAGCATTGTCATCTAAAGTAACCTTAGCATCAACAGCCATGATTTTATCATCAGATGTTTTCAATACTGGGTTAATTTCAAACATCGAAGAATCAGACTTGATATATGCAGTATATAAAGCAGTAACAAACTTTACCATTTCTTTTAAAGCCCCACCGCTTAAACCTAAGTTAAAAGCAATTTTACGAGCTTGGAAAGGTAATAATCCTGTTCCTGGATCAATTTCTTCTGTAAAAATTAAGTGTGGAGTTTCTTCTGCCACAGTTTCAATATCCATACCTCCTTCAGTAGAGTACATAATCATGTTTCTACCTGTAGCACGGTTTAATAAAACTGACATATAAAATTCATCTGGCTCACTATCACCAGGATAATATACATCCTCAGCTATCAACACTTGGTTAACTAACTTACCTTCTGCTGAAGTTTGAGGAGTTACTAACATCATTCCTAAAATGTCATCAGCAATACTTTTTACCTCATCTAAGTTTTTAGCTAACTTAACACCTCCACCTTTTCCACGACCACCTGCGTGTACTTGAGCTTTGATTACATGCCAACCAGTACCTGTTTCTTCTGTTAATTTCTTCGCTGCTTCAACAGCTTCTTCTGGAGTATTTGCAACAATTCCACGTTGAATACGAACGCCAAAACTGCTTAATATTTCTTTACCTTGATATTCGTGTAAGTTCATTAGATATGAATTTTTAAAGTCGAACAAAAATACAAATTCAATTTATAATACCTTATAATTTGTACTTTAATTTATGATTAAAATCAATTTTATTTAATTTCCATTTTTACATTTTTTTAACATTTAAGCATGTAACATTCTTTTTTTTAACAGGTCTTTACTGTAATTAACATGATTTTGTGATTTATTTATCCTAATCATAATAATTTAGCTAAACAACTAATTCTATTTCTAATCAACTATGCTTAAAGTTTTAGCATTTATTACAACCTGTTTCTTCTTTATAGGAGTTACAAATGCCCAAACCATTAACCAAAACAGAAAAAAACTAGACGTTATACGCGTAGATTCACCTCCCAAAATTGACGGAAAATTAGATGATGCTGCTTGGAAAAATGTTTCTGCTGCTAAAGATTTTGTTATGATGCGTCCTGATAATGGGAAACCTGAACCCGATACGCATAAAACAGAAGTTAAATTGGTGTACGATGACAACGCTATTTACATCAGTGCGAAAATGTATGATCCTGAGCCTTCTAAAATACCAGCTGAATTTACAAACAGAGACAATATTGGTAACAGCGATTTCTTCTTAATAACCATTAATCCTAATGACGACGGACAAAACCCTTTTGAATTTTTAGTTACCAGTTCTGGTGCACAAGCAGATTCGAAAGTATCTAACGGAAACGAAGATTTTAATTGGAGTGCCGTTTGGGAAAGCGATATAAGTATTAACGATGATTCTTGGGTGGTCGAGATGAAAATTCCATATAGAGCTTTACGTTTTGCCAATGTTCCTGTACAATCTTGGGGAATTAACTACCACAGAAAAGTATTGAACTTAAATGCTCAATTTACTTGGAACCATATTGATAATCAACAAGGAAACTGGACGCAATATGATGGTTTATATGAAAACTTCACCAACATAAAACCTCCTACTCGATTGAACTTTTATCCCTACGCATCAGCAACTGTAACTACTTCAGACGGCAACACTGACTTTGACTGGAGTGTGGGTATGGACGTAAAATATGGGATTACTGAAAATTTCACACTTGACGCTACTTTAATTCCTGATTTTAGTCAAGTAGGTTTTGACAATGTCACCTTAAACCTAGGTCCTTTCGAACAACAATTCACAGAACAACGTCAATTTTTTACTGAAGGAACGGAACTATTTAGTAAGGGAAATTTATTTTATTCAAGAAGAATTGGTTCTAGACCTATCGATCAATTTTCTAATGAACGTAAAAATGATGATGAATTCATCAATGGTAAAAAAGTGAATGATAAAGTAATTGATGTTCCAGAAAAAGTTCAAATGCTTAATGCTATTAAAATATCTGGTAGAACCAAAGGTGGTTTAGGTGTTGGTTTTTTTAATGCTATAACTGAAAAAACAGAAGCTACCGTTGAAAGAACTGAGCAAACTATTAACAGATTAGATACCATTAGTAATATTAGTACTTATAAAACTACAGTAAACCCGTTCTCTAACTATAATATAATGGTATTGGACCAACAATTTAACCAAAACTCATCAATAACCTTAATCAATACCAACGTAACTCGTGATGGTCGATTTAGAGATGCCAATGTAACTGGATTATTATGGCACGTAGAAGACAAAAAAAGTAGATACAATATAGATGGTAGTTTTAAAATGAGTAACATTTCTGATGATGAAAAAAACCCTAATACAGGATATACTTTTGATACTAGTATAGGAAAACAATCAGGAAACTGGCGTGGAGAAATTGGATATAATTTCGAAAATAAAGACTACAACCCTAATGACATGGGAATTCTTTTCAGCAATAATGAACAAACCATTTATGGGTTTGTTGGTTACCGTTTGTTAAAACCAAAAGGAATATTCAATAATTATGGTGTTAACTTATATTACAACATCAACTTTTTACACAATCCAGGAACTTATACAGGTACCAATGGGGGACTTTCTTTTTGGGCAGACACTAAAAATAGATTTAGTTTTGGAGGAAATTTAAACTATCGTACCGAAGAAAAGGATTTCTTTGAACCTAGAGTAGGAAGTACTAGCGGAATTTACTTTAAAAGACCTGAACAATTAAATATAAATCACTGGGGATCCAGTGACTACAGAAAAAAGCTAGCTCTTGATTATGATTTCTGGTACACGTTTCATAGAGAAACCATAAGCGATATTAACCAAATAAGTTATGGTTTCGGAATAAGACCTAGATACCGGTTCAATAATCAATTTTCTTTAATTTATGGTTTAAACTACAACAAGTATGAAAACCAATTTGGGTATGTAAATAACGATGACTATGCTATTTATTTTGGACAACGTGATTGGACTTCATACAACAACTCTTTAACTGGTAAATATACATTCAATACAAAATCGGCAGTATCATTATCATTTAGACACAATTGGAGTAAAGTTCCATATCAAAATCAATTTTATAGTTTAGATCAAACTAACGGAGAACTAACTCAAAGTAGCTATCAAGGAGATCATGATAAAAACTTTAATAGTTGGAATTTAGACGTAAATTACCAATGGCAATTTGCACCTGGTAGCCAATTAATTGCTTTTTACAGAAATTCAATCTTTGGTTCAAACAGTCATGCAAAACATGGTTTCTTTAAAAATTTAGATCGCCTTTTTAATGAGAAACATCAGCATACATTTTCTGTTCGATTGGTATATTTTATCGATTACAACAACATTAAAAACATATTTTAAAAGGGGAATTATTTATTGTTTGAAATCGGATAGGCTTTTAAAGTCTATCTGATTTCTTTTTTATACATTCGTTACTTTGAAAATTACCTCATGATTGTTGCTAAAAATATTCATAGACACTACGGAGATGTTGAAATCTTAAAAGGAGTAAATCTTCATATAAAAAAAGGAGAAATTGTTGCTATTGTTGGTCCGTCAGGAGCTGGAAAAACTACCTTGCTTCAAATTTTAGGCACCCTAGATAAACCTTTGAAAGATAAAAACTATGAATTACTTGTTAATGGAGTTTCAATCAAAGATTTAAAAGATAAAGAAGTCTCTTCTTTCAGAAACAAACACATCGGATTTATCTTTCAGTTCCATCAGCTATTACCTGAGTTTACAGCTTTAGAAAATGTTTGTATCCCTGCATTTATAGGAGGAAAAGGAAAAGTAGAAACCGAAAAAAGAGCCAAAGAATTACTAGCCTTTTTAGGGTTATCACACAGAGAAAACCACAAGCCTAATGAGCTTTCTGGTGGTGAGCAACAACGCGTAGCTGTTGCTAGAGCATTGATAAATGAGCCTTCTGTTATTTTTGCAGATGAACCATCAGGAAACCTTGATTCTACCTCAGCAAAAAACTTACACGAATTATTTTTTAAGCTACGTGATGAGTTTGGACAAACCTTTGTGTTGGTTACACATAACAAAGAATTAGCACAAATGGCCGATAGAACGCTTACAATGAAAGACGGTATTATAGTTGAATAATGTAACGTTTTTAAGTTTCTATATACCTATAGTATAAAACACACCTAAAACTATGCAAGAAACTTTTTACGAGCTTATCAATTATTTAAAAAATCCTATTTTAGAAAAAGATGCCAATCAAGATACTTTATATCGGTTTCAAAAATTCTTACATCTTTTAATAATAAGTATATTAACCGCAATGGTTAGTTTGGCTTTAATAGGTCTTGTTGACAAACTTGAATTAGTTAATTTAGCTGAAGATCATAAAGCAGAAGAACTATTTAAGTCTCTTCCTAAAGTTGTAGTTTTTTTCTTAGCTGTTATTCTTGCTCCTTTGCTCGAAGAAACTTTTTTTAGAGCTCCTCTTACAGCTTTTAAAAAAGGAAAACAATTTAGAATTGCTTTTTATGTTTTTGCTGTTCTATTTGGTTTTCTACATATTAGTAATTATCAAATTTCTACAAACGTATTATTACTTTCTCCTATTTTAGTGTTGCCTCAAACCTTATTAGGGTTCTATTTAGGTTTTATTCGTGTTCGTTTTGGTTTATTTTGGGCGATGGCACTTCATGCTGTTTATAATGGGATTTTTGTAGGAGCTACTTTTTTAGGAGATTTAATGTAAGATGAACAAAAAAGAACTGAAAGAATTTTTAGACGAAAAAGTAACACAATATAATAATCCAGATTTTATTGATAGTGACCCCATTCAAATTCCACATCAATTTTCGGTAAAAGAAGATATTGAAATCGCTGGTTTTTTAGCTGCAACTATTGCTTGGGGAAATCGTAAAATGATTATTAACAACTCCCATAAAATGATGGATTTAATGGGAAATTCTCCGTACGATTTTGTCCTCAATCATTCTGAAGAAGATTTAGCTGATTTTGACGGATTTGTACACCGAACGTTTAATGCTGATGATTTTAAGCTCTTTGTTCAATCGTTAAAAAACATCTACCAAAATCATGGTGGATTAGAAGCTGTGTTACAACCAAAAAATAATGCCGATAATTATCAGCATGCTATTCATAATTTTAAACAAGTTTTTTTTGAAATCCCACATCAATCAAGAACTTTAAAACATGTTTCGGATCCTTTAAAGGGTTCTGCTTCAAAAAGAATTAATATGTTTTTACGTTGGATGGTTCGCGATAATACTACTGGAGTCGATTTAGGTATTTGGAAAACACATTCTCCAGCGCATTTACACTGTCCGCTAGATGTACATACAGGAAATATTGCTCGAAAATTAAAAATTCTTACTAGAAAACAAAACGATTGGAAAGCCATTCAAGAACTTGATGTAACTCTAAGAAAATTTGATAAAAAAGATCCTGTTAAGTATGATTTTGCCTTATTTGGCCTAGGTGTTTTTGAAAAATTTTAGTTTTACTAAAAAAAGTAGTTATTTAGTAGGTATGAAAAATAGTTTTGATAAAATGATGTCTTTAGATATTTATGTATCAAATTTAGACAAAGAAGAATACGTTAAAATTGCTGATAACCTTAATCCTTCATCTAAAAAAAGTATAAACCTTTTAAGTTGGGGAATTCAAGACTTGTTTATTGAAAAAGAACTATACAGTGACTTAAAACTCATAAAAACATTTTCAAAAAGCTTCAACTGGAAAAATAACATTACATCTATAATAAAAGAAAACGATTATGAATCTTTAGTTCTTACCGATATACAAAAGAAAATAATTTGGGTAAGTGATGGTTTTACCAAAATGACGGGCTACGAAAAAGAATTTGCATTAAACAAAACCCCACGATTTTTACAAGGAGAAAAAACAAAGGAAATTACTAGAAAAAGAATTCAAACAAAACTTTTAAAAGGAAAACCATTTAAAGATGTAATCATTAATTACAGAAAAGATAAATCTACCTATAAATGTGAACTATACATAATTCCGCTACATAATAAAGACAACTCGGAAATCACACATTTTTTAGCTTTAGAAAAAGAAGTAGTTTAAGCTTTAAGCAAATGCAAACATTTATTCACTACTTTTTACATTTTGGTTTCCCTGTAATTATAGCCTATCTATTTTTTAAAAATAACTGGAAAAAAATTGCGCTATTACTACTTGCTACCATGTTGGTAGATGTAGATCACTTATTAGCAAGTCCTATATTTGATCCTAACCGATGTAGTTTTGGTTTTCACATATTCCATTCCTACTATGCAATAGGACTGTATGTTATCTTACTTTTTTTAAAAAGACCTTATAACATTATCGGTATAGGGTTACTACTACACATGCTAACCGATTTTATCGATTGTTTATTTATGTATAACGCCTGTAGCTCTTGCTTAGAAAATTCCCCAGCAAAAAATTTATTAGAACCAATAAGCAAATTACTTTTTTAACAGTAAATCACAGTACCAAAAACTTCTATCATAGTTTTTAGTGGTGCTTTCCTCTTTTTTCTTAGTTTTCTTTGAATCTTGATAACAATTGTCATCATCACTTTTATGCAAAGTATACGATTTCAACACCTTCTCTCCTATTTCAAACTCCACAGGTTTCTTAAAAATAGGTCCGTCATAACAAAAGGTATGAAACTCACCATTTTCTCCGCAAACATCTACTCCTTCAGGAAGCTCATTGATAAAGTCTTCATCAATAACTCTCCCTACAAACTCTTCTCCTAATAATTTTGCATTCACACAAACAGTTATTGTTTTAAAACCTAAGGCTAAAAACTCACGAAGTAACTCTTTTGTATCTTGTTTCCATAACGGATACACACCTGTAATTCCTACTTCTTGCAGTTTCGAATCACGATAAGCTCTTAAATCCTCTAAAAAAATATCTCCAAAAATACCATTTACAAGCCCTGCATCTTTTAAATCAGCCGTTTTCTCCTTCATTCTCTGGTTATACAAATCCATAGTAACCTCAGCAGGAAAATATATTTTTTCTAAAGGAATCCCTATACTTTCAGCCTGTGCATCTAACAAATCTTCATGCAACCCATGCATTGAAACACGTTGGTAATCTTGATTTACATTCGTTATCAACTTTTGCACATCGTATTCTTTTTGCTGTAATATTTTGTATAATGCTAATGAAGAGTCTTTTCCAGAGCTCCAGTTAAAATAGGCTTTTTTCATATAGCAAATATGCATAAAAAAACCTGCTTTTAGCAGGTTTGATTTTATTTCTTCTTTTGATTTAAAGGCACTGGTCTTTCTTGTTTTACTAATGGTTTTCCATGTAAATCAAAATCACCTGCATCAAAAATTTCTATATCAATAAACTCTCCTAGTTTAATATAATATTCACGTGCATCAACAATTACGTCATTATCTACATCTGGTGAATCAAACTCGGTACGCCCGTAATAGTATTCTCCATCTTTTCTATCGAATAAACATTTGAACGTCTTTCCTATTTTCTCTTGATTCAATTCCCAAGAAATTTGCGACTGCACTTCCATAATTTCGTTTACTCGTCGGAACTTTACATCAGCAGGAACATCATCTTCTAAAACATAGGCTCCTGTATTTTCTTCGTGTGAATATTCAAAAGCGCCTAAGCGCTCAAAACGCATTTCTTCTACCCAATCTTTTAACTCTTGAAACTGCTCTTCTGTTTCTCCTGGATATCCAACAATTAACGTTGTACGAATTGCCATATTTGGCACTGCCTCACGGAATTTATGAATCAACGCAGTAGTTTTTTCGTGTGTGGTACCACGCTTCATCGACTTTAAAATTTCGGTATTAATATGCTGTAACGGAATGTCTAAATAATTACAAACCTTTGGTTCGTTTTTCATCACTTCCAATACATCCATTGGAAAGCCAGTTGGAAAGGCATAATGCAAACGAATCCACTCTATACCATCAACTTTCACCAATTCTTGTAGTAAATCTGCCAAGGCACGCTTTTTATAGATATCTAATCCATAATAGGTTAAATCTTGTGCGATTAGCATGATTTCCTTAATCCCTTTTTCAGCCAACTTGGTAGCTTCTGTAACTAAATCTTCTATTGGAGTAGAAACATGTTTACCACGCATTAACGGAATGGCACAAAACGAACACGGACGATCACATCCTTCTGCTATTTTTAAATACGCATAATGATCTGGGGTAGTTGTTAAACGCTCACCAATTAACTCATGCTTATAATCTGCTTCCAACACCTTTAACAAGTTTGGTAAATCGTGTGTACCAAAATACTGATCTACATTCGTAATTTCAGCTTCTAAATCTGGTTTATAACGCTCACTTAAACAACCAGTAACAAACACTTTATCAACTTCACCTTCTTCTTTCATTTGTGCGTAGTGTAAAATAGTTTCTACACTTTCTTCTTTCGCTTTACCGATAAAACCACATGTATTAATTACTACAATATTCCCTTCATCATTTTCATCTTCATGAACCACTTCTTTACCATTGGCTTTTAACTGTCCCATTAACACTTCACTATCGTAAACGTTTTTTGAGCAACCTAAAGTAACTACGTTAATTTTGTTTTGTTTTGTTGTTTTGGTACGCATAGTATATGTTTAAACGAGTGCAAAAATACAGCTTAATCATTTTAAAAATGTGATTTTTTACTTATTTTGCTTAAAAAATTGAAAATGAAAAAAATATTACTCTTTCTTTTTACATTTCAAGCTCTATTTATTTTCTCTCAAGATTTTTATGAAGATTACAACGATTATTTAGCTTTTTTCAATTCAAAATCAGCAGAACCAATAGAACGCTTAAATCGTTTTGGGTATCATTATTATTTTAAATACAATAAAAAGGATATTGAAGTTTATAAAAATGATATAAAAACACTTGAAAAAATTCGATATGCTTATATTAAAATTAATAAAGACATAAATCTAGAAGAAGTTATAGATGATTTGTCTTTGTGCCCAAATATAGAACTTATTAAGTTTGACAATGGAAGACTTATTGGAAATGACACTACAGAAATAAATTTCCCTAAAAACTTAAATAAGCTTTCAAAGTTAAAAAATCTAATTTTTTATAGTTTTCATAACTGGGATTATGACAAGGGTTTTTATGAACTTAAAAAAGTAAAAAACTTAAAAGGAATTGCTTTTTATTCATTTTCTCCAACTATTTTAATGAACAAAAATTTTCAAGAACTAAAGCTAAGAGATCTTGCTTTCATTGCTAGAAACATTCCTCAAATTCCAGAAAACAATACCTTTGAAAATTTAATTTTGAAGTGTGACTACTATCCAAATAAAAAGAAACAATATTTAAAAAACCTTTCAAAAAGCAATCTTAAAAAACTACACTTATCCATTAGCTTTGAAAACTTGAACGACTCTATTTTAAAAGAATTAAAATATTTACAAGGTCTTGAAAAATTAACTATTAATTCGCCTATAAAAAACAGTGATTCTTTTTTTAAAATAATTGGAGAAAATAACCCTAAAATAAAAGAGCTAAAATTAGCTAACTGTAAATTAGACAGTCTCTCTGAAAATATTAAATATTTAAAAAATTTAGAACTTTTTTATTCATCTAATAACAAGTTCAAAAAACTTCCGAAATCATTTTATGATTTAAAAAATTTAAAAAGTATCGAAATACAAGGGAGCAGTATTATAAACATTGATAATGAAATAGATAAATTATCTAGTTTAAACACTTTAAAACTTTATTACAATAGAATAAAAACCCTTCCTAAGAGTATTGGAAAATTAAAGCTCCTTAAGCATTTTTCAATTAATAACAATCAACTCAAGAGTTTGCCTAAAGAAATAGGGTATTTAAAAAACATTACATTTTTAAAAATTAACAATAATGAGTTAACTTCCATTCCTAGATCCATAACAAATTTAAAAAATCTAGACACCTTATTTTTAGAGGATAACTACATAAAAGAACTACCTAAAAATATCGGGAATCTTAGCTCCTTAACTTATTTAAATCTTTCTCAAAACCTATTGTCTAAATTACCTAGCTCTTTTTCTAAACTTCATGATTTACAAACTTTAAATATTACTGCAAACGACATTACTTATCTCCCAAAAAAGTTTGGAAATTTAAAAAAGCTATCTACTCTACAAGGAAACTCGAACTTTTTAACCACACTACCTGATAGATTTGGTGACTTATCTTCTTTAGAAAGATTAGAACTCTCTCATAATAACCTTACAAGCCTACCTGATAGTTTTGGTGGACTAATTAGCTTAAAAAAGTTATACTTAAATAACAAGAAAAATCACGCTTTTAGAGCTGAAAAGTACAATCATCTTAAAGGTAAATTTATTAAGGATACAACTAATACTAGACTAGCTAGAAAGAAAAATATGTTAACTACACTCCCAGATAGTTTTTCTAAGCTAAACAAACTTGAATTTATTGATTTATCTGACAACATTATAGACTTCAATAATGTTTTTAACATATTAAAAAATAGTAACTCTTACAACTACACTTTAGATGTCTCAGATTGTTTCATAAAGAAACTACCTACCCGTAATTGGAATGTTTTTAAAGTAAAAGATTTAAACCTTTCTGATAATTTAATTACTGAATTACCCAAAGACATTAAAAATGCTCAATATTTAACTTCTCTCAATATAAGTAGGAACTCAAAAAAATTAAATACCTATAGGAGTAACAAAAATCAAATTAGTTTACTATTATTAGAACACAATATAATTTCTGAAAATGATTTACCTAAAACGGACGAAATGGCAATTGCTTTTGCTAAAGTTGCTAATAAGAAAAGTTACTCAAATGAAAAAAACAAATATGAAGAATATATTACCTATGCAAACAAAGCTATTAAAATAAATAAAGAAGTTGCTCTAAAAACCTTATATGATGATAGCTACATAGAGGCTTTATATAAAACAAAAAACTATAAAGACTGTATTCATTACGCAGATATCATCATTAAAAAAGACACAAGCCAAAACATTCGATTTTTAAACTCAGTTGTTCCTAACTTTAGATTTAAAGCCCTAAGCCACCTAGGATTAAAAGACACTATTAGTGCTATCAAAACATTTAAAGCATTAGCTCATAAATTTTCTCCTCAATACTGGTCAAGAACCGCTCTATTGGCAAAAAAAATTAACGATTTAGATTATGAGCTGTACTTTGATAACCAAATAGCATTTTATAAGAAACAAATTCAACAAAACCCTAAATCTTGGGGAACTCATTTAAGTTTACTTGAAGTTTACATCATCGCAGGAAAACATACAGAGTTTGATGAGTTAAACAAAGAATTATCAATCTTAACTCCTGAAAATTCCAACTACTTATTACTAAAAGAATATCTTGAATTTGTAGAAAAGATATCAATAAATAATTATTCTAATGAAAACCTTGAAAAACTAAAGCTAAAAATTCAAGCTAAAAAAACCAAGCTTAAAACTTGGTCTTTTGAATTATTACTCCTTTGGAATGATTTGAGTGGTCTTTCGAATAAACAAAAAAATGATATTAGAACTATCACCTATTTATTTTCTATTTAAAAAAGAATCTACAAACTCGTGTTTATTAAATACTTGTTAATCATCAATACTTTCTACTACTCCGATATATTTAACTGGAATTTGGAATTACTCCTTAATAATCTCTATTTTACTCTACTATAATAAAATAGTATATTGCCTAAAAATACGCAAATATGAAAAAAAGAGTTTTTTATATATTTCTATTCGTCTATACTTATTCTTTTGCCCAAAACTATGCTCCTATAGACACCACTGACTACCTTAAGAGAAGTGAATTGGTTAAAAAGTATAACGAAGACTTCAAACTTTTTAAGAAAAGTTTTAAAAAGCTCTATAAAGGTGATATAAGGAAAGAAGTAGAAAAATCGTACACTTTTTTAAATACAGATTTTGTTAAAAATATAGAAAAGAAAAGACTAGTTTTCAATCCAATTTTCTCTGATTATATTCAAAATTTAACTAACAACATAATAAAAAACAACTCTGATTTAAGTAGTGATAAATTGACTATTTATGTTTCTAGACACAACTCTCCTAATGCTGTAAGTATGGGAAATGGGGTCATTCTACTTAACATGGGGTTATTTAAATATTTAGAAAATGAAGCACAATTGGTATCGGTTATTACTCATGAAATTGCTCATTTAAAACTAAAACATGCTGAAAATAACATTATTTATAAAGCTAAATTAAATACTTCAAAAGAAAAGAAGCAACAGAGTAAAGAGATAAAAAAACAAAAGTTTAATCAATATGACAAAGCTTTTGAAATTATGAAAGATCTTTTATATACTGATAGTAAAAGATATAGAAAACAAGAGTCTGAAGCAGATTCTTTAGGATATGTGTTTTTTAAAAAAACAAAGTACCCTAAAATTGAATTTATTAACGCTTTAGGAATACTTGCTAAACTAGATTCTTTACCTGAAATTCAGCTAAAAAAAGAAACCTATAAAAAAGTGTTTCATCTTCCAAAACAACCTTTCAATGAAAAATGGTTAACTATGGAAGACTTTACTTCTTATAACTACGATAATTATAAAGATAAAATTGATAAAGATTCGGTAAAATCACATCCAGAAATCATTGAACGAATTCAGAAATTAAAAAAAATATTTTCTGATATTGAAAACAATACTTCTACCACAGACAATAATAAGTTTTTAGAACTTCAAAATATTGCTAGAAAAGAAGATGTAGCAAACCTTAATTACCTTGAAAAATACGGTTTAAGTATTTATTTAACTTTATATAGACTAGAAAAATTCCCTGATAACAATTATTATAAAAGTTGGTTGGGAAAGAACTTTGATAAATTGTATGAAGCTAAAAAGAAGTATCAATTTAATAGATATGTAGATAGGCTTGTTCCTAACGAACAAGATAAAAGCTACCAACAGTTTTTAAGTTTTTTGTGGAATTTGAACCTTAATGAAATAAAAAACATAGCAGATTTTTACACAAAAAAATAAGAGAGGTATTTGCCTCTCTTTCTTTTTAATAATTTAATCTTTCTAATCGAATTTGATCATAATCTGCATCTTTGTTATACTCACGGAGTAAAATATGACCTTCTTTTGCAACATAAGGATATATACTGTGTTCTTCAGATGTCATAGGTATTTGTTCGTGTGTCATCTTTCCGTTTATAATAGTCACAATTCCTAATACCCAATTTTTCTTTTTTGAGTCCTCATCCTTTTTATGATCATTATAAAAAAACACAACTCCGTTACCATCTTTAATCTTTTGCGAAAACAGATAATCTGAATTTGTCCATTTCGATTTTTCTTTTTCAATTGTTTCTACATTTTTTAGCTTAAAGTTTTTATCAAAATTTAATATTAGAAAATCGGTTGTTTTTACATTTACTTGCCCCAAAAAAAGATTCATATTTTCTTTTCTCTTTTCTGTAATTATAGAAGCACTACCATCTTTAAACACAAAAAACTTTCTTGCTGATAATTTATAACCATCTTCAAGCTTACCATTCTTTTTAATTTCTAGTAAATCAGGAGAAATTTCTTCCCAAGTAATATATTCTTTTGAAATTTCATTCCCTTTTTTACTTAACTCTATTTTAAATAACCCTTTTGCTTTTTCATAATCGTAGCCTGTTGATTTATAAGGACTCATTTTACCAATAATCACATATTTATCCTCTAATGCTATTACATTAAACAAATGGTTATAATCTGATTTTTTATTTTCTAATTCGTACGTAAAAATTACTTTTCCTGTTTTTGGGTCAAGACTGTGAAATACCTGTGACTTTGTCTTGGTATTAAACGTCCAAAAAATTACATTCTCATCATCTAAAACAGAAAAACTATAATCTAAAGGTTCTTCATTAGGATTGTAAGTATACTCCCAAACTTTATTCTTTTCGATATTAAATGCTTTCAAACTTTTCATTTCCTTTAAACTTGTATTGGTCCCTTTTAATTTTTCAAATAAGAAAAATCCCTCTTTAAAAGCGATTGGAAATTCAAATGTTTTTAATGCTTTGGCTTCTTTTTTTATTTTTTTGGTACCTCTACTTCCTTCAATAAAACTACCTTCTTCATAATAAAATTCTTTTGAAAATTTATTAGTTATTAAGTCTAATGTACGATGTGTAACAAATGTGAATTTAGGTTTGTAAGGTAAATAATGAACCTTACTTAAAATTATTTTATCTTTAATTTTTTCAGGATATAAAAAACTAGAAGCTAACTTTTTATAACGAACATCTGTAAACTCTCCATTTGCTACTTTATTAAGATTTTTATCTAATAAAACATACTCATATTTTTCTTCTATTTCACTAACATCTTCAAGTTTAAAAACTGTAAAATATCCATAAATACTTCCGTCAACTTCTGCTAAAGGTGTGAATAACTCTAAGGTACCTGAGGCCAACTCAGAAATATTAGATATTTGTGCTTTTACAGCTAATGATACTAATAAAAAGAAAAGTAAAATTTTGTTTCTCATCACGCAATTATTTTTCATAAAAAAAGGTCTTTAAAATTAAAGACCTTGCAAAATACTATTTTATTATATTACTTAAAAAAAGAATCTACAAATTCGTGTTTATTAAACACTTGTAAGTCATCAATACCTTCTCCTACTCCGATATATTTAACTGGAATTTGGAATTGATCTGAAATACCAATTACCACTCCTCCCTTGGCTGTACCATCTAATTTAGTTACTGCCAATGAAGTTACTTCTGTTGCTTTAGTAAATTGTTTTGCTTGTTCAAATGCATTTTGACCTGTTGAACCGTCTAACACTAACAATACATCATGTGGAGCATTTGGTACTACTTTTTGCATTACACGTTTAATCTTAGTCAACTCATTCATTAAATTTACCTTATTATGTAAACGTCCTGCTGTATCAATAATAATTACATCAGCATCTTGATTAACTCCTGATTGTACAGTATCAAAAGCTACAGAAGCAGGATCAGAACCCATTTCTTGACGTACAATTGGCACATCTGTTCTGTCTGCCCAAACTTGTAATTGATCAATTGCAGCAGCTCTAAACGTATCTGCAGCTCCTAAAACAACTTTTAAACCTTTCTTTTTAAATTGTGAAGCTAACTTACCAATCGTAGTTGTTTTACCTACTCCGTTTACTCCAACCACCATTAACACATAAGGTTTCGTCTTTGCTGGAATCGTAAAATCGGTTTCATCACCAGTATTGGTTTCTGATAATAAACCTGCAATTTCTTCTCGTAGAATTTGATTTAACTCATCGGTACCCAAATACTTATCACGAGATACTCTTTCTTCAATTCTATCAATAATTTTCAGGGTAGTTTCTACTCCTACATCAGACGATACGAGCACTTCTTCTAAATTATCTAGCACATCATCATCTACCTTTGCTTTTCCTGCAACTGCTTTTGATAATTTAGAGAAAAAACTTGATTTGGTTTTTTCTAATCCTTTGTCTAAGGTTTCTTTTTTCTCTTTTGAGAAGATTTTCTTAAAAAAACTCATTGTTAAATTTTATAATCGCTACTATAGGTTAAAAACTATACCATTTAATTTATACGGTCAAATTGTCATTATATTGTTGTCTTTCCAATAAAATCTTAAACTATGCTAAAGATTTGAGACTGTCAAATATAAAAAAAGCTACTCTCTAATGAAAGTAGCTTTTCTTTAAACTGTATACAAGAATTACTTTTTTGCAAAAAAGTCGTTTACTTGTGTTGGATCCATAATAGCTTCAACAAAAGTGTAAGCTCCTGATTTTGGAGACTTCACCATTTTGATAGCTTTGGTTAATCTTTTCGAACCTGTTTGTAACGTTGCTACTGATTTCTTTGCCATTTTAATTAAAGTTTACGCCGTAGCTAATTATTTAATTTCTTTATGAACTGTCATCTTCTTTAAGATTGGATTAAATTTCTTTAATTCCATTCTATCAGGAGTATTCTTTTTGTTCTTTGTTGTAATATAACGAGAAGTTCCTGGTTGTCCAGAAGCTTTGTGCTCAGTACACTCTAAAATTACTTGAACTCTGTTTCCTTTTTTTGCCATCTCTCTAAAATTTTATCTAAGTAAGGAATTATTTAGTTAAGAAACCGTTAGCTCTTGCTTCTTTAATAACCGCAGAGATTCCTTTTTTATTAATATTTTTTAATGCAGAAGCAGATACTTTTAAAGTAATCCATTTATCTTCTTCTGGAATATAAAAACGCTTAGTCATTAAATTAGCGTTAAATCTTCTTTTAGTTCTATTTAAAGCGTGAGATACATTGTTACCTACCATCGCTTTTTTTCCTGTTAATTCACAAACTCTAGACATCTTCTTGACAGTTTTTAGTGTTATTTCTAAACGAGGTGCAAATTTATGCATTTTAATTCATTGCACAAAAATATTCTCGATTAAATTTTAAATTATTTTAATCCATTCAAAACTTAGGTTCAGCATCTAACCTATTTGGAAGCGTAACGGGCGCAAAAATACTAATTATTTTAATATGTTTGCTTGTAAAAGTTCTAAAGATTTAGTTACCGTTCTATTGATTACTTTTTCTCTAGGTTGCCCAAAGTTAAACTCTTGTACTTCTACTCTATTTTTACTAGCAATAGCAATATATACCAAACCAACACTCTTGTCATTATGATCGGTCGTTGGCCCCGCATTTCCTGTTACAGCTATTGCATAATCTGTTTGCAGTTTTTCTAAACATCCTTTTGCCATTGCTGAAGCTACTTCTTTACTTACCACAGTAAATTTCTCAATCGTTTCTTTTGAAACTCCTAATAATTGTTGCTTTAAGGTAGCTGTATATGTTACAAAACCTCCCATAAAATAATTGGAAGCTCCTGGTACAGAAACTATAGTTGATGCTATTTTACCTCCTGTCAAACTTTCGGCGGTTGCTACTGTTTTTCCGTGTTGTTGTAGCAGTTTCCCTACTTCTTTTTCTAGTGAAGTCTCATTATCATCTCCAACTATAATCTCAGGGATTAAAACATATAATGCAGCAACTTGCTTCTCCATCTCTTTTGCTAACAACTCTTCATTATTCCCTTTCGCTGACAAACGCAATCGAACACTTCCGAAAGATGGCAAATAAGCCAATTTTATAAAATCAGGTAAATTGTCTTCCCAGTCAGAAATTCTTTCAGCAATAATTGTTTCTCCTGTACCCACCGTCATAATAGTTCTATGCAAGATAAAAGGTAGCTTAAATGTTGTTCGAAGTCTTGGTAACACTTCACTTTGCATTAAACCTTTCATTTCATAAGGAACTCCAGGAAGTGACACAAAAACCGTATCGTTTTCGTAAAACCACATTCCTGGAGCAGTTCCTAAACGATTCATTAATAAGGTTGCTTTTGATGGAAGCTGTGCTTGGTACTTCTGAATTTCGTTGAACGGGTGATTGACCTTCTTAAATAAATACTTAATATTATCGACCACCTCTGGGTATTCAACAATCTTATCGTCTTGAAAATACTCAGCAATTGTTTTTTTTGTGATATCGTCTCTGGTAGGTCCCAATCCTCCAGTTATTATCACAATATCTGCTCTACTTTCTGCTTCTTTTAACGCATTTAATATGTGTTGTTTTTCATCCTGAATTGAGGAGATTTGATAAACCGAAATTCCAATTTTATTAAGTTCTTGACCAATCCATTGAGAATTGGTATCTACAATTTGTCCGATAAGGATTTCATCTCCTATCGTAATGATTTCTGCATTCATTTATATATCTAAAAAAGAATCCCGCCGAAGCGGGATATATTTTATTTTACTTTTATTTGAAAAGCTTGTTTTCCTTCAATAGTTCCTGTTAAAATATCATTTTCTGCTACTTTCCCAACTCCTGCTGGTGTGCCTGTAAAAATAATATCTCCTTTTTTCAACGTGAAATATTGCGACACATAACTAATCAATTCATCAATCTTCCACAGCATACTAGATGTATTTCCATCTTGCACAACCTCATCGTTCTTCTGTAATTGAAATGACAAGTTTTCTAAGTCAAAATCTTCTTTTGGAAAAAACTCTCCTACAATAGCACTACCATCAAAAGCTTTTGCTTTTTCCCAAGGCAACCCTTTTTCTTTGCATTGTGCTTGTACATCTCGTGCAGTAAAATCAATTCCTAGCCCAACAGTATCATAGTACTTATGTGCAAATTTTGGAGAAATATGTTTTCCTACTTTATTAATTTTCACCAATACTTCCACTTCATAATGCACATCATTTGAAAAAGGTGGGATAAAAAAAGGCATCTTTTTTGGAAGAATTGCTGAATCTGGTTTTAAGAAAACTACTGGATTATCTGGTCTTTCATTCGCTAATTCTTCTATATGCTTTGCGTAATTACGCCCAATACAAATTATTTTCATTTTTTAATTATGAATTATTTTTAACCTTATCAAGATATTCATTCTTAAACTCTGCGGAAATTCCTTTTAAACTTCCAGCAACTCCATTAATTTTAATTACTCTTTCATCTCCTTTTATCCATGTAATCTTTCCCATTTCATCAGAACATGGATAATTATCCCCTTTTGGAGTTAAATCAATCTTAAAAAGCAAAGAGTAATTCTCTTTATAAATAAACCTATCTCCTATCTTTAGATTTTTATCAGAGATTTTCTTAGATAATGAATATAAAGGTCTTATTATTTTTAACTCAGAGTAACTCATTATTTAAACCTTAAGGTATCCAAGTTTTTGGGAAGTTAGGCTTACGTTTTTCTAAAAACGCATCACGTCCTTCTTTAGCTTCATCTGTCATATATGCTAAACGAGTTACTTCTCCCGCAAATACTTGCTGTCCTACCATTCCGTCGTCCGTTAAATTCATTGCGAACTTTAACATTTTAATAGAAGTTGGTGATTTTGCTAAAATTTCTTGTGCCCACTCAAAAGCAGTTTGCTCTAACTCATCATGAGGAATTACCGCATTTACCATTCCCATTTCATAAGCTTCTTGCGCTGAATAATTTCTTCCTAAGAAAAAGATTTCACGAGCTTTTTTTTGCCCAACCATTTTCGCTAAATATGCCGATCCATAACCTGCATCAAAGGAAGTTACATCAGCATCAGTTTGTTTAAAAATAGCGTGCTCTTTACTCGCCAAGGTTAAATCACAAGTTACGTGTAAACTGTGTCCTCCACCTACTGCCCAACCTGGAACCACACAAATTACTGCTTTTGGCATAAAACGTATTAAACGTTGTACTTCTAAAATATTCAAACGGTGGTAACCATCATCTCCAACATATCCTTGATGTCCACGTGCGTTTTGATCTCCTCCAGAGCAAAAACTCCAAACTCCATCTTTAGTTGATGGTCCTTCTGCTGATAATAATACAACTCCGATATTGGTATCTTCGTGAGCATCATGAAAAGCATCTAATAACTCAGAGGTAGTTTTAGGACGAAATGCATTACGCACATTTGGTCTGTTAAACGCTATTCTTGCTACATTATGTGATTTTTTATAGGTAATATCTTCGTATTCTTTGGCAACTTTCCAATCTGGTTGTATCATAATTTTAAAATATTGTCGTTATTTAGATGTACAAAAATAACATAATAACTTTATTTTTCTTTTCTATATTTGAACGATATAATTTACCCCAATATGAAACAAGTATATTTATTATTTACCTTATTAATTAGTACTAGTCTTTTTTCTCAAAAAATAATTTCTCAAAAAGTTAACTCTGAAGAATTAAGCGGAAGTAGAAATGTTAAAATTTATATCCCTCAAGGTTATGATGTAGACGAGACTACTAATTATCCATTAGCAATTGTATTAGGAGACGAGTATCTTTTTGATTTATATGTAGGAAATGCAAAACTGTATGCTAATGTAGATAAAGCTCCTAGACAAATTGTTGTTGGGATTGACATGAAAAACACTTATGGTAAAGATATATCAATAATACCTGCTAACAATGCTTTAACAACTTCTGGGGCACATTTTTTCAACTTTATAAAACATGAGTTAATTCCTTTTATGGAAGGTAATTTTAGAACTTCTCCTTTTATGACAATTGTAGGTGAAGGTAAAGCGGCTAACTTTTTAACTCATTACTTAAAAGATGAGCAACCTATTTTTAACTCGCTTATTTGTATTACTCCAGAGTTTCCTCAATTTGCACCAGCTATTTTAGAATCTTATTCTTTAAGCAGACTAGGTTCTATAGATAATACTTACTTTTTATACACTAGTAATAACAAGAAATATATAGACTCTAAGCAATACAATTTATTTAGTGAAATCAAAACATTAGTAACTTCTTACGATGCTAAGAACTTACACGTTAATTTTGATGAATTCCCTAATGCTCCTAACCATTTAGCTGTTATTGCCGAAACTATTCCAAGAGCTTTCAATCAAATGTTTGCTTTGTATTCAAAAATAACCAAAGAGGAATTTGAAGCAAACGTTAAAGACTTAGCTCCGCTAGATGCTATTAAATATGTAGAGAAGAAATACTTAGATATTCAATATTTATATGGATCTAATTTAAATGTTCGTTTGGATGATATTTTTGTTATTGAAGACATCGTAATTGACAGACAAGACGGTGATTATCTTAGAGTTTTAGGTGACTTTGTTATGATAAAATATCCAGACTCGCACATGGGAGATTTTTACATTGGTAAGTATTATGAGCTAGGAAAAGAATATGAAAAAGCTGATTTTTATTACAAAGCTGCTTATGGAAAAATGGATCCTTCAAATCCTAATGCAGATGCTTTTTACGAAAACATTAAACGTGTAAACGATTTAATGAAAACAGAAAAGAAAGAAAATCCTACTGAAGAAATAAACGAAAATCAGAATGAAGAGCAACAAGAAGAAGGTCAAGAATAGGTTATTTCAACACTATCCTATCCTCTTCTAATTCTATCATTTTATTTTTATATAATGTACCAATAGCTCTCTTGAATGCTTTTTTACTCATTTGTAAGTGAAATTTAATTGATTCAGGAGAGCTTTTATCTGTCAATAACAAAAAACCTTTCTCTTCTAACTTTCGTAAAACTTTATCTACATCAGAATCAATTACATTCTTAAAACCTTGCGGACGTAACGATACATCTATCTTTTCGTCTTCACGTATCTTTTTTACGTAACCAACAGTACGCATTCCTTCTTCTACATCACTAAAAACCTCATTGTTATACAACAACCCTTCATACGATTCATTAATTAAAACCGTATAACCTAAAGCTGTTTGAACTCCAATAACTAAATCTACCTTATCTCCTTCTTTTAATTCCATCTTATAAGTTTTTAAAATAGTTCTTTAAAACTACGTCATTTATTTCTTTTGGAGTAAATATCTCCATTATTTTTGGCTGTTCAGTTTCTGTATAAAACTCATTTAGCTCTTCATTTAACTCTTTTAAACCTGCCACCTGAACATATTCAAAACCATACATTTTTGCCAAATGTTCTGCTGTTAAGTTGTGAGGCGTTTCAAAATAATTTGCAGCATTTGTTTTTAATGGCCCAGGAATGAACCTAAAAATACCACCTCCCGCATTGTTTAATATTATAATTCTAAAACTCTTAGGGATATTAGTATTCCACAAAGCATTACTATCGTAAAAGAAACTTAAATCTCCTGTAATAAATGTCGTTGGTTTATCATCGGCAAACGCTGCTCCTACAGCAGTACTTGTACTACCATCTATACCACTTGTTCCTCTATTACAAAACACTCTTAAGGTAGAATTCACATCGAATAATTGAGAATATCGAATCGTAGAACTGTTACTAATTTGCAACTGAGATTCATTAGGAAGTTTTTCTAAAATCGCTTCAAATACTTTTAAATCTGAATACTCACAGTTTTGCAAATATGTTTCGTGTTTCTCAACTCTTAAACTCTTTTCTTTTAACCATTTTTGCTGATAATTACTTTCAATACCTTCACTCTTCCCTGATAACGCTGTTAAAAATTCAACAGGATTTGTTTGAACAAACTCCGACAAACAATGATAGGTATCCATCGCTTTTAACTCATCGACATGCCAATGGTGATTTGGTGGCGACTTTCGTAAAAGTTGTTTAATTTTCTTAGAAATTACCATTCCTCCTAAAGTTACTAATACTTCAGGTTTAAATTCCTCAAACTCTTCAGAAGACAAAGGAAAAATCAACTTATCAATACTATTGATAAACTTCGGATGATATATATTAGAAGTCGTTTCAGTTAAAACTATTACAGAATCATCTTCTGCATACTTCGATAAAACCTTTTGTAATTCAACATCAGGAAAACTACTTCCTACTAAAATCATTTTTTTAGTTGAAACATTCCAAATAGAAGCTAATTTTTCTAAATCAAAAGATTGTTTTGTTTCACTCGAAATGACATTTGAAAAATTAAAAGATTGTAATTCTTCTACCGTTTCATATAAAGGCTCATCAAACGGAACATTGATATGTACTGGTCCCTTCTTGTTAATCGCAGTTTGTATCGCTTTTGTCAACAAGTCAGAGTTATTTTTTAACTGATTCTCTTCTTCAATCAAATTCGCTGAGAACAAAATATGATTTTCAAACACATTTTCTTGACGAATGGTTTGTCCATCTCCAATATCAATTAAATGTTTTGGCCTATCCGCAGAAATTACTATTAACGGAATTTGACTATAATACGCCTCTGCAATTGCAGGATAATAGTTTAATAAAGCTGAACCTGAAGAACATGTAATTACTACAGGTTTTTGAGTTTGTTGCGCTATTCCTAACGCAAAAAAAGCAGCACAACGCTCATCAACAACACTTAATGCGTTTGTTTTTGGGTGATTTGAAAATCCAACAGTAAGTGGCGCATTACGAGAACCTGGAGAAATAACCACAGTATCAACATCAAATTCATGACATGCAGTAATAACAAGTTGTGCGAGTTCTTTTTTTGGGTACATATCTTTTAAAAAATGAGATTCCCGCTTTCGCGGGAATGACAAAATACTAAAACCAACTTTGTTGATTAGTTTCCTTTCTTATAATCTGCTAAAAATTTAGCTAAACCAATATCTGTTAATGGGTGCTTTAATAATCCTTCAATTGCGCTTAAAGGTCCAGTCATAACATCGGCTCCTATTTTAGCACAATCAATTACGTGCATTGTGTGACGTACTGATGCTGCCAATATTTGTGTATCAAACAAATAGTTATCATAAATCTGACGAATTTCTGAAATTAAATTTAATCCATCTGTAGAAATATCATCTAAACGACCAATAAATGGAGACACGTAAGTTGCTCCTGCCTTTGCTGCTAATAATGCTTGACCTGCTGAAAACACAAGAGTTACATTTGTTTTAATTCCTTTATCAGAAAAATATTTACACGCTTTGATACCATCAGCAATCATTGGTAATTTTACCACAATTTGAGGATGTAATGCAGCTAACGCTTCACCTTCTTTTATCATTCCATCAAAATCAGTAGAGATTACCTCAGCAGAAACATCTCCTTCTACTATTTCGCAAATTGCTTTGTAGTGGTTGATAATGTTTTCTTCTCCTGTTATACCTTCTTTAGCCATTAATGATGGGTTTGTTGTTACCCCATCTAAAATACCTAAAGCCTGTGCTTCTCTAATTTGATCTAAGTTAGCTGTATCAATAAAAAATTTCATCTGTATATTTATTATGTAGTTGTGTTCTAATTTTTGAATTCTACGAGAGTACAACCCTCTTTAAAACAACGCATAAAACAATATTTTATGCCGTAATTTTCTTTAATTACTAATCTTCTGCGAATTTACAATTTATAATGATTCATTAGTAATTTTTCATAAACTTTATCAGGTAAGATTCTTTTTAATACAATTGAAAATTTCTCCATAAATCCACCAACTTTATAGTGAATTTTAGGATTCTTATTTTCAATGATTTTATAAATTGCTTCTGCCATAAGTATTGGGTCTGCTCCTGAATCGACATGAGCATCCATTAAAGCTAAATTTTCAGCATATTTTTCTTTGTAAGCAGAATTTTCAAAAACAGGTGTATGGTATCTTCCCGCAGCAATGTTCGTGGCAAAATCTCCCGGAGCTACGTTTACAACCTTAATTCCAAAGCTTTTTACCTCCATACTCAACGCTTCTGTTACTAACTCTAACGCTCCTTTACTTGCAGAATAAATCCCTCTAAAAGGTAACCCCATGTACCCTGCGATTGATGTTGTATTAATAATCGTTCCTGATTGTTGCTTTCGCATATAAGGTAATACTTCTTTAACTACATCAATTACTCCAAAGAAGTTTGTATTAAAATTATCTTTCATTTCTTCTGTTGGAGTATCTTCAATAGGACCTGTAATTCCTTTTCCTGCATTGTTTATTAACACATCAATCTTTCCTTCAGCACTAATTACTTCTTCTACAGCTTTCTTTATCGATTCTTGATTAGTTACATCTAATGCTACCATTTGAAACGGAGTAGTTACTTTTTGAGGATTTCTACTTGTTCCGTAAATTTTAAATCCTCTATCATGTAAATAAGTAGCAATTGATTTTCCTATTCCTGAAGAAGCTCCTGTTATGAAAACTATTTTTGACATTCTTGTAATTTTAAGCAAATATCTTAAAGTTGCCTCCAATAAAAAAACTTTAAAACTTATCTTAGCGTTTTATCCCATCAAGAACAAACACTATGCATAAAAAAACATTTTCTTTATCAGTTTTTATGACATCTTTGGCGATATTAATTGCTGGATGTTCTTCTTCTACTGCTCAAAAAAGCACATCGTTATTTTCTAAAAGTGAAACATTTACACGCCAAGATTCTTTGCGTGGTTCTATTACTCCAGAAAGATCGTGGTGGGACTTAACATATTACCACCTTAATGTAGCTGTGAATCCTGATAAAAAATTTATTAAAGGAAAAAACACTGTACAATATAAAGTTTTAAAACCTCATCAAGTTTTACAAATAGACTTGCAACCTCCCTTAAAAATTACCAAAGCGATTCAAAATAATGAAGAGCTAAAAGTTGTTTCTGAAGGTAATGCACATTTTATTCAACTGAAATCTCCGCAAAAAGAAGGAGCTAAAAATTCTGTTGATGTGTATTACGAAGGAAATCCTAAAGAAGCGATTAGAGCTCCTTGGGATGGTGGTTTTTCTTGGAAAAAAGATAGCAATGGAAATCATTTTGTTGCTACTTCATGTCAAGGATTAGGCGCAAGTATTTGGTGGCCAAATAAAGACCATATGTATGATGAAGTAGATAGTATGGCGATTAGTGTTCGTGTACCTAAAAACTTAATGGATGTTTCTAATGGTCGTTTACGCAATATTGAACAACACAATGATGATACAACCACTTATCATTGGTTTGTTGACAATCCGATTAACAACTATGGAGTAAATGTAAATATTGGAGATTATGTGCATTTTTCTGAGAAATACCAAGGTGAAGATGGAGAGTTAGACATGAATTATTATGTGTTACGTGACAATCTTAAAAAAGCCAAAAAGCAGTTTAAAGATGCTCCTAAGATGATGAAAGCTTTTGAACATTGGTTTGGTAAATATCCCTTTTATGAAGATGGTTTTAAACTAGTAGAAGTTCCGTACTTAGGAATGGAACATCAAAGTTCAGTTACTTACGGAAATCAATATAAAAATGGGTATTTAGGTAGAGATTTATCTGGAACTGGTTGGGGATTAAAATTTGACTTTATTATTATTCACGAAGCTGGTCATGAATGGTTTGCTAACAATATTACCAATGTAGACATTGCTGATATGTGGATTCATGAAAGTTTTACAGCTTACTCTGAAAACTTGTTCTTAGATTACTATTACGGAAAAAAAGCGTCTGCTGAATATGTTATTGGAACACGAAGTTCTATTCAAAATGACAAACCAATTATTGGACATTACAATGTTAATAATGAAGGTTCTGGAGATATGTATTACAAAGGAGCTAATATGTTACACACCATTCGTCAATTGGTAAACGATGATAAAAAATGGCGTCAAATTTTACGTGGTTTGAATGCTGATTTTTACCATAAAACAGTAACAACTCAAGAAATTGAACAATATATGATTGATAAATCTGGAATTGATTTAAGTAAAGTATTCGATCAATATTTACGTACGGTGAAGATTCCTGAGTTAGAGTATACAATTGAAAACAATACCTTAAAATATCGCTGGAATAATGTTGTTAAAGGTTTTAATATGCCTGTAAAGGTAATTATTGATGGAAAGGTTGAATTGATAAACCCTACTGAGAATTGGCAAACAAAAACTATGAAAGCAAGTTCTATTAAAATTGACAAGAACTATTACATAAACTCTAAATCCGTTTAAAACTTCATATTCTATCAAATTTTGAACTTACAGTAGCCAAACAACTTACTAAAAACTAAACATAAAAAAAACTCGAACCTTTTAAAATTCGAGTTTTTTTTATGATTGCTAAATTATCTTAGTAATCTAATCTTTTTAAGTAGTCTAGTTTTTCTTGCCAAAGATCTAATTGGTCTTTGAAATCTTGAATTCCCTTACGAACATTTTGAACTAAAGGATTATCTTCTGTAGCATTAGAAATAAAACTTAAATTATTTTCTAACTGTTGCATTTCGCGTACAGTTTCATCTATTTTCTTTCTAATAAAGAACTGCTCACTGTCTAGCTTTCTGTAGTCTTCTTGCGCTAAATACGTATCAACAACACCTTTAAACTTCATCATTTCAATATCAATTCTACCCATATCTAGCTTGTCTAGATGTGCGTCCATTGCTTTATTAAACTTTTCATCTAAATGACGAGCATTTCTAGGTAAAGCTCCTAAATCTCTCCACTCTCCTAACACTCTTTGAACATCTTCTTCTGTTTTGATGTCTTCAGATTTTACCTGTTCAATATATTCTTTTTTAGCTTCTACGGTAGCTAATTGTTCTTTGTTTTGTTCATTTTTTAAGGTGTGTAATCTATCAAAATAATGATTACAAGCATTTTTAAAACGCTTCCAAATATCATCAGAAAATTTTCTAGGTACATGTCCTATTTTTTTCCAATCTGATTGAATACGCTTCATTGTATTGGTTGTTTCATTCCAGTCCTCACTGTTTTTTAAACTTTCAGCTAGTTCAACCAATTCCATTTTTCTTTTTAAGTTGTCATTCTGCGCACTTTTTTCGTTTTTATAAAAAGCGTTTTTCGCAGTATTAAACTTTTTAGTCGCAGCTTTAAACTCCTGCCAAACAGCTTCACTCTTACTGTAAGGAAGTTTTCCTATATCGAAGTATTTTTTTCGTAGTTTTTCTATTTCTACTATACTCTTTTGCCAATCATTATGAGTTTTGTTCTTAGAAGTATCGTAAGCCTTAATTTCAGCTGCTACTGCCAATTTAGCATCGATCATTTCTTGGTACTTTGATTTTAGTTCTCTAAAGTACTGATGACGCTTATCGTGTATTTTTTTGGTAGCTTCACTAAATTTACCCCAAACCTCTTCTCTATTTTCTTTTGCAACAGGCCCTACTTCTTCCTTCCATAAACGGTGTAACTCTTGTAACTCTTTAAAAGCTACATTTACATCCTCAATATCATTTAAAGCCTCTGCTCTTTTAATTAACCCTAACTTTTCTTCTAAATTATGTTTAAAATCAAGCTCTCTAAAATCTTTATTTAAATGCAATAAATCGTAAAAACGCTCTACGTGATGGTGATAGGTTCTCCAAGTATCATTATATTTTGTTTTAGGAACTGGACCAATGCTCTTCCAACGATTTTGAATTTCTTGAAAATCGTTATACATCGTTTTAGGATCAGCGTTTTCGATTAAACTCTTTAACTCTTCAATTAAATTATTTCTTCTTTCTAAATTCTCTTTTAGTTGCTTTTCTAATTGAGAATAATACGCATCTCTTTTGGTTTTATATTCACCAAGTAATTTGTTGTATTCTGTTTTTACAGGGCTAGAAAATTGAAAATCAATAGAATTACCACCTTCTGCTAAAAAAGCTTCTTTTTTCTTAGCAAGTAAAGTTCCAAACTTTGAGTTGAATGCTATTTTTAAAGCATCTACATTTGATTTTAATTGTTGAACTGGATAATCTTTTAATAATTTTTTTAATTCATCAACCAATTTTTCTAATTCCATCGAAGCATAATCAAGCATTGGAATTTCGTGCTTTTCGTCTGCTTTTTCAGATTCATTAGCTACCTCATTTTCTACTTCATTAACTGCATTTTCAGTTTCCTTACTCGCGTTGTTTTGTTCTTCTGTAACTGGGTTTTCTACTTTCTCTTCGTTATTTTCTAACATATCTACAATGTTTAAGTTCCTTTGATTTAGATTATAAAGATACGGATTCTAATATAATAGCAAATTTTATTTTCTTTTTTAAAGAATTAGTCTTCATTCCATATTTCCCAAGCTTTTTCAGCTTGAAGTTCTAACATTTCTAATCCGTTTTTTATGGTTGCTCCTTTTTCTTTTCCTTTTTTCAAAAAAGTAGTTTCTGCTGGATTGTATATTAAATCGTATAATAAATGTTTACTTGAAATAAATTCATAGGGAATATCAGGACAATTTTCTATATTCGGATGTGTTCCTAATGGTGTACAATTTACAATTAGGTGATATGAACTCATTATTTCTTCAGTAATATCACTATAAGAAATTTGCTTTTTCCCTTCTGGTGTTCTAGAAACTTGTTTGTATTTAATTTCTAAAGTTTCAAACACAAAAGCTACAGCTTTGGACGCTCCTCCTGTACCTAAAATCAATGCTTTTTTATGATTTTTTTTCAATAAAGGTTTTAATGACTTTTTAAATCCGTATACATCAGTGTTATATCCTTTTAACTTCCCTTTTTTGGAGATTTTTATAGTGTTTACTGCGCCAACCTTTAATGCTTTTTTATCAATTCTATCTAAAAAATTAAAGACTTCTAACTTATAAGGAATGGTTACATTCATCCCTTTTAATCTTTTTTTATTCTCTTTTATCTTTTGAGGAAGTTCATGTATTGATTGAATATCAAAATTGATATACTTATGATCTTCTAAGTCTAATTTTTCAAATTTTTCAGTAAAATATCCACGAGAAAATGAGTAGGAAATATTTTTCCCTACTAAAGCATATAAGTGCTTATTTTCTTTTTCTGTCATAAAAATCAATAATTAAGATTAATGCGATTCCAATAATAATGAATCCTATTGAAACCCATGTTTCTTGATTGTTAAAATTAGGAATAAATCTTTGGTAGTTTTCGATGATCTTATTCCCGTTCTGATCTAGTAAAAAAGAAGCTCCTTCGGTTTTGTATATTGTTTTTTTCCAAGGCCAAACAACTCCTAGAGATCCGGTAATAAACCCTATAATAATTGCTGTTACAATCTGATGCCATCTTTTTAACACATACCCTAACACATGTGAAATAGAAACTAATCCGAATGCTGAACCCGCAGTAAAAACTGCTATTATTTTTAAGTATCTTACTTTAACCTCATCTTGTAACACCTCGAAATTACCCGAAATTAAATTCGTTATTACGTGTCCTAAAACATTTACACTATCGACTAGTAATAACACATAATTCCCTAACAGTATTAAAATAAAAGATCCTGATAACCCTGGCAATGTCATTCCAGAAACACCAATAATTCCGCACACAAACACAAACCATAAATTATCATTCTCTGTTGCTGGCGTCATAAAGCTAATAGAGATGCCTACTGCAGCTCCAATTAGTAAACCTATTATTGTTTTAGGTTTCCAATCTCCAAAGTCTTTTGAAATGTAATAAATAGAACCTATAATCATTCCGAAGAACCATGACCAGACATATAACTCGTAATTTTTCAGAAAATAATCTAACACCAAAGAAACGCTAAAGTAACTAAACATACTTCCTGCCATTACCCATACTAAAAACTGTAGGTTGGTATAATTTGAAAAACTTTTAAATCTACCGTTAAAAAGTAGTTTAAAAGCTTTACCATTTATTCTCTGAAATGTATAAATAAGTTCTTCATAAAACCCCATAACAAAGGCTACCATGCCACCAGAAACCCCAGGTACTTTATTAGCACCTCCCATGATTAGGCCTTTTAAAAAAAGATGGATTTTTTGTAGTAGCGTACGCTCTTTATACATATTGTTTGATTAGAACGCTAAGTTACTTATTTTCTATTGCTTTTTTACCGCTAATTTTTCTAGCATTAAAATTAGTCCAAACCCTAATAATGCTAACATTACTGAATACATTAACTGAGGATTTCCGTCGTAAGAAAAAGGTGAAATTGATAATTCATTAAACGGAACTTGTTCTCCGTGTGAATTGGTACGATACGTTAACACTTTTTTCCATGGCCAAATTTTATTTAATGAACCAATAATAAAACCTGTTAACACTATCAATGTGTAATTTTTATAGTTTGCAAATAGATATTTTAAAACTCTTGAAAAAGATAACAACCCAATAATTGCCCCTAAAGCTACAACTGCTATCGTTGCTAAATCGCGGTTATTTACTGCTGCTAAAACAGGCTTATATGCTCCTAAAAGCACCAAAATAAAGGATCCTGAAATACCTGGTAAAATCATCGCACAAATTGCAATTGCCCCTGCTAAGAACATAAATGGCATAGAAGAGTGTTCAGAAACTAACGGATTTAATGTAGTGATATAATAAGCTACAATTGCCCCTACAATTAGTAAAACTCCTGATACCATATTCCATTGTGTCACTTGTTTTGCTATGTAAATAACGCTTGCTAGCACCAATCCGAAGAAAAAAGACCACACTAAAATCGGATGATTCGTTAACAACCAAGATATTATTTTTGCCAATGAAACTATACTGATAAAAATCCCTACCAAAAGAGAAGCTAAAAAATTACCATTAGCTTGTTTCCAAGCTGCTTTTATTCCTTCTTTTTTTAGCTTTTTTAATAGCTTTAAGTTAATATTACTGATAGACCCCAGCAGTTCTTCATAAATTCCAGAAATAAATGCAATTGTACCTCCTGAAACTCCAGGAACAACATCAGCAGCTCCCATAGCCATTCCCTTCAACAAGATTACCATGTAATCCTTTATAGTTCTCGTCATAAAATTATTTGGTTATTTTTTTTCTTTAGACTTAAAGTTAATCAACCCTTTTTTCTTTTTTGGTTGAATACTGTCTTTTAGAGTATCTTTTTTTTCTCTTTTTTTATTTAGCCCTAGTTTTCTTCCTAACTGGCGCAAGTTATTAAAATTAACTTGATAAGAAATACCTACTCCTTGTGTATATCCTTCTTCTTCTGTAGAATATTGCACTTCATTTTGACGGTTAAAAACGGTACCTCTTAAGTTTCCTTCTTCATTTAACAACACCTCAACTTTTACCTCACCTACAACACTTGTTTGGGTATTTGTTCCTACAGGAACACCAACCTTACCATTCACTAAAACCCTATCACTCAATCTAGTAGATACTGAAACATCTACTTGATCATCTGAATTAAGGTTATCTACCTCGCTTCTATCTCCTTGTGTATATCCTACCCCTAATTGGAACTTGTTTCCGTCACTATTTAACATATTTGTTAATATACTCGAAGCTATACCTGATGCTGTTCCTGCTATTCCTGCACTTGCACTATTTCCAATAGCATCCGCATTGTAAAAAGTTCCAAAAGCTAACAAGAATGAAAAATGTTGCATTTTGGTATTTAAATCATTTTCATTCAGAATAAACTCCAATTCTGATGTTACTGTTGAATTCGCATTAGGTATCTTGATATCAAACTCTTGTGTTGAACTAAATAAACCTCCTGTAATTTTTGTATATAAATCGATAGGAATTTTACGGTTGGAATTGATATTATCTAACAATTGTGCTGGATTCGCCTTGGTTCGGTATACTGCGGTAATATCTAATTCTGCATCATAAGGGTCTCCATTCCATGAAATGGTTCCTCCCTTTTGCACAATAAAGGGTTTAGTTATACCTGCATACTTAAAGTTATAAAAACCATTATCTACAGTGAAATCTCCAAACATATTAAACTTACCTCTGGTATCAATATCTATAAATAAATTTCCTTCTCCACTACCTTTTAGCTCACTTCCTGAAACTTTGTCTATTACTACTTGTGCAACGGCATCTTTAGTTACAGTTAAATTTAATTTTAAATCTAAACCTTTAATATCTTTAACTACTCTACCTTTATTTTCTTCATCCTCTTCTCCTGTTTTAAATCGAATTAATTTATAGTTATCTATCGTTTTAACATCACTTAAAGGTATTACGAATAAGGTTCCTTTGTTGGTTCTACCATTTACATCAATATCTAAATTACTTGTAAGTCCTCTAATTTTAGCTTCTCCATTTAAAAAACCTGTTCCGTAGTATTGAGATTCTTCTTTTTCTTGTGTATCTAGCACTAATAAATTCCTTGTATTAATATCAAAATTCAAATACCAATCTTTAAAATTTTGGTGCGCTATACTTCCTGATAAGTCTCCTTGTGTTAAGTATTTTGTATCTTCAAGAATAATATCTTTAAAGATAAATTCTTGTCCATCTAACACTACATTAGAGTTTCCTTTTAAATCAAAATCTACGTTTAAATAAGGAAATCCTAATCCAGCATTTTCAAAATTAAGTTCTCCTTGTAAATCTGGACTACCCAAATAACCTCTTGCTGTAAAATCTCCTGTTACTTTTCCTCTTAATTTAGATAAAACATCTTCTCCTAAAGGACTAAAAGCAGCTATATCATATTCTTTTAGATATATTTCTAAATCTATTGTAGGTCTTTCTCCAGAAAAATCTACTCCACCTGTTGCTGAAATACTTTTAGCGTTTTCATTTTCTAAAGTAAGGTCTACATTATATTTTTCATACGAGTTGTTTCCTGCAACCTTTAATGCTAAATTCCCTTGTGAATAATCATTAATAAAAAAATCTTCTATATATAGATTTCCTTTTGGTACTATTGTTTCTTGCTCTTGTTTATACTCTAGTTTTCCATTTAATCTTCCATTTAACTTCAAACTATCTATAGGCGGTAAGAAACTAGCCAGTTTTACTTTGTCAAAATTGGCGTGTATATCTTTATAAGTACTATCTTTTACAATTCCTTTAAAATCTATTCGTTGTTCTCCAGACTTAAACACAAACGGACTTATATTGAAATCGTCTTTTTTCAAATCAAAAGCTACTTTATTGTTTTTATCATCATTAGGATTCACAATCCAATCAAACCCTCTGTAGTGTAGGGTTGATTTTTGAATTCCTACAACCGATTTTTGAAGTTCATTAATTGTGTAAAAGAAATCTAAATTGAAACTCTCAGCATAATCTTTACCTCCTTTAAAAACAGATTTAAAAAACAACGTATCATTTTGAGTACGGTTTAATAGATTCAGTTTTTCAATATTATAATACTTCGTATTAATCTTATTAGCTGTTAGATGGGTGTTATATAATGGATTTTTATTATCTAATCTTAAAACAACCCCTTCTATTATATTTTTATAAACGTTTATTTCAGGTGATTCAAAAGTAAGCTTTAAGGAGTTTTTATCAGAATTGATTCGTCCTTTTAATCGCGTATTACTACCTATTGAAATGTTAGGTAAAAAGATATCGATAATTTGATTGTAAATAGTAAAATCGAAATCTAAGAATTGATTTGGAGCTACTTCATGCGGACGATAGTTCGTATACACACTACCCAAAGCATTTTGAGCTATTGGTAATAATTCTTCAAATGAAAATTTTCCTTTCAACTTTCCTTTAACAATATCTTCGGAATTTACTTCTATTGTTTTAATACTATCTTTTACCGATGAGTTTACTTCAAAACTCTTAAAAGGATAACTCTGTTTTTGGTTTGTATACACCAAGTTTTTAAACGTTGCCTTACCTACAATGTCATCAAAAGTGTTTCCTGAAATATTTAAATTAATGTCTCCCTTTAACACAGCAGTACTGTCTCTAGTAAATAGGTTTGTTTTTTTCAAATCAACTCTATCAACATTAGCTATAAAATCGAACTTATTTATTTCCGATGAAAAATCTGCTAACCCTTCAAACTTCAATTTAAAGTTATCATCTTCAGCAGTTAGCAAACCATCAAATTTTTTATTTTGAAATTGCCCGTTTACCAGTAAGTTCTTGTATTCATAATCATTAAAATATAAACTAGTTACTTTTCCTATGATAATAGTATTTACATTCTCTACATTAAACCCGCTTCCGTTTACATCTGCTTTTAATGATACCGTTCCTAATACAGGATCGTTAGCAAAAACCCCTAAATCAAAGTTCTTAAACTCAATTTCACCAGTATACTCTGCTTCGTCTATATTATCTATGTTAGTTAATTGAAGATCAGAAATAGCAGTTCCTATTTCTGACTTTATCGACAGAGTCGCATCCATTTGATCTGGTGTTACTTTAACCAAACCATTCATTGTAAAATTACCTAATCGCTGAAATTCAGTAGGTAATGTTTTTCCTAGTAGATTCGGAAGCACATTTCTTAACTGATGATAATTGGCTGTAAGATTTTCTAAATCCGCATCAAAAACAAAACCTCTATCTGTGTTAAAAGCATTAACAAAACCCATATCTCCAATAATTCGCATACCTCCTTTAGAATGTATTCGAACATTGTTTGCACTAAAATTATTAAGAACTCCACTAATACCCCCACTTACATACAAGAAATCATTCCCTCCTATTTCATTATAGAGCTTATTTAAGTCTTTAACTGATACCGTACTTTCTTGAAACTTTGCTTTAATTTTTACCTTATCATTAAAGTTCACGAAGTCTTTTCTGTCATAGGTGAATTTTATGGCTGCTTGTAACTTGGTATTATTATCTGTTTCAAGTACTGTTTCAGCAAAATCCATAGATGATTTTGTGTAAGTAAAATTCGTTGATAGATTAGATATATTTATTCCTCTATTCTCAGTAAAATGTAGATTTCTAATTTTTGCAGAAACATCAGGTCCTACAATAGAAAAATCTTGTAAATCTCCTCCTCCATTGTACGCCGCAAATTGAAGTAATTCGCTTTTATTCTCATCCATTAATTTAAAAGTCAAATCTTCCAATGAGATTTTTTCACTTTTTAAAATAAAAGGAGTTGCTAAACTATCTCTAGGTTTTCCATCTTCGAAACTTTCAACAAAAACAGACATGTTATCATTTTTCTCTCCTTTATAGGTTTTCATATAAAAATGAACTCCTGTTAAAGAGGCTTCACCTAAATCTACTTTATTATCTAATACTCGTTTTACATTTTCTAATGAAGTACTTAAGTTTTTAACAAAAATAAGGGTGTCTTTATGGTGGTCTCTTATCTCAATCTCTTTTAATTGAACCTTCCCTAACCAAGATAAATCTATTCGTTTTACAACAATATTGGTATTAAACTCTTTGTTCACCCAATTTGTAGCTTGCTTTGCTAATTGGCTTTGCACAAAAGGAAGCGATAACAAAATAAAAAGCAAGAGTAGAAAAAGCAACGTGTACTTTAGTATTCTACCTATGATGTTACCTACTCTTTTAATGATTTCCCTTTTTTACAATCCTAATAAACAAAAGTAATCAGCAAACTGCAAAAATGTTGCCTTATTTTAAAGAAATATTGATTTTAACGAAAATCTAACGTAATATCAATATTTTTGTAGTCTAAATCCGAAATGATTTGAGTAACGAAACTATTTATATTTTAGGAATTGAAAGCTCTTGTGACGACACAAGTGCATCAGTAATTTGCAACGGAAAAGTCTTGAGTAATGTTGTTGCTAACCAAGAAGTACATGCCAAATATGGTGGTGTAGTTCCTGAATTAGCTTCAAGAGCGCATCAACAAAACATAGTTCCTGTTGTACAACAAGCCATTGAGCAAGCAGGTATTACAAAACATGACTTAAATGCTATTGCTTTTACTCGCGGACCTGGACTCATGGGATCATTACTTGTTGGTACTTCTTTTGCTAAATCTCTAGCTTTGGGACTAAACATTCCTCTGATTGATGTTAACCACATGCAAGCGCATATTTTAGCGCATTTTATTAATGAAGAAGATAGTAATATTCCTCCTTTCCCTTTTGTTTGTTTAACTATAAGTGGCGGACACACACAAATCGTAAAAATTACCAATCATTTTGAGATGGAGATCCTAGGAGAGACTATTGATGATGCTGTTGGTGAGGCTTTTGATAAATCAGCTAAAATATTAGGTTTACCTTATCCTGGGGGGCCTTTAATTGATAAATACGCACAATTAGGAAATCCTAAAGCTTTCAAATTTACTAAACCTAAAGTTGGGGATTTAGAATTTAGTTTTAGTGGTTTAAAAACAGGGATCTTATATTTTGTTCAAAAAAACACAAAAGAAAATCCTAACTTCATTAAAGAGAACTTACATGATATTTGTGCTTCTATTCAATATACCATTATTGAAATCTTAATGGATAAACTAAAAAACACTGTAAAACAAACAGGTATCAAACGTATAGCAATAGCTGGGGGTGTTTCTGCCAATTCTGAAATTAGAAAACGACTAACTACAGCTCAAAAACACTGGGGATGGACAACCTATATACCTAAATTTGAGTACACCACAGATAATGCAGCTATGATTGCTATTGCTGGATATTTAAAGTACTTAAACAATGATTATTCTGATATTTCTGTAACTGCCCAAGCGCGTTTAAAAGTTACTGAATAACCCTTTTATAGATTAAAATATGAATAAATTTAAAAGTAGATTCCTTCTCAGTATTACCTATTATTTTTTTAGCTAGTCTGTTAAAGCTTTTAGATAAATAAACGTTAATCTTTATTATTAAAAAATGATGTTAAAATCCATTTCATTACATTTACCCTATGAAATGGATTTTATCTTTATTTTTACTTATTTCCTTAGGAATTCAATCACAAAACCTACCTGAAGGCTTTTCATATATCAATGATGTTTCACCAACAATACAGAGTGAACTAAGATATTGTTATAACAATAACTTCATGGGAGTTGCTGTTAATGGATATGAAGAAAACACACTTATAGCAACTACTGCTACTGCTAAAGCTTTGAAAAAAGTTCAAGATGAATTGGCTTTGAAAAAGCTAGGTTTAAAAATTTACGATGCGTATCGTCCTCAAACAGCTGTTAACCATTTTGTAAAATGGGCTAGAGTAATGAGCGATACAATAATGAAAAAACAATATTATCCAGAGGTTAATAAACGTCACTTGTTCAAAAAAGGATATATTTCTTCTAAATCTGGACATTCTAGGGGTAGTACTGTTGATCTTACTATTATCAATTTGGAAACTGGAGAAGAATTAGACATGGGGAGTCCATATGATTTTTTTGGTGTTTCTTCCCATATCACTTATGAGAATCTTTCTGACCATCAAAAAGAAAATAGGCAATTACTGCAAACAGTAATGAAAAAACATGGTTTCAGATCTTACAGTAAAGAATGGTGGCATTTTACCTTAAGAGGTGAACCTTTTCCTAAAACTTTTTTCGATTTCCCTGTAAAATAACTAGTTTTAACTCTTAAATTTATAGAGCCTCATAAAATCGGCATTATAATTGTTAAGTTTTTTTAATGAAGAAAATAATATCAACACTCGCAATCTTTATTTTATATAGCATAACATCTAATGTTTTTGCTCAAATGGATGGTACAATAGGCAATAAAGAAAAGGAGAATACTTCCTTCGGAATTATTACTGCGCCTGCAAAAGAAGTTATTAAACCTAAGAACTTAGATTTCAATAGTGATAGTGGTTTTAAAACTGCACATAACGACCTACAAAAAGAACTTGAAAAACAACGAGCTAAAAGTGAGTTTGAAAATAAAGGAATTTTAACAAGAGCTAAAATTGCCGAAGAACAACACCTAAAAGCTTTTAAACAAGTAAATGGAATGTATCAATACCCTGTTATTGATCAAGATTTAGGAAGTTTCAGAACAAAAAGTGGTAGTATCAATATTATTTGTAGAGATTACCAATATCCTGATGGAGACAGAGTAACCATCTATATAAATGACGTGCCTGTTGTAAGTAACCTAACACTTCAACAACGTTATCAATCTTTTAATCTTCCTTTAGACGAAGGTATTAACACCATAAAAATTGTTGCCCTAAACCAAGGAACTTCTGGTCCTAATACTGCTGCTTTTAAAATTTACAATGATGCTGGTATGCTAATTTCATCAAATGAATGGAACTTAGCTACAGGAGCAAAAGCTACAATCATTGTAGCAAAAGAAAAATAAATCGTAAAAGTTGTAAAAAACTTATCATAACTTTTCACAATAACCCTTTTTTAAATTACTAAAAACTACTTACTTTTGTAGCTACGTTTTGTAACAAACAAACTTTAAAATAAACAACTAATATATAATGAAGAAAATCACCAAAGAAACCTATATCAATTGGTATAGAGATATGCTATTTTGGAGAAAGTTTGAAGATAAGCTAGCAGCAGTTTACATTCAACAAAAAGTAAGAGGTTTTTTACACTTATATAACGGTCAAGAGGCTGTTTTAGCAGGTTCATTACACGCAATGGATTTGACTAAAGATAAAATGATTACTGCATACCGTAACCACGTGCAACCAATTGGTATGGGTGAAGACCCAAAACGTGTTATGGCAGAATTATATGGTAAAGCAACTGGTACTTCACATGGTATGGGTGGTTCAATGCATATTTTCTCTAAAGAGTACCGTTTCTATGGTGGTCACGGAATTGTAGGTGGACAAATTCCTTTAGGTGCTGGTATTGCTTTTGGAGACAAATACAAAGGTAGCGACGCCGTTACTTTATGTTATTTTGGTGATGGAGCTGCTCGTCAAGGTTCTTTACATGAAACTTTTAACATGGCAATGAACTGGAAATTACCTGTAATATTTATTGTTGAAAACAATGGATATGCCATGGGTACTTCAGTTGAAAGAACTGCAAACCATACCGATATTTGGAAATTAGGTTTAGGGTACGAAATGCCTTGTGGGCCTGTTGACGGAATGAACCCTATTAAAGTTGCTGAAGCTGTTGATGAAGCTATTCAAAGAGCTCGTCGTGGTGATGGACCAACTTTCTTAGAAATGAAAACGTATCGTTATAGAGGTCACTCTATGTCTGATGCACAACACTACCGTACAAAAGAAGAAGTAGAAGAATACAAAAAAATAGATCCTATCACTCAAGTTTTAGATATCATCAAAGAAAACAACTACGCTACTGAAGATGAAATCAAAGCAATTGATAAAGAGGTAAAAGATATGGTTAAAGAATGTGAACAATTTGCAGAAGATTCTCCATATCCAGAACTAAATCAATTATATGATATGGTATACGAACAAGAAGATTATCCATTCATAAAATCTAAGTAAACTATGGCTACAATTATAAACATGCCTCGCTTAAGCGATACAATGGAAGAAGGAGTGGTAGCTTCTTGGTTAAAAAATGTAGGAGACAAAGTTGAAGAAGGTGATATTTTAGCTGAAATCGAAACAGATAAAGCTACAATGGAATTTGAATCTTTTCACGAAGGAACTTTATTACATATCGGTGTTCAAGAGGGCGAAACAGCTCCTGTTGATAGCTTATTAGCTATTATTGGTGAAGAAGGTGAAGATATTTCTGGTTTATTAAACGGAAACACTTCTGCTCCTGCTGAAACAAAATCAACAGAAGAAACTAAAACTGAAGAGTCAAAAGCATCAAACACAAGCACTGATATTCCTGAAGGAGTAAAGGTTGTTACTATGCCTCGTTTGAGTGATACGATGACTGAAGGTACTGTGGCTTCTTGGTTGAAAAAAGTAGGTGATAAAGTTGAAGAAGGTGATATTTTAGCTGAGATTGAAACTGATAAAGCTACGATGGAGTTTGAATCTTTCAACGAAGGAACTTTATTACATATCGGAGTTCAAGAAGGTGAAAGTGCTCCTGTAGATAGTTTATTAGCTATTATTGGTAAAGCTGGAACTGATGTTTCTTCATTAGTAGAAGCACATAAAGCAGGTACCTTAACAAGCTCAACTACTACTGAGAAACAAGAAGAAGCTCCTAAAGTAACAGAAGAAAAGAAAACAGAAACAGCAGCTACTCCTGTAGCAACTGTATCAAATACTAACGGAGGAAGAATTTTTGCATCTCCTTTAGCTAAAAAAATAGCAAAGGATAAAGGAATCAATTTAGCAGACGTTAAAGGTTCTGGAGAAAATGGACGTATCGTTAAAAAAGATGTAGAAAATTATACTCCAGCTGCTAAAATTGAAGCACCTGTAGCTACAAGTACTGCTGCTACTCCATCAGCTGTAACTAATTTTGCTATTGCTGGCGAAGAAAACACTTCTGAAGTTAAGAATTCTCAAATGCGTAAAGCTATTGCTAAGGCATTAAGCAATTCTAAATTCTCTGCTCCTCACTTCTACTTAAATATTGAAGTAGATATGGACAATGCTATGGCTTCTCGTAAAACCATTAACGAAATTCCTGACACTAAAATATCATTCAACGATATGGTAGTAAAGGCTTGTGCAATGGCATTGAAAAAGCATCCTCAAGTAAACACTAGCTGGACAGATAATGATACATTATTCCACAGTCACATTAACGTTGGTGTTGCTGTAGCAGTAGATGAAGGTTTAGTTGTACCTGTAGTAAAACACACAGATGCATTGAGTTTAACTCAAATTGGTGCAGCAGTACGTGATTTAGCAGGAAAAGCTAGAACTAAGAAAATTACTCCTGCCGAAATGCAAGGAAGTACATTTACGGTTTCTAACTTAGGAATGTTTGGTATTGAAAGTTTTACTTCAATCATAAACCAACCTAATTCTGCTATCTTATCAGTAGGAGCAATTGTACAAAAACCAGTGGTTAAAAACGGAGAAATCGTTGTAGGTAATACAATGAAGTTAACCTTAGCATGTGACCACAGAACGGTTGACGGGGCTGTTGGTGCTCAGTTTTTACAAACTTTAAAAACATATATTGAAAACCCTGTTACCATGTTAGCATAGTTTTTAATAAAAGTATAACAAAAAAAGCTCACCAATGGTGAGCTTTTTTATTAAAATAAACTTATTTGATTGGTTTGATGTTTATCAAATTTAGAAAAATCTAGCGGAGGTAAATGTTGATCTTTTAAATATAGTTTTCTTGCTAACTTAAACTGCAGGTTAATTTGTTCGGCTATTTTACCTTCTCCTCGCATTCTATTCCCATAACGAGAATCATTTAAAGTTCCGCCATGACAATCTTCTATTTGATGCAAAATTTTCTCTGCTCTATCAGGATACGTTTTATGCAGCCAATTAGTAAATATTTCTCCTATAGCTCCATTGAGACGCACTATTGTATATCCTATTGATGTAGCTCCTAACTCACTTACTTTTTTTACTAATGGCAATATTTCATGACTATTAATAGATGGTATTATTGGCGCCATCATTACATTAACTGGAATTCCGTTTTCTGAAAGAATTTGCACTGTTTCTAACCTTTTTCTTATCGATGCTGTTCTGGGTTCTACCACTTTTCTAACCTCTTCCGATAGCGAGGTAATGGATATGCTTACCCTTACCAAATTCAATGCAGCCATTTCTTTCAATACATCTAAATCGCGAAGAATTAATGAGTTTTTGGTTATCATACTTGCTGGATGTTTCAACTTGAGTAGTACCTGCAACATTTTTCGGGTAATCTCTAACTTCTTTTCTATAGGTTGATAACAATCTGTGTTCCCCGAAAACATTATATCTTGAGGTTGCCAATTCTTACTTCTCAGTTTTTTTTCGAGTAATTCTGGTGCATTGGCTTTATATAAAATTTTACGCTCAAAATCCAACCCTGCTGAATATCCCCAATATTCATGTGTATTGCGCGCATAACAGTAAATACAACCATGCTCACACCCCTGATAAGGATTCATAGAATATGAAAAACCTATATCTGGACTCGTTACTTTGTTCAAAATTGTTTTAGGATAAATTTCTAAATAAGATGTTTTATTATTGTCGGCCGATTCACTTTCAGCCTCGCAATAATTTAGAAAGTCATCCAACACTGTATGCTGATGCTATAAAAACTTATTTTGGGTGTTATGTTGTGCACCACGTCCTTTAATGATGTCCACAGTAAAAAGATGAATAGATTAGAAATTACCTTAAAATTACACTATAAAACACGACACAACTGTTAAAGAAAAAAGATTTTATAAACAAAAAAACCATTCTAGTAAAGAATGGCTTTTCATATTTTAAACTTTTCTTGTTTTGTTCATTAACCAAAAATCGGCCAGTACCAATGCGGTCAACGCTTCTACAATTGGAACTGCTCTAGGAACCACACAAGGATCATGACGTCCTTTACCATGAATATTGGTAGCTTCACCTTTTGAATTAATTGTTGCTTGATTTTGCATAATAGTAGCTACTGGTTTAAAAGCTACACGAAAATAAATATCCATTCCATTAGAAATTCCTCCTTGAATTCCTCCTGATAAATTAGATTGTGTAGTACCATCTGGATTAAAAACATCATTGTGTTCAGACCCTTGCATTTTTGCTCCACAAAAACCACTACCAAATTCAAAGCCTTTTACAGCATTGATTGATAACATGGCTTTACCTAATTCGGCATGTAGTTTATGAAATATTGGCTCTCCTAAACCAACAGGTACATTTTGAACCACACAAGTAATAGTACCTCCAATAGTATCACCTGCTTTACGTATTTCATTTATTTTATCAATCATAATTTCAGCAGACTTTTCATCAGGACAACGTACTATATTACTTTCTGTTTTTGAAAAATCTAATTCTTGATAAGGTTTCATCATAAATACATCACCTACTGAAGAAGTAAATGCATTTATGTTTATATGATTGATTAACTGCTTTGCCAAAGCTCCTGCTACTACCCAATTAGCAGTTTCACGCGCAGAAGTTCTTCCTCCTCCTCTATGATCTCTAATTCCGTATTTTTTGTCGTAAGTATAATCAGCATGAGAAGGGCGATACACATCTGTGTTATGATTATAATCTTTACTCTTCTGGTTTGTATTCTTAATTATAAAACCAATAGAAGCACCTGTAGTAACACCTTCAAAAATTCCAGATAAAAATTCTACAGTATCTGGTTCTTTACGTTGTGTTACAATTTTTGACTGACCTGGTTTACGACGATCTAATTCATATTGAATTGCCTCAAAATCTACTTTCATTCCTGCTGGGAATCCATCAATAACACCTCCTATTGCTACTCCGTGAGATTCTCCGTATGTAGTTACTTTTAAAATATTTCCAAACGAATTAAACATAATTAATAAATTTAAGAACGAAGGTAGAGTTATTTTACAAGAAAAACTACATTTAAAAGTCTATTATTTCTCAATAAACTTCCTGTTTTACCTAGTCTATTATGAGCTTCAATAAGAAAAATAATATTTTTTTCTTATCCGAATTAAAGCAAACATACTGATTGCAAAAGTGTTATAATTACCATTGCTTTTTGACTGAAAAAAAACATAAAAAAAGTAGATAAAAACTTTTTTAGAATTGAAAAAAGGTCATATATTTGCATCCGCAATCAGGGAATACTTGATGAGGCGCTCAGGAGAAATGGCAGAGTGGTCGAATGCGGCGGTCTTGAAAACCGTTGACTGTAACAGGTCCGGGGGTTCGAATCCCTCTTTCTCCGCAAGTCCGAAGCGAAAGCTTCGGATTTTTTTTTAGGGGATTAAAGAAAAAAAAGCTTACATAATTGTAAGCTTTTTTTGATTTTAATATACCTTAAATTTTTGTGCTATTTTTCTATTTTACTAAACCTATCTTCTTTTCTACAATAGAGTATATGAAATAAAACAATATACCTAATATTATTCCTGTTACATACCCTGTTGTTACATCTACAGGAAAATGGACACCTAAATAAACACGGCTGTAACCGAATATTAAAGGGAACAAAATCATTAAGTAAATCATCTTAAAATGCTTTCTTAATAATAAAATCATAAACGTTGTTACTGTTGTTGACAATGACGCGTGTCCTGACCAAAAACTATACCCTCCAGATCTGTATTTTATTTGGCGTAAATACTCTTTTACACCCTCAGCATTACAAGGTCTTACTCTTTCGGTTGTGTTTTTTATTAAATTCGTAAACTGATCAGAAAAGGCTACGATAACAGCTATAAACAGCACTGTAAACACCCCCTTTTTCCATCCAAATTGCTTAAATACTAAAAATAGCACAAAAACAAATAAAGGAGTCCAAGTAAACTGATTCGTTATTGTTATCCAAAAACCATCCCATTGCTCACTACCTAAACTATTAAGATAAATTAAAAGCTCTTTATCTTTTTGTATAATATTTTCTATCAAAACTACTTTCCTACTTTTAAAACTTCTATTTCAAAAATTAAATTTGATTTAGGAGGAATTGGCCCCATTCTTTGATCTCCGTATCCTAAATAATAAGGAATAAATAAACGCACCTTATCTCCTTCTCTCATTGTTTTTACTCCTTCTTTCCAACCAGCTATTAAAGGAAAGTTCTCATCATTAACCGTAAAAACAAAAGCTTCTCCTTTATCTAAACTAGAATCTATTTTTTTTCCGTCTGTTAAATATAATGTATAATGTGCTGTGGTAGGTAAAGCTGGATTAACTTTTTTTCCATTTCCTTTTTGTAATGATAAAATTTTCAAACCTGAATTGGTAGTAATTGCATCATTAATTCCTTGTTCTTCTTGGTATTTCTTTTTTAGTTCTTCTAATTTTTGTTTACGCTCTACCTCCTTCTTTTCTGCATTTGCTAATTCTTGTTCAAATACTAATGGCGCATTAAATTGTTTAGCGTTTTCTCCTATCCTTAAAATCTCTACTTTATTAATAACGTCTCCCTTTTGGATCGTATCTACCACCATTTGACCTTTTAAAACACGTCCGAAAACAGAATGCCCTCCATCTAACCAAGGAGTAGCCTTATGGGTAATAAAAAACTGACTAGAGTTTGTTACTGGTCTTGAGTAATTTGCCATAGATAAAACACCTGGCCCATCATGCTTATGTAATAACTCACCTTCTTCATCTGTAGTGAACTCGTCAGGAAAAGTATAACCTGCATCTCCACTTCCTTTACCTGTTCTATCACCTCCTTGTATCATAAAGTCTTTAATTACCCTATGAAATTTTACTCCATCATAAAAAGGAATTCCTTTTAAAGAATCAGTCATTTTAGGATGTGTTCCCTCACTTAAAGCTACAAAATTAGCCACCGTCATAGGTACATCTTTATCAAAAAATTTCACCAAAACATCACCTTTATTGGTCTGAATATCTGCATACAAACCATTTTCTAAATCAGAATACTTTGCTGTCTTACATGAAGCGAAAACCACTAATAAGAATAGTAGAACTTTAAATAGTTTCATTAATTTATTTTTAAAAAATTACTTTTATAAACAATTAATTAGGTTAACAGCTAGTGCTAACCTAATTAATTATCAACTCTTTGGGTTAAAATTTATTTTACTTCTAATAACTCAACTTCAAAAACTAAAGCTGAAAAAGGCTTTATTGGACCTCCTGGTCTAGGGTTAAATCCGTAAGCTAATTCTTGAGGAATAAAGAACTTATATTTTGCTCCTGGCTTCATTAACTGTAAACCTTCTGTCCACCCTTTAATTACCTGACCTACTCCAAACTCGGTTGGCTCACCTCTTTCTACCGAACTATCAAACACTGTTCCGTCTATTAAAGTACCATGATAATGAACCTTAACTCTAGAATTTGTTTTAGGAGCTTCTCCTTCACCTTCTTTTAAAACGATATACTGTAATCCACTTTCAGTCGTTTTTACTCCATCTTTGTTTTTATTTTCCGCTAAAAACTCTTCTCCTGCTTTTTTGTTATCTCCAAACTCTGCTTCCGCTTTTTTAGCCTGCTCTTCTTCCATTTGCTTCATTCTTTCTTGTTGCTTCTTTTGAAAGAATGCTCTTAAAATATTATTGATGTCTTTTGATTCTATTAATAAATTAGTAGAATCCATACCATTTTTGAAACCTTGAACAAATAAACCTTGATCCATATCATCAAAATTTTGTTTGATTTTGTTCGCCATATCTAGCCCTAAAGCATAACTTACAGAATCTACTTCTGTTGCTAATGAACTTTTTTGTTGGAATTGACCATTGCTACATGATACTACAGATAAACCTACTACCGTAGCTGCTAAAATATTAGTTAATTTCATTGTCTTTTTTTGATTTTATATCGATTAGTGTTACTGTACTTTGTATTGGCTGATTTACAGCTATTTCATTTCCATCTCCTATAACTCCAAAAGCTCTATACGATGGTATTACAAATGTAATGGTTTCTCCTTTTTTCATCAACTTTATTCCATCCTGTAATGCAGGAATAAAATCTTCTTTGTCTACTTTATAACTTATCTCTCTTCTTTCATAAATAAGTCTGTTGTTAATATCTGAAATACTATACGATAACAAAACCACATCTTCTGTTTTAGGACTATTACTTAATCCTAAGGTGTCTTTTGTAACGTAAGTATACCAAAAACCATGAGGTGAAGTTTTATATTCTGTAATTGTATCTTGAGAAATCCATTTTTCTAAACGCTCTTTTTCTAAAGCGTTTAATTTTTTATTCTCTTTAAGAACTTCTTTATAAAAGTTTGTTGTACCGTGTTGCTTAGGCCTTCTTGCCTCAGGTTTTTCACAAGCAACTGTTATCAATAAAGTTATAAGAATAAAAAATGTTGTTTTATGCTTCATACGAATTTTGTAATTCTTGTTGATACGAAGTTAATAACGTTTTAAATCTTGCTATCGTATCTTCCATACTTTCATCACTTCTTCCACCTGCAGCATTATCATGCCCCCCTCCATTAAAATAGTTACGAGCAAACTTATTAACTGAGAAATCTCCTTTAGACCTGAAAGATATTTTTATAATTCCTTGCTCTTCATCTTCTATAAAAATAGCTGCGAATACAATTCCTTTCAAAGATAGTGCATAATTAACAACTCCTTCAGTATCTCCTTTTTCGTAATTAAACCTTCTCTTTTCTTCCTCCGTAAGTGTTATAAATGCAGTTTTATACTCTGGTAATACCTTCATGTTACTCAAAGCTTGTCCTAACAACAACAACCTACTGTATGAGTTCGAATCGTGCACATTACTGTGAATTCTATCATTTTCAGCTCCTTTATCTATTAAATCAGCTATAATTCTATGAGTTGTGCTCGTTGTAGAACGAAAACGGAAAGAACCCGTATCAGTCATAATACCTGTATACAAACAAGTAGCTATATTCTTATCTATCAAATCAACATCTCCCATCATTTCAATAAAATTGTATACCATTTGGCATGTTGAAGACATTGAAGTGTCTGAATACATATACATGAATTCATCTGGTTGTTGATGATGATCTATCAAGGCAAAGTCATTTTCATATTGCTCTAAGGTATTTTGCATATCATCTCCAACCCTATGCAAAGCATTAAAATCTAATAAAAAAACAATATCTGATTTCGCTAAAGCTTTAACCGATTGTTTATTTTGCCTATCAAAACGCTTTACAGTTTCTGAACCTGGAACCCAATGTAAAAACTCAGGATATTCATTTGGCATCAACACTTGTGTTGTATGCCCTTTTTTATCTAAATAATGTTTCAACCCTAAGGTTGAACCAATTGCATCTCCATCAGGATTTCTATGTCCTATAATCACAATATTTCTAGGTTGTGACAAAAATTGCTTTAGTTCTGTAAAGTGCTTTAAAATCATAAGTGGCGAATATACAAATTAATGCTTTATTAACCTTTTTAAGCTTTTCTTTTCGTTTCTTCGCATAAAAATTAAATCATTATGACATTTATGAAATCTCTAATTTCATTTATACTTTTAGTTACTTTTTCTATTACCTCATTTGGTCAAGAAAATTTCACCATTGCTTTTGGTTCATGTAACAACCAAAAACTTGACAATCCTTTTTGGCAAGATATTATTTCACTGCAACCAGATGTATGGATTTGGGGAGGCGACAATATTTATGCCGATACAAACAATATGCGTAAAATGAAACGCATGTATAAAACTCAAAAAAACATAAAAGGGTACAAAGAGTTAAGCTCAACAACTCCTATTCTTGCTACTTGGGATGATCATGATTATGGTAAAAACGATGCAGGAGTAGAATTTGAAATGAAAGACAAAAGTCAGCAGTTGTTTTTAGATTTTTTAGATATTCCTAAAGATTCTCCTAGAAGAAAGCAACAAGGTGTTTATCACTCAAAAATATTCAAAACAAAAGACGGTGATGTTAAAGTTATAGTACTTGACACCCGCTACTTTAGAACTTCACTTACCAAAGGAACTAACGGACAACGTTTTCAACCAAACAATTATAACGAAGGTACTGTTTTGGGCGACACTCAATGGAAATGGCTTACAAACGAACTTACCAGTTCTACCGCTACATTTACTGTAATTGTTAGTAGTATTCAAATCTTATCAAAAGAACATGGTTTTGAAAAATGGGGCAACTTTCCTCATGAAGTAGATAAACTGTTCAACTTAATTAAAGAGGCTAAAAACACGAATGTAATTCTTCTTTCAGGAGATAGACATATTTCTGAATTCTCAAAAACAACTGTTGAAGGATTAAAATACCCTATTATTGATTTTACTTCAAGTGGATTAACTCATGCTTATTCTTCTTTTACTTCTGAAAAAAATAGCTTCCGAATTGGAAATGTTGTAAACTCTTTAAGCTACGGTACGTTACTTTTAGATTTAAAAACTAAAAAAGCTACCCTACAAATGCGAGGTAAAAACGGAGCTATCCTACAAGAAATCAACGAAATATACCCTTAACTTGTGAATAACATTAAAAAGTGTATTTTTGCGCCGATTTATACAAAGTTTGTGTAAACAACAACAATTAAGGAATTTATCATTTTATTGATAATTATTACATTTAATAATGGCAACAAATAGAACTTTTACAATGATTAAACCAGATGCTGTTGAAAACGGACACACTGGTGCAATTTTAGAAAAAATTAATGCTGCAGGATTTAGAATCGTGGCTATGAAAAAAACTCAAATGACTAAGCGTGATGCTGAAACTTTTTACGGAGTACACAGCGAGCGTCCTTTCTTTGGTGAATTAGTTGAGTTTATGACTCGTGGACCAATCATCGCTGCTATTTTAGAAAAAGATAACGCTGTTGAAGATTTTAGAACTTTAATCGGTGCTACTAACCCAGCTGAGGCTGCTGAAGGAACTATCCGTCAATTATACGCTACTTCTATTGGTGAAAACGCAGTACACGGTTCTGATTCTGATGAGAATGCAGCTATCGAAGGTGCTTTCCATTTTTCAGGAAGAGAAATGTTTTAATTTCTATTCTAGAAAAACTAACAAATAAATAAAACTCGCTGCATAACTGTAGCGAGTTTTTTATTGTTTTATTTACTGATTGCAATTAGAACAAGTTCCTGAAACCATCCCATTAAAATTTTCTGACATATACTTTTCAGGCAGCATTACTTTTATTTCTCCTTCTAAACACTCAACCTTCCCGCAGGAAATACATCTAAAATGAAAATGATTGTGTTTATGCTTCTTCTCTTCATTTTACTTAATGCGATTGTATCGTAACAATATTTAAAAAGCATTTCTTTACTATCCTCTTAACTTAATTTCTCTAAAATTATAAAATTTCAAATCCTACTACCTTTTCTCTATGAAGCTTAATTAAATACTTATTTCCTGAAGCATCTATAAATCGATACGTCACATAACAAATTGCATCCTCATGTTCATTTAAAATATTTATACAGTCTAATCCCAATTCTTGTTTAGGATTCTTGAAGGTTTTTGCAAGATAATCTGTGATAACGCTGATGATAACATCTTGATTATCTTCAAAAAAATGAATAGCATTTAGCTGTTCTTCTTCCATCGAATGTAAAAAGCTAACAGCTATATTATCAACATACATATTAGTGTAACAATTAGTCTCTTGATCTAGTATAACAGCTGTAAAATCTTCATTCACCTGCCTATATCCTTTAATATCTGTAACCTCTATATAACAATCGTATGAACGTGTTTGCATATTTTTTTTTATAAATCTATTCTACAAACTAAAAGTACATAATTTTAATAATCTTTAAAAAGACACAACAACAAACACACTTAATAAATTTAATCTCATATCTTTATAGAACATAAACTACGTTGAATTTTTAAATTATAAAAAACGAATATAATTAACAAGTAAACCTTGTTGTATTTAACCTTTAAAAATTAAACCTATGAAAAAAATAATAATCTTATTAATTATCACATTATCATTAACATCGTTTACTAAATATTCCGAAAGTGACTTCAGTATTATAGGGAAATGGAAAGGGGAAGACAAAAAAGAAGCTGCTTACTTAATTTTTAAAAAGAATGGATATGCTTACTTTAAGTATCAAGGGCAAACTTTAGGGGGAAAGAAATTTCTTATTAATGAGGAGAAAGCAACTATGACATATGAAGTAGATTACTCTAAAAAACCAATAGAAATTGATTTTATCGTTAAAACAAAAGCAAGCGGTGAGATGAGCAGATTATTGTGTATTGCCGAAAAAATTGAGAAAAACACTATTAAACTACAATTTGGTTTTAACGGTAAACGACCTACTGAATTCAATGATAAAGATGGAGTCATCTTCAAAAAAGTTAAATAAACCCAAATATCAAAGAAACAAAATTTATATTTAAAAAAAAGGTAAATAAGTCTATACCAACATCAATTTTTTCACTAACTCCTCACCCATTTCTTCGTTAATCATACGAACAATCTTATCTTTTCCGTAACTTAATTCTTCTCGTAACACAGAAGAGGATAAACGGACTATTAATGTTCCGTTTTGAAGCTTCACCTCACTAGTATAAGAAGCAACTCCTGCACCCATTAATTTTGCCCAAGCTTCATCTATTTGAATTTTTTGAAACCCTTTTTTTAAATTATTTTCCTCAATAAAACTTCCCATTAAGTCTTTTAACGAAAAACTATCATTTTCTCTTTTAGCCATTTACTCTACTTTATGCTCTGTTCTTAACAACGCTATTATAATTTAAAAATCTGATATTCTTGGTTACTCTGTTTAATCACATCCTCTGTTCGTTCTGCATGGGTATCAGTAATAAAAATCTGACCAAACTCATCACTATTTACCAAATCTACAATCTGAGCTACCCTGTTTTCATCTAACTTATCAAAAATATCATCTAGCAACAAAATTGGTGTTACGTTAGATTGTTGCTTAATAAACTCAAACTGCGCCAGTTTTAACGCAATTAAATACGATTTTTGCTGTCCTTGCGAACCAAATTTCTTAATCGGATGCTCCCCTATTTCAAAACTTAAATCATCTTTATGAATTCCTGCCGATGTGTATTGCAAAATTTTATCTTTCTCTAAATTTTGCTGTAACAACAACTCTAAAGACGTATCATGCAACTGACTTTTATAACGTAAATTCACCTCTTCTTTTGCTCCTGAGATAATTTGATGCTTTGCATTAAAAATAGGAACAAATGCTTCTAAAAACACTTTTCGTTTATTATAAATAATCGACCCATATTCAATCAACTGTTCATCGTACACCTTAAGGTTCAATGCATCAAACGTTCTGTTTGCTGCAAAATATTTTAACAAAGCATTTCGTTGACTTACAATCTTTGTATATGATATTAAAGCTTGTAAATATTGCTTATCTTGTTGTGAAATTACACCATCAATAAACTTACGACGTGTTTCACTTCCTTCAACAATTAAATCTCTATCCGCAGGGGAAATGATTACCAACGGTAACTGCCCTATATGTTCTGAAAACTTTTCATAGGCTTTACCATTACGCTTTAACACCTTTTTTTGCCCTCTTTTTAAAGAACAAATAATCTTTTCTTGTCTATCATGTAACAAATAATCACCCTCAATCATAAAAAATTCTTGACCATGACGAATATTCTGTCCTGCTATCGAATTGAAATAACTTTTAGCAAAAGACAAGTAATAAATTGCATCTAATATATTGGTTTTACCAATACCGTTATTCCCCACAAAACAATTTATTTTCTTTTGAAAATCAAAAGTTTGCGACTCAATATTTTTAAAATTAACCAATGATATTTTTTGCAAATACATGAATAAGTGTTGTTTCAAAAAAGAATGCGCAAATTATCGAAAATTTACCAAAAAACGACTTTTAAAATCCAATTAAAAAAACTATTTTTGTCGCCACTAATTTTTTAAGCAACTATGGCTACATACAAGAAAAGAGGTTACAAACCTAAGAAAGAAAAGGTTACACAAGAAGTAGAAGAAACATTTGATGAAACGCAAAGTACTACCGCTGAAGTATTTAATACTTTAGACGAAACTGCAAACAAATCAGAGGAATGGATTGAAAAAAACAGCAAGCCATTATTTTACGGATTGGTAGCTATTGCAGCTTTAATTTTAGTGTACTTAGCTTATAGCAAGTTTATTGCTGAACCTAAACAACAAGAAGCTTCAAATGAATTAGCATATCCTAGAGCTTTATTTGATGAAGCTGCTACTTTTGCTGGTGCCAAAGCAGATTCTATCTACAACTTAGCTTTAGCAGGAGGAGTTAATGGAAAATATGGTTTTATTGATATTGCTGATCAATTTGGTGGTACTAAAGCAGGAAACTTAGCAAACTACTATGCTGGTATTTCTTACTTAAAAATGAAAAAGTATGAAGAAGCTATTGAGTATTTAAGTAGCTTTAAGTCTGATGATGAATTATTAGGACCTACTGCTTTAGGAGCTATTGGTGATGCTTTTGCAGACATTAACCAACCAAAAGAAGCTTTAGATTACTACCAACAGGCAGCCAACAAAAAAGACAATCAATTTACAACTCCTTTATTCTTATTCAAAGCAGCTCAAATTGCTATGGATTTAAAAGAGTACAGTAAAGCTGAAAAATTATACACAACCATTAAAGAAAAATACGCTGATTCTGATCAAGGAAGAGATATTGAAAAATATATCAACAGCGCAAAATACGCTCAGTAATGGCAACAACAAATTTATCTTATTACGATAAAGCTTCAATCCCAAATGCGAAACCTTTTCGATTTGGGATTGTTGTTTCAGAATGGAATCCTGAAATCACTCAAAACCTTCATAAAGGGGCAATTGAAACTTTATTAGACTGTGGTACTGAACAAGAAAATATTATTTCTTGGGACGTTCCTGGTAGTTTTGAATTAGTGTATGGATGTAAAAAAATGATTGAAACTCAAAAATTAGATGCTATCATCGCAATTGGAAACGTTATCCAAGGTGAAACCAAGCATTTCGATTTTGTATGTGAAGGAGTAACACAAGGAATTGTAGATTTAAACATCAAATACGATGTTCCTGTAATTTTCTGTGTACTGACTGATAACACTAAACAACAATCATTAGATCGCTCTGGCGGAAAATTAGGAAACAAAGGAATTGAATGCGCCGTAGCTGCTATTAAAATGGCTGCTATTAAAAACCAAGAACGCACATCTAACTCATTAGGATTTTAATTTCTTTTAAAACAGAATAAAAAAGCGAGAAATCTTATAAAGGTTTCTCGCTTCTTTTTTAACTTTAATTTATCCACAATTTTTGACCACCTCTCTATAATTCAGTAACTTTGAATTTCGACTTATTTGGTGTGATTTTTGTTCCACATAAGCTATTAATAAAGCAACATTTTTATGGGATTTATCAAAAGAGAAAATAAAAAGTTCGATTACAAACCTCGTTATTATAAAGGAGAAGGGAATCCTTATGAGATAAAACAAAAGTTTGATCAATATAGAACTACTATTGGAAAAAAGAAGAATTTAAAAGGAAAATTCAATGCTGCTTTAGACGATCTTAAAGAATCAGGATATCGATTTAACAAAACAATCGTAATTATCGCATTGATTTTAACACTTGTTTTCTTATTTATTATTGATTTTGATCTTTCAATCTTTTTCCCTAAAAAATAACTAAATGTCAGATATCATACAGTTACTTCCTGATCATGTTGCCAATCAAATTGCTGCTGGTGAAGTGGTACAACGTCCCGCTTCTGTTGTAAAAGAATTGATTGAAAATGCTATTGATGCAGGAGCTACTTCAATTACCTTGCTTTTAAAGGATGCTGGAAAAACTTTAATTCAGGTAATTGATGATGGGAAAGGAATGAGCCCAACTGATGCTCGCCTAAGTTTTGAACGTCATGCTACTTCTAAAATTAAAGAAGCACAAGATTTATTTAACTTAAATACTAAAGGTTTTCGTGGTGAAGCTTTAGCTTCAATCGCAGCAATTGCTCATGTTGAGCTAAAAACCAAGCAGGAAGAAAATGAATTAGGTACACAAATAAAAATTGAAGGAAGTGAAATTGTTTCTCAAGAAGTAGTTTCAACAGCAAAAGGAACAAGTATTGCAGTTAAAAACTTATTTTTTAACATTCCTGCTCGTCGTAACTTTTTAAAATCTGACACTATTGAAACACGTCACATTATTGATGAATTTCAGCGTGTTGCTTTAGCACATCCTAGCATTTCCTTTTTACTACATCATAATAATAATGAAGTTTATCATTTAAAAAAGAGTAATCTTCGTAAACGTATCGTAGCAATTTTTGGCGCTAAAATGAATGAAAAATTAGTTCCTATTAATGAGCAAACCGATATTATTACCGTAAACGGATTTGTAGCAAAACCAGAATTTGCTAAGAAAAAACGTGGTGAACAATTCTTTTTTGTTAATAATCGTTTTATCAAAAGCTCTTATTTAAACCACGCTGTTATGAATGCTTTTGAAGGTTTGTTGGAAGGCGGATCGCATCCATCATATTTCTTATATTTAGAAGTACCACCAAATACGATTGATATCAATATACACCCGACAAAAACGGAAATAAAGTTTGATAATGAAAAAGCATTATACGCTATTTTACGTGCGACCGTAAAACATAGCTTAGGGCAATACAATGTTGCTCCTGTGTTAGATTTTGATAGAGATGCCACTTTAGATACTCCGTATGATTACAGCAAGAAAGGTAATTCTTCTATTCCGCCGATAACAGTAGACCCTACTTTTAATCCGTTTAAAACGGAAACTAGCTACAAAGAACCTTCTAAGACTAATGGAGCTTCTAAAAATGCTAGCACACACAGCTACCAATCGAGCTTTAAAAAAGACACGGGTAACTGGGAAGCTTTGTACACAAATGTTGATACTTTTGAACCTATTCAACAAGAACAATTATTTGAATCACAACAAGAAACCGAAACAGGAAAAACCTTCCAAATTCAAAAAAAATATTTGTTAAGTTCCATAAAGTCAGGAGTGGTATTAATTCATCAATCCTTAGCGCATCAACGTGTTTTGTATGAAGAATTTTTAGAAAACATTACTGTAAAAGAAGCCAGTAGTCAGCAATTATTATTTCCTGTGAACATTTCATTTTCTTCGTCTGATATTGAAATGATTTACAGTATTAAATCTGATTTAGAAAGTGCTGGATTTATGTTTGATGAGTTCACGAAAGAAAGTGTGGTTATTGCTGGAATTCCAACTTCAATAAGTGAAAGTCAAATAACACTAATTTTAGAACAGTTATTAGACGATATAAAATTAGAAGTACCCGATACTAGCTTTAGCCACTTTGATGTGATGGCAAAATCTTTTGCTAAATCATTAGCTATAAAAACTGGTACTTCATTAAATATGAAAGAACAAGAAAATTTAGTTAACAATCTATTTTCTTGTAAAGAACCTAATATTTCACCATTTGGCAAACCAACATTTAAAACATTAACTTTAAATGAAATTGATGCCATTTTCAATAAATAAAAAATTGTATGCCTAGATTAACACAAGCCATAAAGCATTTAATAATCATTAACGTGATTCTATTTTTTGCTCCTCAGTTATTAAACATGGATTTAACCAATTTGTTTGCTTTACATTATCCTAAAAATGAACATTTTGGCATTTGGCAGTATGTTACACATATGTTTATGCATGGTGGTCCTGCTCATTTACTTTTTAACATGTATGGTTTGTGGGCTTTTGGTACTCCGTTAGAACAAATGTGGGGACGAAATAAGTTTTTATTCTTCTATTTTTCTGCAGGAATTGGTGCTGGATTAATTTATACACTTACCAATTATTACCAATTTAATGGAATTTACGAACAATTAATTTCATCAGGTATTACAAGTAGTGAAGTCTCTAAAATATTAGATATCTCTTCCTATTCTACAAAAGAATTTATAAATCAATGTAATATTATATTATCTAATAACTCGAGTTTAAATTTTTATCAAGGGTTAGGTGATAATCTAGTCGAAATTCATAACTTATTTAATGCTGAAGCCGTTGGTGCTTCAGGTGCAATTTATGGGGTTTTAGTTGCTTTCGGATTAACTTACCCTAACGCTAAACTAGCATTGATCTTCTTCCCTGTTCCTATTGCAGCAAAATATTTTATTCCGTTGATTATTTTAAGTGATTTATTCTTCGGAATGACCAATTATTCTATCGGTAACATTGCTCATTTTGCCCATGTGGGAGGTGCTATTATTGGTTTTATAATAGCATGGTACTGGAAGAAAAATCAGTTCAGATTTCAGTAATTTAGTATATTTATAAAAGAAGCTATGTGTTATGAACGTGCTAGATAATTTAAAATATAGATTTAAACATGCAGGTGTAGTTGAAAAACTTATTTATGTAAACCTTGCTGTATTTTTGTTGGTTCTTTTTTCTAGTAGCTTTGGCAAACTGTTTCATGCTAACAATAACTTGTTTATAAATTGGTTTGCTTTACCAGCAAATTTCAATGATTTTTTATCAAAACCTTGGACGATTATCACTTATGGTTTTTTACACACCAACTTTATACATATTCTATTCAATCTAATTATACTTTTTTTTGTAGGAAATTTATTTGTTGATTATTTTACCCAAAAACAACTATTAAGCTTTTACCTGTTAGGAACCGTTTTTGGAGGGCTAATATTTATGGTTGGTTATAATTTCTTTCCTCTATTTGCAAAAGATATAGATTCAAATGTTTTATTAGGTGCTTCAGCTGGAACTTCTGCTATATTAATAGGTATAGCAACTTATATACCTAACTACTCTTTTAAAATACCTTTGATTGGCTATGTAAAACTTTGGCATATAGCTATAATTAAAATCATTTTGGATTTTATTCAAATCTCAGGAGATAATGCAGGTGGGCATTTAGCACATATTGGTGGCGCTATTTTAGGTTTCTTTTATGTAAGAAGTGCTAGTAATAAAGAACTAGGTATTTTTAAATCTATAAAGCAACTTTTTACTAAAAAAAAACGTAAACTAAAAACAGTTTATAAATCTGGTAATAAAACTTCTTCTAAAAACGTTAATAAAACAAAAAATCAGCAAGAAATTGATGCTATTTTAGATAAAATTAGCAAGTCTGGTTACGATACACTTAGTAAAAGTGAAAAAGAATTTTTATTCAAACAAGGAAAAAACTAAATGAGAAAGTATTCGGTAACTCATAAATTTTTATTTTTCATTAATTCAGTTTTCGCTACTGTTTTATTACTTTCATATGCGCTTCCGTATATTTCTCCAAAAACAATTCCTTTTCTTTCAGTATTTAGTTTATTTGTTCCTCTATTAGTTGTTACTAACATTTGTTTTTTTATTTATTGGCTTATTAAAATTCATAAAAATGCTTTGTTATCACTCCTAGTACTAATTATAGGATGGTTTGTTTCTACTCCTTTAATTAAATTTACTAACAAAGAAGTTATACTTAATAATGATTTAAAAATCATGAGTTATAATGTTCGTTTGTTTAATCACTACAAACATGAAGATGATACAACAACCGAACAAAAAATATATAAACTCATTAATAATGAAAATCCTGACGTTATTGCTATTCAAGAATTTTATAATTCTAAGCTTCTAGGCATTAAACTTCCTTATAAGTACATAAAAACAAAAACGAAAACAAATAAGTTTGGATTAGCTATTTACTCCAAACATCCAATTATCAATTCTGGTTCTCTTAATTTTAAAAGTAGTGCTAACAATACTATTTTTGCTGATATTCTTGTAGAAAAAGATACTATTCGGGTATACAATGTACATTTAGAATCGTTGAAACTTAATCCGAAAAAAGAGAATTTTGGTGAAAAAAGTTCTGAACGTTTGTTCAAACGCTTGGAGAATGGGTTTGTTAAACAAGTTGATCAAGTTGATTTGATAACTCAACACGAAGCTACTTGGAAAGGAAAAAAAATAATATGTGGTGATTTTAACAATACTGCTTATTCATGGGCTTACAAGCAACTGGCTACAGATAAGAAAGATGCTTTTATTGAAGCCGGTATGGGTATGGGTAAATCTTTTCGCTACATCTACCCTATGCGAATCGACTTTATTTTGGCAGATCAAAATACGACTATTAACCACTTTAAAACCTATAGCGATATAGAATTATCTGACCACTACCCAGTTATGACTCGCTTACACTGGTAATTTTATTTTTAATTCGGTATAAAAGTGTATTTTTAACCGATTTAAAAACAAACCTATGAAACAACACTATGATGTTGCTGTTATTGGCAGCGGACCATCAGGAGCTTCAACAGCTTTTTATTTAGCCCAAAAAGGTATTTCAACTGTTATTATTGAAAAAGAAACTTTACCTCGCTATAAAACATGCGGAGGTGGTTTTGTTTTTAGAGGGCGTAAAAACTTACCTTTTGATATTAAAGAGGTAGTTGAAAAAGAGTTTCATACTGTTGATATTTATCTAGGAGAAAAACTTCATTTTAAAACGCATAGAGAAAAACCAACTATTTCTATGATTATGCGTGATTCTTTTGACAATCTAATTACTCAAAAAGCAAAAGAATTTGGAGCTACGTTATTAGAAAATCATAAATTAAAAGGATTATCTTTTTCTGATGATATTATTACTCTAGAAACTTCTCAGGTGAATTTTACTGCTAATTTTGTTATTGCTGCAGACGGAGCTTTAAGTCCAACCGCAAAAATGGCTGGATGGAAAGAAGATACTCGTAAATTAATTCCTGCTTTAGAATATGAAGTAGAGGTTTCTGATGAAGACTTTGAACGTTTATCTAAAGAAGTTCGTTTTGATATTGATGCAATTCCTTATGGTTATGCATGGAATTTTCCAAAGAAGAAGCATTTATCTATTGGAGTTGCTTCCGCTAGAAGAACTAAAATTAACTTAAAAGAACATTATCAACAATATTTAAAAACTTTAAATATTACAAATATTGTTAGCGAATCTCAGCATGGATTTCAAATTCCTGTTTCTCCTCGTACAGACGGATTTGTTAAAAACAATGTGTTTTTAATTGGTGATGCTGCTGGTTTTGCTGATCCTATTACTGCAGAAGGAATTTCTAATGCTATATACAGTGGTAAATTAGCTGCTGAAGCTATAATTGAGAGTGAAAAAGAACCTGAATTAGCTGAAAAATTATACCTAGAAAAAATATCTGAAAACTTACTTCCTGAAATAAAAACTGGTTTATGGCTTTCTAAGTGGTTTTACGAACAAAAAAGTATTCGAAATATTGTGTTAAAAAAATACGGTCAACAGTTTAGCGAAGCTATGGCTGATGTTTTTCACGGGGATAGAAGTTATCCTAAAGACATTAAAAAAACAATTACGAAACGAATTAAAGATTTAGTTTCTTAAAAATAAAGAGCAGCCCCAAAAAGGTTGCTTTTTTTATTTTTAATATTCTTTCATTTATACTTAAAAAGTTAGCACTTATTCTCAAAAAATATTTTGTCTGCTTTTTTTACTTTAACTTGCTGTAAAACTATTGCATCTCTAAATTTTACATTCTAGTGAAAGAAATTAAAACTACTACATCTTTAAAACTTCCTTTTCTGTTTGATGCAGATAAACTATTGCATGATTATTCTCTAGTTGTAAATCAACATTGGATTCCTCATTTTAACAAATCTGGATATGAAGGTGAGTGGAAAGCTATTCCTTTATATACTAGCAATGGTGACACTTCTAACATTTTTGCTTTTCAAAATGATAATGGTACTATCCAGGAAACTCCCATAATGAATAATTGTAATTATTTTAGAGAGGTCATTAACTCTTTTCAATGCCCTATTTTATCTGCTCGCTTGCTTCGTTTGAATGTTGGTGCAGAAATAAAACCTCATCGTGATTACAAACTTGGTTATGAAGATGGCAACTTTCGCTTACATATTCCGATTATTACAAATAACAAGGTTGAATTTATTTTAAATGATAAACAACTAAATATGTTACCTGGAGAATGTTGGTATACGAATGTAAATTACGTACATTCTGTTGCCAACAAAGGAAATAAGGATCGCATACACTTAATTATCGACGCAGAAAGAAACGAGTGGTCAGATTCTTTGTTCTTTGCACTTGCTCCAAAAGATAGCTTTCAACCTATACAAGAAGAAATTGACTCACCAGAAACAATACGTCTTATCTTAAACGAACTAAAGCGTAACAATGAGCCTGCTTCAGAAAAACTTATTAAGGAAATGGAACAGAAGTTATTAAAACTTACATCAAAATAAACTACTCTTATAATAGCTTATGATAAATTTTAAAAAAGAGTTACTACATATTACCTCTCAATTCTTTGAAGAAACGTCTGATTATTCTTCTGCTTTAAAAGAGTATAAACAATTACTCTTTAGAATTTCAAATGAAGCTATAAATAATGTAGAACATCGAAATAATGTTCAACTTGAAAATGGTGTAGCGATTGGTACTTTATGGGCAGCTAATTGTCTTGATGATTTGGTAAGAACCCATAAGTTTATTAGAGGAATTGAGGTTGCTATTCAAGAGAAAATCCATCAAAAAGACTCACTACATATTCTTTATGCTGGTACTGGCCCTTTTGCTTCGCTTATACTTCCTTTTATATTGAAGTATGCTGATTGGAATATAACATACACACTTTTAGAGGTAAATCCTCTAAGTTTTGAAGTTTTGAAAAGTACAATTAAAAAGTTAGGTTTAGAAACCAATAATATCAACTTTATAAATCAAGACGCTACAAAATATAAATTCCCTAAAAACTTTTCTCCAGATATTATTGTAAGTGAAACCATGCAACGCGCATTGGATAGTGAGCAACAAGTTTCTGTTTTTTATAACTTAATGAGGCAGTCTAATTCTAATACTGTTTTTATTCCTGAGAAAATTACGTTAACTATTGGTACAGGCTCTTCTGAAAATAGTAAACCTGGCATTCAACAAAAATATTATCGCGAACATGACGAGGTTTTTGAGGTTAGTAAAGAAGCCATGAAATCGAATGATTGGTTGTTTGAAAAAACTTTAAACAAATTAGGTTTTACTGAAAAGCATACAGTTTTAAAAGAAGAAGAACTTTCTACAGCTAGTGAAATTGTGGTGATGACAGATATCACAATTTATAAAAACGAGAAACTTATTATAAATGAAAGTGGTTTAACTGTTCCTAAATACATTAAGGATGTTTCCAACAATAAAAAAGAATCCTTAACTATTAAGTCTCAATATGTAATTGGTGTTAATCCTAAGCTTGATTTAAAAATTGTTTAAACAAACTTCAAGCTTACTCCTTTTTTCTCAGCATAAACTTTTGCGGCTTCATCTAACTTTAAATTTTTCTCTTTAAACTCTTGGAAGCTTTTAGCTTCAAACTCATTGATTATCATATTAATTTCTTGTTGAGTTTTTCCTTCATCGTACATATAGGCAATTTCCGCATAGTCTTTTTTATAAAAACCGATGCAAAACTCAAATAATTTAATTGAAGCATTTATTAACTCTTTTGAATCTTCATTTACCTCTAAATTCTGAATATCTCTTAAACTTCTTTCAAGGTCTGGTATGGTGACTTTATGAAGGTATTGAGAGAATGTTGCTGCATATTCTTCTCCATCATTATCATAGTACTTTAGGTATTCATTTTTTTGTAATTCTTTAAGTTGCTCAAAATACCCTATACCATAATTAGCCATCAATAGATTGGTTTTTAGTACTGTTTTTTCAACAACTTTTTGCGGAGTTTCTTTCTGACAACTTACAAACAATATACATACTACAATAATTGTTAAAACACTTTTTACCCTTTTCATTTTCGACTATTCTTTATTGCTTTATAAAAATAAGCTTTCAATTTTTCATAAAAAACATTGCAAACAAGGCTTTTGATTTTTTGTTAGAAATCCCACACCCCTACTTACATTTTACCTCGGTTTGCAATGCTATAAATATTTTTCTTTTTCTTTCTTTTTTAGGTTATATAAATAAGAATGAAGCAACTATCATCCAAACTCCTACTATAATTCCTAATATCCCAAACTTTCCTTGTTTTGGTGCAATCTTCCCTCTCAACTGTTCTGCTTTTTCTTTAGCATCTGCATTTTTAGATAATAGTAATTTATTTATCATTCCGTATCCTAACATAAAACCTAAAACAGCTTCAACTACACTACCTGCTAAGAAAGTTACCCACCAAATTGGTGCTGTAGTTAACCAACCTAAGTTTAAAATAGCTGAAATTATTCCCCAAATTCCCCAGATACAAAAAATAAGACCAATCCATCCTTGGTAAGGCTCTATTTTTTCTAATAACTCTTTAGCATTAGGTTTTTTGGCTAAAATTAATGACGGTACTGCCACTATACTTAGAAATACTAATGAAATTCCGTAAATCATGTTTAATTAAAATTTAAATGGTTTATATTGATTTTATTATTTATGAATTAAAAGTGCTGAAGAAAACACAAACAGCATTAATGAAGCTATGATAATAAGCCCCAAAAACATCCACCAAGGTGTTTTACTGGTTTTCTTAAAATCCTTTGCTTTTTTTTGTAAATCTGGAGGCATTTGACTTTTACTCATCTCTAATTTACAATGCCCACAAATACTATATGTTTTTTTGAATAATGGAAAAACAGGAATCCAAAATATATGTGCATACAATCTATTTACCTGAATAAATAAACGTTCTGGTGTATTGCAATAACTGCAACTATGATTGTGTACTGGTTGTATGTTTATTTTGGCTTCACGCCATCCAAAAATTACCATAATTTTATTACTTAATAATTACAGTACAAAGATGCGTTGAAAGTGTTTTTTAAAATAGACTGAAACTAGCCAAAGTTAACACCCTGTTTTCAGGGGTGTACTAATTTATTACTCTACAAGTCCTAGTTTTATTGCATATTTGGTTAATCCAGCTAGGTTTTTTACGTTGAGTTTTGATATTAAATTCTTTCTGTAACTTTCAATAGTATGCTTACTTAAAAAGAGTTTGTCGGCAATTTCTTGTGTAGTGTATTCTTCAGCAATAAGCTTTAGCACATCCTTCTCTCGTTTGGTAAGTGTAACCATAGTGTCTTTCCCTTTATTAAAGACATTATTCATATAAGCTTGTTTTACCGATTCTGAAAAGTACTTATCGTTACTAAGAATTGTTTTTACAGCTAATAACAACTCTGATTGGGTTGCATTTTTTGATAAATAACCATCAACATCACTTTTTATTAATGTATCTATCATACCTGTATCTGTATGCATACTTACAATTAATGTTTTTATTTCTGGACGAGTTTTCTTAATGTAATCATTTAATGTAATACCATCTATATCTGGCATAGAAATATCACTAACTACTATATCAATTTGCTCATTAGGATTGGTATCTATAAATTTTATAACATTTTCACCACTATTGGCTGTTAACAAAATATTGTAAGCTTCTTCCTTATTAAAAATACTTAACAATCCGTCTAAAAACATTTTGTGGTCATCTACCAGAATAATATTATGCTTCATAGTATACTAATTTAAAGGTACATCAATGTCAATAACAGTTCCTTTGTCTGGAAAAGCATTTATAAACATTTCTCCTTTAATAATTTTTAATCTATCTTTTAAATTTTGAAACCCAAGTCCGTATTTTACTTTTTCTTGATCAAAGCCTGCTCCATCGTCCTCAAAAAGTAATTTTACACTATTATTAAATACTGAAAGTTGAATATCAATTTGAGTTGCTTTTGCGTGTTTTAAAGCATTCGTTAACAACTCTTGAATTATTTTATACAATTCTACTTTTAAATTTTCTTCAATCTTATCAATCTCTTCTTTCGGATGAATTTGTAGTGTTATTTCTTCATCAGACAAGTTCTTAACATTTTCTATATATTCAGAAACTATTGACGTAAAAGCAGAATCTTTAAACTTTTTAGGCATTAAGTTATGAGACAATTCTCTTACTTGATTATAAGTATCATCAACCTGTTGAATAATATTTTCTTTTTGCAGTTTTGTCTCATTTGATAACTGCAGTTTTATAGTTGCCAAATTTCCTCCAATACTATCGTGAAGTTCTCTTGCAATACGTTTTCTTTCATTATTCTGACCTTCTAACGATGCTTTTACCAATTTTAACTCTTGGTTTTTTAAAAGGGCAGATATTTTTTGTTGGTTAACTTCTTCTAACGTTTTGGTTAATTTACTCTGGGTTTGAAGCTTTTGATAGTACATATACAACAATCCCAACACAGGAATTAAAACGACAAGAAAACCTATTAAAATATTTGCTTTTAATGTTTTTTGTCGTTCTATCTCTTGTTTCTGCTCTAATGTTTTGTATTGTACTTCAAGCTCATTAACCTGCTGTTTGTTTTGACTAACTAAAATTTTATTATTTATACTATTTAGTTGTGTCATTAAAGCATGTGCGTTTTTATAATCTCCTGTTTCGGAATAAGCATTTTGAAGTCCTAAAACAACTCTTCTCTCTATTTCTAAATTTCCCCATTGAATAGAGTTTATATATACTGTTGATAGTATTTTCTTTGCATTATCATAATCTTTCTCCTTTAAATAAATACCCCCTAATACATTTCCTGCTTTTGCATACAGTGTAAAAAAACCATTTGACAGAGATTCGTTAAAAACATTATAACAAAGGTCTAATGCTTCTTCGTTTTTATTTTCTTTCCCTAATACTTTACTCAACCATAAGTCTACTTCTAATGCATTTTTAAGGTATCCTTCAGATATATAAAAAACTTTTGCCTTATTATAATTGTCTTTTGCTTTTTCTAATTCGTTCTTTGTGTAATAAATGAATCCCAGTTCAAAAAAAGCATCGTGTTTTAGTTTTTCATTTGGAGCATTTTCAATGCTTTCTTCAATAATTTTTTGTCCTTCTTCTTCTTTTCCTCTTACATATTTTATAGACCCTAATCCTATTCTATTTTTAACATAGAGCTCATCATCAAAATTCTTTTTAGAATGTTCAATTCCTTTTAAAAACCATTTTAATGCCTCATCAAACAATCCTTTTTCTAATTTTCCTTCTGCAATAGCATTTGAAACCTTAGATAGATATTCTTCTTTCTTTAGTAAAAGTTCTTCATTGGAGGTTTCAGTATACAATTTATGTCCATAATGTATAATTGAGTCTATATTCCCTTTTTGCTGATGAAATTCAATAAGATTGTAGGTAGCTGCATACTTTGTCTTAAAATCTTTTGCTTGTTCGATGTTTTTGAAAAGGGAATCGTTAGGTATTGTTGGATTCACCCCAAAAGCTTTAAAACTTTGCATCTCAGATTGTGCAAACATCTTACAACTAAATAATAAAAAGACACCTAAAACAATTTGTTTTAAAGCAACCTTTTTCTTTTCATTTTTTTCAAAACAGTTTTTATATTTTTTCAATTATAGGTTCTTTTTTCTGAAACAATTATGACTTCCAAAATTACAGAACATTTTTATTTCTTAATTAACTATTAGTTATTTTATTCTTTATAACTCCTTCAGAAGAAACAAAACTCTTTCATTAGTACTTCTTTTTTAAAAAATTTATTCCTGATAATTTTTATTAGTTAGGAAACCTAACTATATTTACAATAGAATTTAAAATATATATAATTATGAGTAAATCTATTTTTTATCACGCAGGTTGCCCTGTTTGTGTTAGTGCAGAACAAGACATTATAAATCTAATTGGTTTAGACAATGTTGAAGTAGTTCACTTCGGTGAAGACAAAGATCGAATTTTAGAAGCAGAAAATGCTGGTGTAAAATCTGTCCCTGCTTTGGTAACTCCTACTGGTAATGTACTCCATATTAATTTTGGAGCATCAATGGAAGAAGTAAAAGGATAATTTTTTCGCTCTACAAAGTTAGGATTCCTAATTTTGTAGAGCTTTTTAATATTTTAAATTATATAAAATGGAAGTAGCTGTTTGGGATACTTATGTAACTAAGAAAGATGGTAAAATAATGCATTTTGATATTATTGCACCTTCTAACAATAAAGACACTAACATAATTTTTAATTATGGAAAAGAATATTTAAGAACTAAAGGTCTAGAAAACCTAGAAATATCTTCAAAAGAATGTGTATTTTGCCATATTGAAATACTCAAACCCGAATGGGAAGACTCTATACATAAAAAAGGGTATTTTATATACGAAATGGAAAACTGTAATTAATGAAATCTCCTTTTAACTTAAATCAGCAAAACACAAAAATTGAAAGTAAAATAGTTGTCGCTTTAGAGCGAATTTCTGAGGCTTTCAGAGTACTTCTTTGGAGCGAAAGTAAGGAGAACTCTTTAAGCCCTATCCAAATTCAAATTCTAATTTTTTTACTATTTCACTCTGAAGAAAAATGCAAAGTGAGTTATTTAGCTGAAGAGTTCAATATGACTAAAGCTACCATTAGTGATAGTATTAGAGTTTTATTAAAAAAAGAATTAGTTCAAAAGTTTAATAACCCTAGCGATACTAGAAGTTATATTATTGGTTTAACCAATCAAGGAAAACAAATAGCAGAGAAATCAGCTAATTTTACACTTAATATAGAGCAACCATTAAGTTCATTACCTGAAGATCAAAAGAAAGATATACTAGCAGGACTCTTAAAAGTAATATACCAACTAAATAAAGCAGGGGTTATAACTATTCAAAGAATGTGCTTTACTTGCTCTTATTACCAAAATGAAAACAACGAACATTTTTGTAAACTTTTACAATCTAAATTGGCTTCTAAAGAGTTGAGAATTGATTGTCCTGAACATGAATTTAAGAGTTAATATTTTAAAGCATCAATCCTACTTCTTAACTGTATGTTAAAAGGTTTACTTTATTACCTATAACCTTTTATTTTTGACAAAAAATTATAAAATGGCTATACATAACTTGATTCTTCAAACGAAAGAAACAACTATAGAACTAGATGAAGTTCATCTTAGTAATGAAAACAAAAATACGCTACAGCAACTACTAAAAGAATTTAAACACGTAGCTGTTTTGAATCAATACAAACTCCCCGTTGATAATAAAATCTTATTATTCGGACATACTGGTTGTGGTAAAACTACCACCGCTAGAGCTATTGCCAAAAAGCTTGATAAAAAAATTATCATACTTAATTTGAGTAGTATTGTTTCTTCAAAACTAGGAGAAACCGCTAAAAATATTTCCGAAGTTTTTAAAAAAGCTACAAGAGAAAGTGCTGTGTTATTTTTAGATGAATTTGATTACATCGGTAAAGCTCGTGATTATGACAGTAAAGACTCTAGCGAGATGAAACGATTGGTTAATACTGTAATTCAATTAATAGATCAATTACCTAACGATGTTTTATTAATTGCTGCTACCAATCACTCTAGTGTTATAGATACTGCACTTTTAAGACGTTTTCAGTTAAAACTTAAATTCGAAGCACCTAGTGAATCAGAATTAGACAGCTATTACGAAACGTTATTACAACAATTCCCAGAAGAGTTTAGAAAAGTAAATCGTGTGTACGATATATCGTATGCAGAAGCAAAAGACATTACTTTTAGAGCTGTAAAAAATAAAATTATTGAAAAAGAAGAACTGAACAATCAATTCATAAATGGATAATATTCAAAACAACCTTAGCATTATTCATCAAAGAATACAATTTGCTTGTAAGAAAGCTAACAGAAACCCAAAAGATGTTCGTTTGTTACTAGCTACAAAAACAGTAAATACTGATAAAATAAATTTTGCTTTAGAACAAGGTGAAACTCTTGTGGGTGAAAATAAAATACAAGAATTAAAGCAAAAGTGTAATGCAATAAAGCACTTACAACCTGAAGTACATTTTATTGGTCATTTACAAAGTAACAAGATTAAAGAAGTTATAAAATGGGCTAGTTGTATTGAATCTATCGATCGTTTATCAGTTGCTGAAAAATTACATCAACGGTTGATTTTTGAAGAAAAAGAAATTGATGTATACATACAAGTAAACACCTCTTTTGAAGAAAGCAAATTCGGAGCCAATCCAGAGGAAACTATTGAGCTTGTAAAAGAAATATCTAAGTTTAAAAACATTCATATAAGGGGATTAATGACCATTGGTTTACTAAGCTCAGAATCCGATGAAGTTCGAAAATGTTTTCGCCTTTTAAAACAGCTTCAAGAAAAAATCAAGGCACTACAAATTCCTAATGTAGCTATGGAAGAACTCTCCATGGGAATGAGTGGTGATTTAGAAATTGCTATTGAAGAAGGTGCTACTATTGTACGAGTTGGAACAGCTATTTTTGGAGAACGTATTTACCCTGATAGCTACTACTGGAATGAAGCAAAAAGTAGCTCTTAATTTTTCTGTACTCTTTTTAAATTCAATAAATCAATAGGGTTAATTCCTAAACCATGTACATTTTTCTGTGTAAAACGAATAACTTCATCATAATATAATGGAACCACAGGAGCTTCTACTATAATGATACTATCCATTTGTTGATAAAGTTTACGACGTTTTAACACATCTACTTCTTTAATAGACTCTTCGTATAACTTATCAAACTGTTCGTTTTTAAAGTGTGTATAATTAGGTCCGTTAGGGGTAAAATTTTTGCTATAAAAAAGTGATAAATAATTTTCAGCATCAGGATAATCTGCAATCCAACTTGCTCTAAAAATAGGCAACTTACCATTTGCTTTCCCTTGACGTAATGTTGAAGGTGGAATTACATCTACTTTAGTTACTATTCCTATTTTTTGTAATTCACGTTGAATAAACTCACACAAATCTAAATAGTTGCTGTTCGTTGTAATTGCTATTTGCGGATTCTCATCTCCTGTCTCTTCTTTGTATTGTGCTACCAACTTCTTTGCTTCTTCAGGTTTGTATGAATATCCTTGTTGATTATTGAATGAAGGCAATCCTTTCGGGATGAATCCGCTTGTAGCAGGACTTCCGATTCCGTTTCTCAAAAATTTAATCATCTTCTCCCTATCAAACCCCAAATTTATAGCTTGTCGTATCAATTTCGATTTTGTTGGGTACTCTTCTTCTCCATCTAAATAAATTCCTAAATATTCTGTGTTTAAATACGCCCCTGTTTTCATATTGATTTTAGAAACATATTTCTCTTTTAAGGTTCCGTCTGTGTTTAGAATGTCATCTTTATACGAAGCATCTAAACTTTTCATAAAATCGATATTTCCTTGAATAAACTGTAAAAACTCACTTTGTTTATCTGGTAAAAAAGTTACAGCTACTGCTTCTAAATACGGAAGTTGATTTCCTTTTTCATCTTCTTCAAAAAATAGTGGATTTTTTCTCAATACCAACTTGGTATTTTCTACCCAAAGTTTAAAATGAAAAGGACCAGTTCCTATCGGGTTTGCTCTAAACTCATTTCCAAAATAATCAACTGCTTCTTTTGGAACTACAGAGCAATACTTCATGGCTAACAATCCTAAAAAAGGAGGAAAAGGTTGCTTTAAATTGATTGTAAAAACAGAATCACTCTCTGCTTTGAAATTAGCAACATTTTGTAATACCCAACCTCCTGGAGACGCCACATTCTTATCGAGCAATCTATTAAAAGAATATTCAAAATCTTTGGCTATTACATTTCTTGTAGAGTCTTTTCCAAACAGTTCGTGTTTATGAAATAATACATCATTTCTTAAATGAAACTGATAGGTTTTTCCATCTTCAGAAATTGTCCAATTCTTAGCTATTGAAGGTTGTACTTGTAAACTATCATCCAACTCTACCAATCCATTATACAATTGATTTACAGCCCAAATATTTCGTTGGTCTTTTGCAAAAGCAGGATCTAATGAAGTAATATTTGAATGCTCGTTATAGCGAAAAACTTGTTTATCAGTAAAATTACTTTTTTCTTTTTTACAAGAAGTTATAACTAATAAAGCTATAAGAACTAATAAAAAATTATTTATTCTTTCGTCTATTTTTATAGTACGTTTTATCTGCAATGTATATGGTTTTATCAATTTTTGTAAAAACAGTAGATTTATCTTTACTTACTATTTCTAGCTCTTTAATTAAATCTATTTTTTTCTCTACTTCTATTCTCTTCTTTATTTCTTCAATTTCATCTGTAGAAAAAATAAAATCTATAAAACCATCTTCATAAACAGGTTTTATAAACTTAATAGATGAACTTTTATCCCAAACAACATAATCATTTCCTAAAATATTAATTAATTGAATCATATAAATTGGATCTGTTGCCGAAAATAAACTTCCACCAAATATAGATCCAACATAATTCTTGTTTTTATAACTAACAGGAATTTTCACTTTCACATTCAATAAGTCATCAGATACATATATTATTTTTCCTGTAGATCTTTTGTACATTGGAGATAAGTTAAACCCATACTTAAATATGGTGCTTTTCTTAAAAAACTTACTTAAAAATTTATTTAGTGCTGCGTACATAAATTTACTACCTTATCTATTAACCTTTATCAAATCCATACTCTCTTTCTACTTTGCTTATTCGAAGTTGATATTTCTTATACCATCTCTCTCTTCCTATATTTCTAGCTTCAGTATGCTCTATGTTATTTTTCCATTTTAAGATAGCATCCAAACTTTCCCAATAAGAAACCGTAATCCCTACATCACTTCTCGCTGATTCTACTCCTAAGTACCCTTCTTGTTCTTTAGCTAAATTGTCCATTTTTTCAGCCATTTCATAATATCCTTCTGTATCATCTGAAAGAGTTGTGCTAAAAATTACTGCGTAATACGGAGGTTTTAAATTATCTACTATCATAAAATTAGTTCATATTTTGTTTCTGGTAAGCCAATATCGTCACTTATAAATTTCTCTATCGCAACAAAGTTAAATCGTTCTAATATTTTAGCGGAAGCTATATTTTCATCCACCACACACCCAATAAGTTTTTTCATTCCTACCGATTTACAGTACTGTATTAATCCTTCACAAAGCTCTGTTGCAAAGCCATTACCCCAGTATCGTTCTATAAACCGATATCCTATTTCATCATTTCCCTCTTCATCTTTTACCAAAGCAACCGTACCTACAAATTCATTGTCTGATTTACGTTCTATGGCATATATCCAAAAATCATTTTTTTTATTAGTGTATCGTGCTATCAGCTGTTTTAAATCCTCTTTACTTTCTTCTAAATTTTTAGGTTCCCCAGTTGCATATTGCAATACTCTAGGGTTACTTTCTAACTCATAAAAAGGTTCTATATCAACAACTTGAAGCTTTCGAATAAGTAATCTTTTCGTTTCAAAAATCATGAATATTATCGTACTTTTGCAAACCCAAAACTGCTTTAAGCAGTAGTAGATTAAATAAACTATACGAACTTCTAAAAAATTAAAGACTTGTACAAGGCTTTTGTTTTTTATTTAGGACAGAGAAAAGATGAATGTAGATAAGAAAGTAGCTTTTTACACCTTAGGATGTAAATTAAATTTTTCGGAAACTTCAACCATTGCTAGAAACTTTGTAAATGAAGGGTTTGAGCGTGTTGAGTTTGAAGAAAAAGCAGATATATATGTAATTAACACCTGTTCGGTAACAGACAATGCTGATAAACGTTTTAAAAGTATTGTAAAGTCTGCCTTAAAGAAAAATGAAGAGGCTTTTGTTATTGGTGTAGGATGTTATGCGCAATTAAAACCTGAAGAATTAGCTGCTGTTGATGGTGTAGACTTAGTATTGGGTGCTACTGAAAAGTTTAATGTAACTAGCTATATTAACGACTTAACCAAAAATGATATTGGGGAAGTACATTCTTGTGAGATTGAAGATGCTGATTTTTATGTAGGTTCATATTCTATTGGAGATCGTACTCGTGCTTTCTTAAAAGTACAAGATGGATGTGATTATAAGTGTACTTATTGTACCATTCCGTTAGCACGTGGAATTTCACGTAGTGATACGTTAGAAAACGTATTGAAAAATGCTAAAGAAATTTCTGAGAAAGGTATTAAAGAAATCGTTTTAACAGGAGTAAATATTGGTGACTATGGAAAAGGAGAATTCGGTAACAAAAAGCACGAACATACTTTTTTAGAGTTGGTACAAGCACTTGATAAAGTTGAGGGAATTAATCGTTTACGAATCTCTTCAATTGAGCCTAATTTATTAAAAGATGAAACGATTGATTTTGTTTCAAACTCAAACATATTTGTTCCACATTTTCATATTCCATTACAGTCAGGTAGCGACACGCTTTTAAAGAAAATGAAACGTCGTTATTTACGTAAAGTTTATACCGATCGAGCAGCAAAAATTAAAGAGGTTATGCCTAATGCTTGTATTGGTGTAGATGTTATTGTTGGTTTCCCCGGTGAAACAGATGAATTATTTTTAGAAACCTACAACTATTTAGCAGACTTAGATATTTCTTACTTACACGTTTTCACTTATTCTGAAAGACCAAACACAGAAGCTGTTGAAATGGACGGTGTGGTACCTAAGAAAACACGTGCAAAACGTAGTAAAATGCTACGCGGATTATCTGTTAAAAAACGTAGAGCTTTTTATGAAAGTCAGTTAGGTAATACCTTAACAGTTTTATTTGAAAGTGAAAATAAAGAAGGATATATCCACGGTTTTACAGAAAACTATGTAAAAGTTAAGGCTCCTTGGAATCCTGAATTGGTAAATACATTACATACTGTTACGTTAACAAAAATAGATGAAGATGGTTTAGTTCGTTTTGATTTTGTGGATGCTGGAGTTATTGCTTAACTTGTCAACTAGTTCACACAATCAAAAAACTCATTTATGAAGTACCTATTATACTCTTTTTTAGCCTTAGGAATCTCTTGTGGTATTCCTAAAAAAAGTTCTGAACCCAAATTAGCAGAGCCAATAGAAAAAGAAACAATTATTGAAGAAGAAGTTACAAAACCTATAGCTTCTCAAAATGAGTTAATTATTGTTCTTAAAAACGCTAAAAGTATTGATGATGTAAAATCACTTATAAAAAATAGCGGCTTAACTTGGAGTAAAATGGCTTATGAAACTGATGCTTCAAAAATAGGCATTGTTGAAGTTCCTGAAGGCAAGCGTGATTTTTGGATTGATAAACTACAGGAAAGCGGAGAGTTTAGATTAGTTGATGCCAACTCAGAAGAAAAATTAACTAACATTATTTCCGAAGAAAAAAATAACCTTTTAAGAATTATCAAAACTCCTTGTTTTGGTGACTGTCCCGTATATTCTGTTTCTATTGATAAAGAAGGAAATGTTCTTTACAACGGAATTGAATACGTATTAGTAAAAGGAACACAAAAATTTACACTATCAGAAAAACAACTGCAAGAGTTAAACAATAAGCTTAACAAAAAGGATTTTGCTAGTTTTAAAGATGTTTATAGCAACCCTAAAATTCCAGATTTATCTAGTACTTATATAGTTCATGATGGAAAACAAATCTTAATTCGTTTATGGAAAGATATTCCTGATGAGCTTATTGACGTACACGAATATATTGACGGTATTTTATTAGACAAAAAGTTTATTGAATAATGCCTAAAACTCACTTGTATTTTGTCCCTGGTTTAGCTGCCAATACCAAAATATTTGAGCGTATTTCTTTACCTGAAGAACATTTTGAACTGCACTTTTTAGATTGGATGCTACCAACCTCTATTAACGAAAGCATTGAAGAATATGCGCTACGTTTATGTGCTAAAATTCAACATAAAAACCCTATCTTAGTAGGAGTTTCTTTTGGTGGAATTATCGTGCAAGAAATGAGTAAAATTATCGATTGTAAAAAGGTGATTATCATCTCTAGCATTAAAAGTAATAAAGAGTTACCAAGACGGCTAAAACTAGCTCAAATAACAAAAGCCTATAAACTTTTCCCTTCAAAAATTATAGCAAACATTGAAAGTTACGAACATTACTTTTTCAATGATTATTTAAAAAAACGAGCAGAACTTTATAAAATATATTTATCTATAAGAGATAAAGATTATTTACAATGGGCTATATACAATGTGTTACATTGGCAGCAAAAAGAACCATTAAAAGATATAATTCATATTCATGGAAAAAAAGATGAAGTTTTCCCTATAAAACATATTAAGAACTCTATTGAAATTGAGAATGGTACGCATGTAATGATTTTGAACAAAGCAAAAACAATTTCTGAAATACTAAAAAAGGAATGTTTTTTGATGGATTAAATACCACACCCCAATTTCAACAAAAACTAAAGAAAAAATGAATAAATCAATCCGCTTTTTATCAATTATAACTATAGTATTCGTAGGAATATTATTTACCAATACTATTAGTAAGTCTAACGAACCAACTATTAAAAATGTAGCTGAAACCTATGAAGTTAAAGCTTTAAAGTTACCTGATGATTTAAATTTAGCAGGAGAACGTGTTCCGTTAGAAAAACCAGACATTAAAGAACGAATGGATCGTGAATTATTAGTAAATACCTATTGGCAGTCTAATGGGTTACTACTAATAAAACGCGCCAACAAGTACTTCCCTATTTTAGAACCATTATTAAAAAAACATGGGTTACCTGACGATTTTAAATTTTTAGCCTTAGCTGAAAGTGGTTTTATCGATGAAACATCTAATGTAGGAGCTGCAGGTATGTGGCACTTTATGAAACAAACAGGTAGAGAATATGGATTAGAAATCAACAATAATGTAGACGAGCGTTATCATATTGAAAAATCTACAGAAGTAGCTGCTGAATATTTAAAAAAATCAAAAGAGCGTTTTGGTTCTTGGACACTTGCTGCTGCAGCTTATAACGCAGGGAATTATGGTGTTTCTAAAAGACTAGAAGCTCAAGGAGTTACTAGCTATTACGATGCTTTATTACCTGATGAAACTGAGCGTTATGTATTCAGAATTTTAGCTTTAAAAGAAATCATCACGAATCCTGAAAAATACGGTTTTACATTCGATAAAGGAGATTTATACACTTTACCTGAAACCTACACTGTAAAAGTTGATACTGCTATTACCAATATTGCCTTATTTGCTAAAAAGTTCGGAACTACCTACAAAGATTTGAAACTACATAATTCTTGGTTACGTGAAAATCACTTAAACAACCGTAGTAGAAAACTATACGAAATTAAAATCCCTGTTCAGTAATGAGTAAAGTAATGCCTTATTTTTATTTTGTTTTTGGTTTGGTTATACTATTTGATGGTATTGTTCAATTCTTAGAAAATAAAGAGCTATACAAGTTGCTTTTCTCTTGGAATACAACAGATAAATATTTTTACTTAAGCATAAAAATTATCTTTAGTTTATTCTTCTTTTTAATTGGATATAAAAGACTTAAGGTAAAATCCTAAACAAAAAAAGCTCATTCTTTTGAATGAGCTTTTTTATTTATTTAAACTTTATTTTCTATTGAAAATCAGTATTTAATTTTATGTAATCTAAGAATTCACGCTTGGTTTCTTTGTTTTTAAATGCTCCACCAAACTCAGCAGTAACTGTACTACTTTCAATATCTTTAATACCTCTTGAGTTAACACATAAGTGTTTTGCATCGATAACACAAGCAACATCCTGCGTTCCTAATGCTTCTTGCATTGCTTGTACTACCTGCATCGTTAAGCGCTCTTGTACTTGCGGACGCTTAGCATAATACTCTACAATACGATTCATTTTAGATAAACCTATTACTTTACCATTAGAAATATACGCAACATGCGCTCTACCAATAATTGGTAATAAATGATGCTCACAAGTTGAGTACACAATGATATTTTTTTCAACTAACATTTCACCATACTTGTACGTATTGTCAAATGTTGATGCTTCTGGTTTGTTTTCTGGATTTAACCCCATAAACAACTCATTTACGAAAGCTTTAGCTACTCTTTTAGGAGTACCTTTCATACTATCGTCTGTTAAATCCATTCCTAAAGTTTCAAGAATTTCTCTAACACTTTCTTGAATTTTTTCAATTTTTTCTTTGTCAGAAATATCGAAAGCATCTGCACGTAAAGGTGTTTTTGCCGATGTACCTATGTGGTTCTCTCCTATTTCGTCTATTCTATCGTCATTCATTTTGTTGCTGTTCACTTCAAACATTTCTATCTAAAAATTAGTAGGGCGCAAATTTACAACATTGTTGGTAATTTACTGCACTTTATTTATCAATTCGTCTAAAGAACAAGTAGTTTGCTCTCCTGCCACCATATCTTTAACAACAAGTGTACCGTTTTCAACAGTAGTTACTACAAACTCAATTTCTCTGTTTATAGCATATTTCCACTGCTTTTTTTGTTGATTATTGCTTGTTGCAATATCAGGGTACATCTCTGCCTTTATGTCATTACTACGTAATGTTTTTATAATTTTTACCTTTTCTAAACTCTCGCTTTCTTCAAAATTTAAAAACAATACTTTAGGCTTTGGTAATTCTACTGCTTCAAACAGTCCTAACTCTTCCATTACCAAGTAAATTCTATCTAATCCAAAAGAAATTCCTACTCCAGAAACATCTTTTAAACCAAAAATACCTGTTAAGTCGTCATAACGACCACCACCACCAATAGAACCCATTTTTACACCTTCTGGAGCTGCTACTTCATAAATAGCCCCTGTGTAATAGTTCAATCCTCTAGCTAAGGTTACATCTAATTCTAAGCTTGCTGAATCTAGCCCTAAACTTTCTACTTTATTAACTACGGTTCTCAAATCAGCCACTCCTTGTAACCCTTCTTCCGAACCTTGTAACATAGCCTCTAAAGAAGCTAACTTATCTTGATTACTTCCAGAAAAATTAAATAACGGATCAACTTTTTCAATAGCTTCAGCAGAAATTCCTTTCTCCAACATCTCCTTAACTACACCGTCTTTTCCTATTTTATCTAACTTATCTAAAGCCACTGTAAAATCAATCAACTTGTCTGATGCACCAATTACCTCAGCAATTCCTGATAAGATTTTTCGGTTATTGATTTTGATAGTCGTACCTTTTAATCCTAACTTACTAAAAACAGCATCATATAATTGTACAAACTCAACTTCTTGCCATAATGAAGTACTTCCTACCACATCGGCATCACATTGATAAAACTCACGGAAACGTCCTTTTTGTGGTCTATCTGCTCTCCAAACTGGTTGAATTTGGTAACGTTTAAATGGAAATGTAATTTCGTTTTGGTGTTGTACTACGTAACGTGCAAACGGAACTGTTAAATCGTAACGCAATGCTTTTTCAGAAATTTTTGAAGTAACTTTTTGACTGTCTTTATCTGCCAATAAGTTTTCATCTACTTTCTTTAAATAATCACCAGAATTCAAGATTTTAAAAATCAATCTATCCCCTTCTTCACCATATTTCCCCATCAATGTAGAAGAGTTTTCAAAACTTGGTGTTTCAATAGGTTGAAATCCGAAATTTTCAAACGAATGTTTAATTGTATTGAAAATATAGTTTCTTTTTGCTACTTCTGTTGATGAAAAATCTCTTGTTCCTTTTGGGATTCCTGGTTTCATATTCTTTTAATTATCATTTATCAATTACCAGTAATCAGTTTATGATTATTGTTTATTGATAATTGTTTATTGTTCTATTTAGCCTGCAAATATCCGAAAAAATATGAAGAATAATGTTATTTAGCGGTCGCTTTATTTTTACGTTTTAAACGATAAATCGTGGCGTTTAACTCAAAACCTAAGAGTAAAATAATAGCATTTAACCACACGAACAACATTAAAATTAACAGGGTACCAATTGAGCCATATAGCTGATTGTATTGAGCAAACTTTACTACATAAATTCCAAATAAGTAAAAGGTAAACATAGATACTACTGTAGTTAAAATAGCACCTGGAGAAAAGAATTTCACATCTTTACCTTGTTTGGTTCCGTACCTAAAGAGTAAAGATACAATGGTAAAAATCATTACTAAAAACAAGAAACCTCTTCCGTAGTAAAACAAGTCTAAATCTCCTGTGTTTAACCATCCAATTTTGTGAATTCTTGTTAAGGCTATTTGATAAAAGATAATGAGTGTTACCGTTACGATTAAGAAAAATGACATTAGCAACGATACTGCTAACGAAATAAAATAGGCTCTTAAAACATTTCTTACTTCGGTTACATGATAAGAATATTCAAACCCACCAAATATTGCATTTACACCATTGGTCATTAAAAAAATAGAGGCTAAGAAACCGAATGACAATAATCCACCGTATTGATTGTTAATAATATCTTTTATTACAAGATCTACCGCCTCAAAAGTTTTTGGAGGCAATGCTTCTTGCATCAATGAAAGTAGTCCTTCTTGAAACCCTTCAATTGGAATGTAGGGAATGAGTGTTAAAATGAATAATAAGAATGGAAAGATTGCCATAAAGAAACTAAAAGCAATACCTCCTGCCCTTGTAGTTAATGCTCCTTTTACAATACCAATAACATACATTTCAAGTACATCATACAAAGACATTCCTTCTAACCCCGGAATTTTAATTTTTTTTCCGAAGGCCACAAGCCAGTTAATTACTGGGATTTTTTCTAGGTTATCTTCTATTGGTTTTGTCATATTTGGGTTTAGCTATTTTTTTTTTACTTCCTTACTCCACCACAATATCATATTTATACAATAGTCCTGCAATATTTTCATTAGAAAATTTTGCTTTTTTAACCCTATTATTTTCAGGATCGATTGCAAAATTAGTAGCAGTTGTAAAATCTGTTTTTTCTAAATTCGTCTGATCAAAAATTGCTCCTTTTAAATCACAATCTTTAAAGAGACCTCTACTTAGGTCAGCTTCAACAAAATCTACTTCTTGCAAATTACAACTTATAAATTTTGTAGTAGGAATTTTTAATTGGTAAAAAGAAGATAAGTTTAGCTGGCAGTTATGAAAGCTCATTTCTAGCAAAAAGTTGTTGCATTCATTAAACTTTACCCCAACCATTTTACAATTTTCAAAAGTGCAATCTTTAAAAAAAGTGTGGTTTACCACTGTATTACTAAAATTACAGTTGATAAACTCACACTCTAAAAATTCAATATTTGAAGCATGTACGTTCTCGAAATTGCAGTTCTCGAACGTACAGCTGTCATATTCTCCTTTGTTGATTTTTGTTACTGTAAAATCAACCTTTGTAAATGTTTCGTTGTCAAAGAAATCATTCATTTATTGTAACCCTCTTGCTTTTAGCATTGGTTCTGCCTGTGGATCTCTTCCTGCAAAAACTCTATACATTTCTGCATAATCCATCGTGTTTCCTTTCGATAAGATTTGCTCTCTAAACTTCTGACCGTTTTCTCTAGTTAACAATCCGTTGTTTTTAAACCAATCGTACGCATCGTGACTTAACATTTCTGTCCATAAATACGAGTAATATCCTGCACCGTATCCTCCACTAAAAATATGTGCAAAATACGTTGAACGATATCTTGGTGGTACCTCATCAATCTTTAACTTCATTTTAGCCAAAGCTTCTTCTTCAAATTTAGCTACATCTTCAATTGTAGTATCTGCTGAAATAGTGTGCCATTGCATATCTAAATTAGAAGATGCTAAGTTTTCAATAATTGAATATCCTTGATTGAACGTTCCTGCATCTTTAATTTTTTGTAATAATGCATCAGGAATTACTTCTCCTGTTTTATAATGCAATGCATAGTTGTTTAATACCTCTGGATGTGTTGCCCAGTTTTCGTTAAACTGCGATGGGAACTCTACAAAATCTCTTGCTGTACTTGTTCCTGAAATTGATGCATATTTTTGATTTCCGAATAAACCGTGTAACGCATGTCCGAACTCATGGAAGGTAGTTTCTACATTATCAAAACTAATTAATGCTGGTTCTCCTTCTGCTGGTTTTGGATAGTTACAAACGTTGTAGATTACTGGCTTTTGACCTCTTAATTTAGATTGCTTTACAAAAGCACTCATCCACGCTCCTCCTCTTTTACTATCTCTTGCAAAGAAATCTCCGTAGAACAATCCTAACTTACTACCATCTTCTTCAAAAATTTCATACACTACCACATCTGGGTGATAGGTAGGAATGTCGGTACGTTTTTTAAAGGTAATTCCGTATAATTTTGTTGCAGCATAAAACACTCCTTTTTCTAACACATTGGTTAACTCAAAGTATGGTTTTACCTCATCTTCATTTAAGTTGTACTTAGACTTACGTACTTTTTCAGCAAAATGATTCCAATCGTATGGAGCTAAAGTAAAGTCGTTTCCTTCTTTGTTAATTTCTGCTTGAATTTCTTTTGTTTCAGCAGCTACTTTTTCTAATGAACCAGGAATTAATCCGTTGAACATTTCAAAAACTTTATCTGGTGTAGAAGCCATTGTTCCTTGTAAGCTCCAGCTAGCAAAGTTGTCAAAACCTAAAATTTGTGCTTTCTTAGCACGTAACGAAGCCATTTTCTTTACTAAATCGCTTGTATCGTACTCACCCGCATCTGCTCTGTGAATAGATTTTTCGAACAATTGTTTACGAATTTCTCTATTCTCTAAAGTTTGTAATAAAGGTTGTTGCGTGGTATTGATTAATTGAATTTCGTACTTTCCGTCTTTCTCTAATCCTTTAATTGTTTCTTCAGAAAGTCCTTTTAACTGTTCTTTATTGGTAACCGTTAAACCTCCTTTTTTACTAGCATCTAATAACTTTTTTCCGAAGTCGTTAGATAAGCTTGCTAACTCTGCATTAATTTCTTTTAACTCGTTTTTCTTTTCTTCAGATAAGTTAGCACCTGCTTTTACAAACTTTTTATATTGTTCTTTTACCAAGTGTTTAGACTCTGCATCTAAATCTAAGTTGTCTAAATTATCGTGTACCGCTTTTATTTTTTCAAACAACTTGGTGTTTAATAAAATTTCATCGTTGTGTTTAGAAAACTTTGGAGCTAATTCTTTTTGATTGTCTTTAATTGTATCGTTCGTATGTGCTCCTGCTAAAGCATAAAAAACTGCCTCAACATTATCTAACGTTTTGCTACTTTCTTCAAAAGCTATAATTGTATTTTCAAATGTTGGAGCTTCTGTATTTGCTATAATTTTAGCAATTTCTTCATTTTGAACTTCCATACCTTTTAAAATTGCAGGCATAAAGTGTTCGTTTTTTATTTTAGTAAAATCAGGTGCACCATAAGGTAAACTGCTTTTTACTAATAATGGGTTTTCTACCATGTTTGAAGTGGTTTCTTTTTTAGTTTGCTCTGTTTTACACGACATAGCTACTACTAGCGTTGCTATGAGTAATAGTTGTTTTTTCATGATGTAGTAAGTAAGTTATATTAATCGACTGCTTTTAAGCTTAAATCCATATTATATACTGAATGTGTTAAGGCTCCAGACGAAATAAAATCAACACCACACTCTGCATACGCTCTAATAGTCTTTTCGTTAATTCCTCCAGAAGATTCTGTTAAACAAGTATCTCCTATCATTGCTACCGCCTTTCGGGTATCTTCATAGTTAAAATTATCTATCAAAATTCTATACACCCCTTCGTTTTGTAAAATTTCTTCAATTTCTTCTAAACTGCGTGCTTCCACAATAATTTTAATATCTAGTCCTTTCTCCGCTAGGTATTTCTTAGTCTTGGTTATTGCTTGTGTAATTCCACCTGCAAAATCAATATGATTGTCTTTAATCATTACCATATCGTATAAGGCAAATCGATGATTTTCTCCACCTCCTATTTTTACTGCCCATTTTTCTAAAGCACGGATTCCTGGTGTTGTTTTACGAGTGTCTAACACCTTAGTTTTTGTTCCTTCTAACAGGTCTGCAAAAAACTTAGTCTTGGTTGCTATAGCACTCATACGTTGCATGGCATTTAACACCAAACGTTCTGCCATTAATATAGATTGTGATTTTCCTGAAACATAAAAAACAATATCTCCATACTTTACTTTTTCTCCATCTTTTATTAAGGTTTCTACTTCTAATTCTGGGTCAACATAATTAAACACCATTTTAGCAAATTCTACCCCAGCAATTACTCCTTCGTCTTTTACCAATAGCTTTGCTTTACCTTTTGCATCGGCAGGAATACATGATAATGAGGTATGATCTCCGTCTCCTATATCTTCTCTAATAGCATTGGCTATAATTAAATCTAACTCTTTATTAAATTGTTCTTTTGAAATCATAGTTTTGAATTATTGACGTAAAAATACAACTATTTTTAGTTCTCCGTTTTGAGTTATTAGTTTATTGTTTGATAATTTTTATCACTCCTTTGCTAACAAAGTTCTACAACTTCTACAGTTTTATTCTAATACTTAACAGCTTTATAATTATTAAAATGAACCTTGTTCTTTTGGCTAAAAGGGTTGCCATTATTTTAAAAAACTGAAAGCTATTACTTACTACTTGACACTCTTGGTTAAAATACTTGCTTTTACGGAATGCTTTTTATGGTTATTGACTGTTTTTTTTATACTTTGCTGTTAAAAACCTAATTTTTATAACGAGAAACTTACTTTTTCTTCGCTTTTAACTACTTATATACTATGGCTATAAACTACCCTTTTGGTCTTCCGTTGAAACATAATTTTGCTGAATTTGTGCATTATAATGGGTTATTTCTTCCGCATGAAACAGAAAGAATCCTTAACCTATGGGATGACAATCAAAAAATTAAAGCAACGCTTAGCGGAACCGACACCTATGATGATGAACTTCGAAAAAGTGCTGTGGTGTTTATTGAAAACAACCCAGAAAACGAATGGATATACAACCGATTGGCAGGTTTAGCTATTCAATGTAATAACGAACGGTATTGGTTTGATTTGTTAGGTTTTCACAACAATTTGCAATTGGCTAGCTACACAAAAGGAGATTTCTTTGACTGGCATTTGGATTTTGGTGCGGGTGAAATTTCTGATAGAAAGTTGAGTATTTCTATGCAGTTATCTGACCCCGATGAGTATGAAGGTGGTGATTTACAGTTTATGTTTAATCAGAAAATTGTAAGTGCTCCTAGAAAAAAAGGAACCATCATTGTTTTTCCGTCATTTATGATGCATCGCGTAACTCCCATTACCAAAGGAGTTCGTAAATCTATTGTAGGTTGGGTTGCGGGCCCTCCGTATAGATAGGTTACTTAAGGGAGGTTATGGGATTCCGTAAGAAAATTAAATTATTATTAGTAAGTTCGTAAAAGTATAAACAAACATAAAATACAATCATAAACCTACCAAAATGGTTGTATAACGATGTATTATACGTCTATATAAACAAGTTAGCAAACATTTTGAAAAAGGGAACTGACATATTAAATTCTGTAATCGGACAAAGACTTCTAGAAGGTAAAATCCAATCATTTTATTTAAATGGAGAGTTGATTGATAAAATCAATTCGACATTTCTAAAATTTGACAAATGGATTAGAATAGTGACAACCGACGAAATGACCAAAGTTTATGAAATCAAGGAATTGGATAAACAATTATACTCTGATATGGAAGACGGATTTGAATTCCCTATTGACTCGATAAAAAATCATTACGCTGATTTTGATAAATATCTCAATAAAAAATTATTGGATTGGAAAGAACTTGTTCGGAAAGATGCAAATACAATGAGTTTCGGACTTAAATTACTTTTTGAAGATGATTTGACGTTCATTATTCATAACCAAGATTATCCGACTGACCTAAATGAATTTATTTTTGACAACAAAATACCTGAACACCTAACTGAAATTTAAAAAACGTTTGCTAACACTGTATAAAAATAATGCGTAGTTTAGTACAAAACCCAAAGGCAGCGCGCATTTGGTCACTCTGATTTTCCTGCGGAAAATCCTCGGACGCAAAACCGCACTATTCTTATACATAAACGTTGCCTGCAATGCGAAAAAAACTATTCTAAATATTGATATGACAGCTTTTTTTTCGATTTTTCAAGAAAAAATAACGTATTCATTGGGCTAACTCAAAAAAAAAATGAGAACACTCTTAACTCTAAAGAGTTTGTCTATATACAGTGTGATATGACATCAATAGAAAAGATATTAGATACAAGAGGGCCTTTGATGTCAAATGAATTATCTAGTCTAATAGAAAAATCAGAAAATATCAATTACAATACAGCTAGCCAAAGGGTTGCTCGTAATAAGAATATACTTAAAATTAAAGGATACTTCATTAGTAATTTATCCTTGTGCTATTTAGAAAAACATATTGACGACGGACTTTTATTTGACTCATTGAACAAAGCAATGTTCGAAAACGGCAAAAAATATTGGTATACCTTAAATGCTCTAGAATTACACGGAGGTATTATTAATCAAAAGTTCTTGGAATGTTATACTAATTACCCAATAGTAGCATTAAAAGGACATTTACCTTTCAAAAAAATAATTCAAAAATTTATTAAATCTAATATACTCAACTACAACAGTGAATATTATTATATTTCCCCAAAACTAAAAAGAACCAATTTAAATTCATTAACCTATAAAACAATTGAGGCAATCAAAGAAAATATTCTGACCGACTTTGGTACTTTAAATAAAAATATAGGATTGATTTTATACAACACTGCTGAAAAATATGCAGAATTTGGGAAGTTTAGATGGGCTTTTAAAGGTGTCTCAAATATTACAGGATTAATGCAAGGAAGTAAACCTGGATTTGTATTAGCTGATATTATTATTGGAACTTCAATAAATGAAAAAGATGTTTCATTCTTTATTGAAAAAATAAAACATATTCAAAGTTTTAATAATGCTTCAAGAATTATCCCTTTTCTAATAGTAGATGATTTGAGCAAGGAGGCATTAACTGCATTAAAATTTCACGGGATAGCAATTGGTTTTATTAAAGAATTATTTGGTCAAAAATATGCTAACACGCTTAAGGAATTAATTAGTGTTCTAAACAATGCAGGTGCAAGCTTGAAATCCTCACCTGAAAAATATTTAGATTTAATTAAAGAACTTAAAAAATACAATGAAGGTTTAGCTAATAACATAAGAGGAGCACTTTTTGAGTTTGTCATTGGTCACATCCATTCTATAGACAGTAATAATAGTATTGATTTAGGACGTGAAGTTTATGAAAATGATTCTCGCCACGAAATGGACGTTTTAGCTATCTACAGTGACAAAATAGTTATAGCGGAATGTAAAGCAAAGCGTTCTAAAATAGACTTGAAAACGATAGATAAATGGCTAGGAGAAAAAATTCCAGCATTTAAAAAATGGGCTGAAAAACAGGAAACTTGGAAAAAGAAAAAAATTGAATTTGAATTTTGGTCAACAGGTGATTTTACAGATGATGCAATCGAAAAACTAGAATACATCTCTTCGTCCGCTTCAAAATATAAGGTTTCATATTTCAAACCGAATGACATTAGAAAAAAAGCTTTGTCTATGGAAAATAAAAAACTAAAGGAAGCATTAGATGATTTCTTTTTAAAAGCAAAAGTATAATAATGAATAAAGCACAGCAGGTAACAATGGCTATAAGTAATTGCTTGTCCTCGCCTACTTCTGAAAATCCTATCGGATTTTTAGTTTGATTTGTATTTGCTAAATTTAGTGTTTAAACATGCACCTAACCATATACAAACATGTTGTGCGTGATTAAAAATCATCTAGAGTTTTAAATTTAAAAAAATGAAAAAACCATTTTATTTAATTCAGTTATTCCTTTTTTTACTGTTGGCATGTAATGAGAAACAGACCAAAACGCCAGAATCTAATAAATCAGACCAAACAAACTTCTCAGAAGGCAAAATTATAGATTTATCTCATGTATATTCTAATGAGACTATATATTGGGTTACAGCAAAAGAGTTTAAATTAGACACTGTTTTTAAAGGACAAACAGATAAAGGGTTTTATTATTCCGCAAATAATTTTAGTACTGCAGAGCATGGCGGAACCCATATAGATGCACCTATCCATTTTGCTGAAAAAGGCCAAACTGTAGATGAAATTCCTCTCGAAAAATTAATTGGGTCTGCTATTAAAATTGATGTTTCTTCAAAAACACTTAACAATCCTGACTACTTAATAAAAATTGATGATTTTTTAGCGTGGGAAAATAAAGAGAAAATCAAAATCCCTAATGGAAGTATTATTTTATTAGAAACAGGGTTTTCTAAATACTATCCTGATAAAGTTAAATATATGGGAACGGCTGAACGAGGTGAAGATGCGGTTGAAAAACTACACTTTCCTGGATTGTCTAAAGAAGCAGCAAAATGGTTAGTTGAACAACGAAACATCAATGCTATTGGAATTGATACACCAAGTATCGATTATGGTCAATCTAAATATTTTGAAAGTCATGTTATATTACTCACTCAAAACATACCAGCTTTTGAAAATCTAACCAATCTAGATAAACTACCTAGTATTGGATTTAAAATAATTGCATTACCAATGAAAATTAAAAATGGTAGTGGTGCGCCATTGAGAATTATAGCAATAGTTAATTAGAATAATAACCACACACAACAACCTGTATAATTAATAACTCTTTTCTACACTTAAACCTATCCCTTTAAGAGTTTATAAAACATTCGTAATTTTGCCGTATGAAAATAAAACTAATCGCTATAGGCAAAACTGACAATAAACAGTTGCAGCAATTAATTGACGAATATCAAAACCGATTAAAACATTACGTAAAGTTTGAGTTGGAAATTATTCCTGACATTAAAAACGTTAAAAACCTAAGTGAGTCTCAACAAAAAGAAAAAGAAGGAGAGCTTATCTTAGCAAAGCTTCAGCCTACAGATCAGTTAGTTTTATTAGACGATAAAGGAAAACAACATACTTCTGTAGAGTTTTCAAAATATTTACAAAAGAAAATGAACTCTGGTATTAAACAACTGGTGTTAGTTATTGGAGGTCCTTATGGTTTTTCAGAAGCTGTTTATCAAAAATCGCAAGGAAAGTTATCGTTATCTAAAATGACGTTTTCTCACCAAATGATTCGTTTATTTATTGTGGAGCAAATTTACCGTGGTTTTACCATTTTACGTAACGAACCTTACCATCATGAATAGCATTTTTTTTCATTCTTAAAAAACCTTCAACAAAACAATGTTCTTTTAGTAATAAGCTATATTTTTGCGCCCCGAAAAATAAAACTTATTAAAATGAAAGCATTAAGATTATTAGTTTCAATCTTTTTTGTATCCCTTATTAGTGTACAACAAATTTCAGCCCAAGACGATATTAAAACTTTAAAAGCTCAAGTTAAAAACAAACAAAGCCAAATTAGTGCTAATGAAGAGATTTTAATGAGCGGCGTTACAGCTTTAAAACGTGTAAAAGGTAACTTAGAGCGTTTTAAAAACAGCAAGAAGGCTACAAAACAAGAAGTAGAAAGAAAAGAAAAAATCGTTGCGAATATGCAACAAAGACTTACCAAGTTAAATTCTCAAATTGATTTACATAAAAAAGATCTAGCTACTCTTGAAAGAAAACTAGCAAGAAAACTTAAAAAAGAACAACCTGTAGAAAAAGTTGAAAACACAACTCAAAACACTGAGGTTGCTTATGACGATAATATTAGTAGTGAGCAAAAAGAAATTCTTTTACAAAAGCAAAAACTTGAAGAAGCTCGTAAAAAGTTAGATGAAGAAAGAAAAGCTAGAGAATTAGCTTACTTAAAAGAGCAAGAAACGTTACGTTTAGAAGAAGAAAAATTGAAACAATTAAGCAATCAAATTAAAGCTAAGGAGCAAAACATTAGCAAAGAGAAAAACACATTAATAAGCGATCTTGAAGATGACATTAGCATTAATGAAGAAATTTTAATCAGCGGAAAAGAAGGTTTAGCTAAAATGAAGTCTAAATTAGAAGAAGCTAAAAAAGATGCTTCTACTTCTAAAGAAAGTATAGAGCGAAAAGAAGCTATTATTAGTCAAATTGAAACTCGTTTACTAAAAATTGAAAACGAAATAGACGCTAAAAAACAAGAATTAGCAAAGATAAAAGGATAAAAAAAGAGGCTTGAAAGCCTCTTTTTTTATTTCTCTATGTTAACGCTTTAAGCAACAGTATTCCTTCTACAAATAAGAAAAACACAAGTAAAGATGATAAAAATTGAATACATTTGCTTTAGTTAATTACCAATACATGAAATTAGTTTTTGCTACTAACAACCTAAATAAGCTTGCTGAAGTACAAAAAATGCTTCCTACTACTATTGAGTTACTTTCTTTAAAAGATATTAATTGTTTTGATGATATTGAAGAAACAGCTACAACCTTAGAAGGAAATGCTCAAATTAAAGCCAATCACATTAGCGAAAAATCCGGTTACAACTGTTTTGCTGATGACACAGGTTTAGAAGTTTCTGCTTTAAACGGGGCTCCTGGAGTATATTCTGCACGATATGCAGGTGAACCTACCAATGCAGAAAACAACATGCAAAAACTCTTAAATGAATTACATAACCAAACTAATAGAGATGCTCAGTTTAGAACCTCAATTTGTTTAAACTTAAACGGGGAACAATTTTTATTTGACGGAGTTTGTAAAGGAGAAATTCTATCAAAAAAACAAGGAGAGCAAGGTTTTGGATATGATCCTATTTTTCAACCTGAAGGATACAATAAATCATTTGCAGAAATGACAGCTGAAGAAAAAAACAACATTAGCCATAGAGGATTAGCTATTCAGCAATTAGTTTCATTTTTAAAATCAATAAACTAATTGAACTTATCAAAAACATACACAACACATTTTATACTCTTGTTTGTAATATTGCTTGTTTTATTTATTACAAACATTAGTTTAGGATCTGTTTCTATCCCTTTAAAAGAAATTTTCAACTTATTGTCAGGAGGTGTTACATTAAAAAGTAGTTGGGAAACCATTATTATAAGCTACCGACTACCAAAAGCTATTACCGCAATATTAGTAGGATCAGGACTTTCTATAAGTGGCTTATTAATGCAAACCTTATTTAGAAATCCGCTTGCTGGTCCTTTTGTTTTAGGAATCTCTTCTGGGGCAAGCCTTGGTGTAGCATTGCTTATTTTAGGTTCTAGTGTTTTTGGAGGATTTTTTCTTGTTGCTATTTACTCTAACTGGGCATTAGCCATTGCTGCTAGCGCAGGATCTTTTTTAGTATTATCCGCTGTTATTATAGCTGCAAATAGAGTTCGTAACACCATGTCTATATTAATTATTGGATTAATGTTTGGTTCGTTAACATCCGCAGTTATTAGCGTACTGGCTTTTTTTAGTGAGGCTGAACAAATACAACAATATTTATTTTGGAGCTTTGGAAGCTTAGGAAACTTAACTTGGACCGAACTTTCTGTTTTTGGAATTATTTACCTAGTAGGAATTCTGGGAACATTTTCAATTATTAAACCTTTAAACAGCTTTTTATTGGGTGAAAACTATGCAAAAAGCTTAGGAATCAACATCAAAAAAAGTAGAAATATTATTTTACTAATTACAAGTATTCTTACAGGAGTAATCACTGCTTTTTCAGGTCCTATTGCTTTTGTTGGACTAGCTGTTCCGCATATTGCTAAAATGATTTTTTCTACTTCAAACCATAAAATATTATTACCTGCAGTTGCTTTAATTGGAGCAATTATTCTGTTAATTTGCGACAGTATAGCGCAATTACCTACAAGCGAATTTACCTTACCTATTAATGCAATAACATCGTTATTTGGAGCACCTGTAGTTATTTGGCTTTTAATTAGAAAGAAGAAAATATATGTATAAAACTAAGGTTATAAACAATTAAATAAGTAAACATCAAGCAACAACAACAAAATACCGTCTTACAAACAGAAAACCTTTCAATAGGTTATAAATCAAAAAAGCAAGAAACTCTTATTGCTTCAAATATTGATTTAGCTATTGAAAAAGGGAAATTTGTTGCTTTGTTAGGAAAAAATGGAATTGGAAAATCAACCTTGCTTCGTACTATTTCTAAAGTTCAAAAACCTTTAAAAGGTGTTGTAAAAATCAATCAAAAAGAACTTTCTTCTTATTCAAACCAAGAGCTTTCTACTTGTTTAAGTTTAGTACTAACCGAACGTTTACCTTTAAGTCAGTTAACCGTTTTTGAATTAGTTGCTTTGGGACGACAACCCTACACTAATTGGATTGACAAACTCACACAAGAACACTTAAAAAAGATTCTCTGGGCAATTGAACAAACTGAAATTACACATATAAAAGACAAACGTTTTTACGAGTTAAGTGACGGTCAATTACAACGGGTACTAATTGCTCGAGCTTTAGCCCAAGATACCGAAATCATTATTTTGGATGAACCAACAGCTCACCTAGACATACACCACACATTCAAAGTATTTTCTCTCTTAAAAAAATTAGTAAAAAATACTGGTAAAACTATCATCATTTCTACACATGAAGTAAATCTAGCTATTCAGTTAGCAGATGAGTTTATTTTACTTTCAGAAAGTCAATTATATACAGGTACTTCGCAAGAATTGATTGAGCAAAATGCTTTTGAAGAACTTTTTCCTAAAGAACTTATAAGTTTTAACAAAACGTTAGAACAATTCGTTATTAAGAAAAATTAAATTTGAATCCCTGTAACATTTTATTACATTTGGATACTAATCAAACTAAACAAACCTTAATTATTGATGAAAAAATTACTTTACATGGTAGGTGCAATTGCATTGGTAGCATGTGGTTCTAGTAAAGAAACAGCTAGTACCGACAATGATACTACTACTGATCTTGCTGCTAAATATGCCAAAACCATTACTGCTAAAGATTTAGGAAAACATTTATTTATTTATGCTTCTGATGAGTTTGAAGGAAGAAATACTGGTGAACCTGGACAAAAGAAAGCGGTAAAATATTTAAAAGATTTCTACGTAAGTCAAGGAATTGCTTCTCCATTAGGTGGTGATGATTATTTTCAAGAAGTACCTTCTGAATACTTAAGTAACAACCGTAGAGGAATGACTTTAAAAGATTCTGAAAACGTTCTTGCTTACATCAAAGGAACTGAAAAACCAGACGAAATAATTGTTATTTCTGCTCACTTAGATCATGAAGGTATTAAAGATGGTGAAATATACAATGGTGCTGATGACGATGGTTCTGGAACAGTGGCTATTTTAGAAATTGCGGAAGCTTTTAAACAAGCAGCTGATGCTGGTAAAGGTCCTAAACGCTCTATTTTATTCTTACACGTAACAGGAGAAGAAAAAGGATTGTTAGGCTCTAAGTATTATACTGAAAATCCAATTTTCCCATTAGCAAATACGGTTTCCAATCTAAACATTGATATGATTGGTAGAGTTGATGACCGCCACAAAGGAAATCCTAATTATGTATATTTAATTGGTTCTGATAAATTGAGTACTGAATTGCACAATATTTCAGAAGCAATGAACAAAAAATATACAAACATTGACTTAGATTACAAATATAACGATGATAACGACCCTAACCGTTTTTATTATCGTTCAGACCATTATAATTTTGCTAAGCACAACATTCCTATTATTTTTTATTTTAATGGAACACATGCTGATTATCATAGACCAACCGATACACCTGACAAAATTAACTATGAAATGTTAGAAAACAGAGCTCGCTTAGTTTTCCATACTGCATGGGAAGTTGCTAATCGTGAAAATCGTGTTGTTGTTGATAAGGCTGCTAATTAAGGTCTATCCAAATTTAAATTACAAGTTATAAAGCTCATCAAATTGATGAGCTTTTTTTATGCTTAACTAACAACTCAGATTAAAATCCTTCACTAAAAACTAGCTTTACAAACAACAAATAGATTATTTAACGGCTAAAACAATTTAATTAGAAAAATAATCTAACTTTTAATCTTTTAAATGACAAATACTATTGTTTCATTTACTTTTGCCCGCTTAAAATTTCACCCATGGAAAGCGAACAAAAACTATCAGTAGAAAATCAAGAAAAACTACATAAACTAGAGCAAGAATTAAGCACTGCTCGTGATACTTTTTTAGGGTATCCAGTATCAAAAGATTTTGACTATTCTGAACTAAATAAGTTCTTTCAATACCCAATTAACAACCTTGGTGATCCTTTTGAACAAGGTACTTACCGCGTACAAACCCATGAAATGGAACGTGAAGTTATAGCTTTTTTCGCTAAGTTATTTAGAGCTAATCCGAAAGATTTTTGGGGTTATGTAACTAATGGTGGTTCTGAAAGTAATTTATATGGTTTGTATATTGCCCGTGAACTGTTTCCTAAAGCTATGGTGTACTATTCTGAATCTACACATTATAGTGTACGTAAAAACATTCACCTACTAAATATTCCAAGCATTGTAATTAAATCGCAAGAAAATGGTGAAATGGATTATGAAGATTTTGAAAATACTGTTCGTATGAATCGTCATAAACCAGTAATCGTTTTGGCTACTTTTGGCACAACCATGAAAGAAGCTAAAGACGATATCGGAAGAATTAAAGGAATTTTAAGTAACCTAGCGATTCAAGACCACTATATTCATTGTGATGCTGCTTTAGCAGGATCATTTGGACCATTTATGCAACCTCGTCTTCCTTTCGATTTTATGGATGGTGCAGATAGTATTTCTATCAGTGGTCATAAATTTATCGGTTCACCAATACCGACTGGAGTATTAATGGCTAAACGATCAAACAGAGACAGAATCGCCAAAGGCATTTCTTATATAGGATCATTTGATACTACCATTACAGGTTCTCGTAACGGACATTCTCCTTTATTTTTATGGTATGCCTTAAAGCAATTAGGTGTTGAGGGTTTACAACAACGTTACCAACATAGTTTAGCTGTGGCTGAATACTGTGAAGCTGAGTTACAAAAAATTGGAGTAAATGCTTGGAGAAACCCTAATGCAATTACTGTCGTATTACCAAAAACTCCACAAAGTATTAAAGATAAATGGCAGTTAGCTACTGAAGGAAATATTTCTCATGTGATTTGTATGCCTAACGTAACAAAAACTCAAATTGATGAATTTGTAAACGATTTAAAAAATTGTACAGAACAGATTATTGAGGAGGAATTTTCCTATGATTTTTCATTAAGCTAACATTCAGTTAAATTATAAGCAGTACTTTCGGCTACTTTAAAAGAAAAATTAATTATGAAGAAATTACTATTATGCACAATGCTTTTTGCATTGTCATTTGCTTATGGGCAAGAAAAAAAAGAAAAATTAACTATTGAAAAAGGTACGTGGTATACTGCTGGAAATTTTTCAATTGGAAAAAGTAATAATGAATTTGAAGGTTCTCCTGAAACTTCTAAATATTTTAACTTTAACTTCTCTCCCAAGGTAGGATACACTATTAACGACAACTTAATTATAGGTTTAGGTGTAGGATATGGGTATTCAAAAAGTGAATCAGGGAGTGAAATTGGAAAAGGTAACTCGTACCAAATCTTTCCTTACATCAAAAAACACTTTCCACTTGGAAAGAAATTAACTATTTCCTTACAAGGAGAATTTAGTTATAGTTATTCTGACTATTCAAACAATATTACTCCTGATCCATACGAAAGAAGCACCAACCAATATTTTATAGGAATGAGACCTGGAATGACTTATTTTTTAAACAAAAATATTGCCTTAGAAGCTAATATAGGTAGTTTAGGTTATTCTAAAATAGACCGAGAAGATTCCGATTTTTCAAATAGCAAATTCGACAGTTTTAATTTTAGCATCAACTCAACTGATTTATTTTTTGGCCTATCATATTATTGGTAGTATTAAAGTTTACAAATCAAACAAAAAACGCTAAGAAAATTCTTAGCGTTTTTTTATACATTCTATTATTTGAAACTTTTTATTTTGTTGTAACACTCTTACCGAAGTAAAAAGCTTTGTTAGGTGCGTACTATAATTCAAATGTAAATTAGCAACTAACAAAAACCTACCATTTACTTTCAAGCAACTTTCTACACCCCTAAAAAGATTGAGTGCCACTTCAATGTTATTCTCATGTTCGAAATGAAAAGGCGGATTCGACACTACCAAATCAAACGAGTTCTTATCTAATTTTTCTAAAGTGTCATCACACACAAACTGTGCTTTTTTCCCTTCTAAGTTAATTTTAGACGATTCTATGGCCAAGTTAAAATCATCTACTAAAGTTACTTCTGCTAGTGGATTTTGACTCGTTACCTCATAAGCGATAATACCATTTCCTGAAGCAACGTCTAATACTTTTAACTCATTAGGTTTTAATTGTAAGTTTTCTAAAAAGAATTGGGTACCAACATCAATACTTCCAGAAGAAAACACTCCGTAATATTGTTGCAAGACATGATTTTTCCATGCAATTGTATTAACAAGCTCTTTCTTTTGTAGTTTTTTCTTGGGTGATTTTAATATCAATAATCGCGCTTTTTTCCAAGCTTTTGATTGCGTTACCTCTTCAAAATACTGTTCAGCAACCTTTATAAAAGAAGCTGAAAAATATTTAGTCATAAACCCACATACTACTTCAGTTTTTTCATGCGAAGCTTTATGAATTTGCTGTAAGAACAACTCAAACAATTCTATCGACTTTGGAATTTTAATCAGTGCTAAATCAACACTCTCTAAATCATCTAAAGGAGTTTTATAATCAACTTCTACAGACAACTTGTTCAATTCTAAATTTTGACGAATTGCTTTTTGCTGACTAGCGTACGTCCAAATCGTAGTAACTTTCTTGTCGTGTAAAGCACAATTCCACACCCCAAAACGATCATTAAAAATATGTACCGTTTCTGTGTTTCTATTAACAATAGAATCTAAGACTAACAATTCGGCGTTACTCCAAGCACGCAAACTTTTATCAAACGTTTTAGGGTAACGTTCTAACTGATATGTTTGAGAATTAAACTCCAACAAACTGTTTTTAATACATTAACATATCTTCTTCTGGAAAATAAATCTTATCTAACGAAGTAATTTCTCCATTTCTATCCCTCCTAAAAATGTGTTTTGACTCAATTTCTGTGATAGATTCTTTACCCATAGCTGCTGTCATCTCTTTAACTGCGCTAATGGTTTTTTTATGGTAATTCTTTACACGTACATTTTTATACTCAACAACTAAAGCTTTTACCAAATCTTTCTCTTGAGTTGCTACTCCTACTGGACAAGTATCCATGTTACATTCACGAGCTTGAATACAACCTAAACTCAACATAAAACTACGCGCCATTCCAATAGCGTCAGCTCCTAAAGCTAAGTATTTAATAATATCAAAAGCATCAATAGCCTTTCCACTTGCTATAATCTTTATTTGTCCTTTTAACCCGTATTTTTTCAATGTTTTGTTTACAAAAGAAAGCCCTTCTAACAATGGAGTTCCAATGTAATTTGAAAATTCTAAAGGTGCAGAACCAGTTCCTCCTTCTCCTCCATCAACAGCTATAAAGTCAGGGTAATTATTAGCATCAGCGAATGCTTTAATCATAGCCTCTATCTCTTCGTTATCTCCTACACAAAACTTAATCCCGACTGGTTTTCCTCCTGATAAATCTCTAACTTGTTGAATAAAGTTGATCATTTCTTCAAAACTAGAAAAAGCTGAGTGTCCTGGAGGTGAATCAACACGTGTAAAAGGTTCTATTGCACGAATTGCTGCAATTTCTTTTGTGTTTTTCTTTGCCGGTAAAATTCCTCCATGACCTGGCTTAGCTCCTTGAGAAAGCTTTATTTCAACCATTTTCACTTCTGGTCTTACAGCATTTTGCTGAAAAACTTCTGGATCAAAAACACGTTTACCATCTATACTTTTTCCTGCTCCAAAATACCCTGTTCCTACTTGAAAAATTAGATCTCCTCCTTGTAAATGGTAAGGTGATATTCCTCCTTCACCTGTATTATGTGCAAAGTTCCCCATTTTAGCTCCTTGGTTCAACGCCATAATGGCATTCTTACTTAATGAACCAAAAGACATAGCAGAAATATTTACTATTGAAGCGTCGTATTTTTGAGAACACTTATCAGATCCTATTAAAACCCTATCTCCACCAATATTATGATGGTCTTTAGGAAACAATGAATGTTTTACAAACTCATACCCTTTTGCATATACATTATGCTGAGTACCAAAAGGGACAGTTTCTATCTCTTCCTTTGAACGCTGATAAACAATACTTCTCTTTTCACGGTTAATAGGTTTTCCGTTTAAATCATCTTCAATAAAGTACTGTTGAATTTTTTCACGCTCTTCTTCAAAAACCCATCGTAAACGAGCAATGACAGGAAATACCCTCATTAACGAGTGTTTCTTTTGAATAAAAGCGTCATATATTGCTAATAAAGTAATAGCGGTTGCTATTGTTAACAATATTACATTTCCCATATCTGGCATAAAGTATACTAATACCCCACACAGAATATTAATGGCTAAAACTACAGATAAGATAGTATCTCTCATTTCTTTTTTTTTGAGAACAAAAATACAATTTTAACTATAAAAAAAGCCCTGACACATAGCCAGAGCTTCTCGTATATTATTAAACACGTAAAATTACTTTTTGAATTTTGCGTATTTGTTTTTGAACTTATCAATACGCCCTGCAGTATCTACTAACTTAGACTTACCAGTGTAGAAAGGATGTGAAGTTCTTGAAATTTCTAATTTGATTAATGGATATTCAACACCATCAACATCTAAAGTTTCTTTTGTGTTAGCAGTTGAACGCGTTAAAAAAACATCTCCGTTAGACATATCTTTAAACGCTACCATTCTATAATTTTCTGGATGTATACCTTTTTTCATCTCTTGTAAATTTTAATCTTTTATTTTTGTTGAAAAATATAAAGTTGGTAAATCTTTATAATCATTCATAATTCAAAAACCTGCAATGGCTATTTGAGGGTGCAAATTTAACCCTTTTTTTTAATTTGCAAACAAATAATTTGCTTTAATTTGTAGAACAAGATTTAAAATACAGAAAATAACTCTTAAACATATGCGTTTTTATACACTCTTAACTTTAGGAATAGCTACTTTACTCGTAACTTCTTGTAGCGAAACCAATTACAAATTCAAACTTGACACTACAAAGAAAACAACTTTAGGTCAAAAAGCAGCTATAAAATTTGAACAATTAAACGGTGATCAAATAGATTCTGTTCAATTATATATAAACAACAAACGTGTTAATAAAAACGAATCTAGTGTAATAATTAATACAGCTGATTTTGGCGTAGGTAAACACGAGGTTACTGCCTTGGCTTTTTATCCGAATAAATCTAAAAAACTAAACAATTCTATCGAGGTTTTAGCACAAAAAGCACCTGTTGTATATTCTTACAAACTTCTTAACACCTATCCGCATGATAAAGAAGCCTACACTCAAGGTTTAGAATACAAAGACGGATATTTATATGAAAGTACAGGACGTAGAGGTCAATCTACTTTACGTAAAGTGGAGATCAAAACTGGAAAAGTTTTGCAAAAAATTGATTTAGACGCTAAATACTTTGGAGAAGGAATGACCATTTTTAACAATAAGATATATTGGTTAACATGGCAAGCTCGTAAAGGTTTCATCTATGATTTAGAAACCTTTAAACAACTTGGTTCTTTTAATTATGATAATAGTAATGAAGGTTGGGGACTAACACACAGTGACTCTGAGTTAATAAAAACTGACGGAACTAATAAAATTTGGTTTTTAAACCCTGAAAATCAACAAGAAAAAAGAAACATTCAAGTATACACTCATGATAGAGCTTTAGACAAACTAAATGAAATAGAATATATAAACGGTAAAATCTTTTCTAATTACTGGAAAACTGACGGAAAAGTTAAATCTACCATCGCTATCATAGATCCTAATAGTGGAGTTGTTGAGGGATTAATTGGTTTGGATGATTTACGTAATATCATTTTAAAAGAACAAACTTTAGATCAAGACGAGGTTTTAAACGGAATTGCTTATGATGCTGAAAACAATCGTTTGTTTGTTACAGGAAAGCATTGGGGAAAATTGTTTGAAATTGAATTAATCAAACAGTAAATCTCTTCATAAAAACAAAAATCCCGTTTCCTAAACAGTTAAGAAATGGGATTTTTTATTTTCTCTTATTTTTTATAAATCACTCCATTTTTCATTACAAAAACTACGTTTTCCATTGTATGAATATTTTGAGTTGGATCTTCGTCTACTGCGACGATGTCTGCAAAAAAACCTTTTTTAATCTGACCTAACTCATTTTTCATATCTAACAATGCAGCATTAGTTACTGTAGCAGATTGAATGGTCTCCATAGCTGGCATCCCTGCTTCTACCATATATCCAAATTCTTTTCCATTCTTACCGTGTTTAAATACTCCAGCATCAGTACCAAAAGCTATTTTTACTCCTCTTTTGTAAGCCCTACTAAAAGTTCCTTGTATTTGCGGACCAACGGCTAATGCTTTAGGCACTACAATTTCTGGGTAAAATCCTTTTACTTTTGCTTTCTCTTCAACCTCTTTTCCTGCTGTAATAGTTGGTACTAAATATGCATCATATTTTTTCATCAACTCCATTGTTTCATCACTCATATAAGTTCCGTGCTCAATAGTTTTCACTCCTCCTATAATAGCCCTTTGCATTCCTTCATCTCCATGAGCATGAGCTGCCACGTGCATCCCATAATCTTTTGCAGTTTCACAAATCGCTTTTATTTCATCAATATTAAATTGTGGATTATCGCCACTTTTAGCCACACTTAACACACCTCCTGTTGCTGTAATTTTTATACAGTCAGCTCCATTTTTATAACGTTGACGTACTGCTTTTTTAGCATCTTCAATCGAATTCACAACCCCTTCTTTCGGACCTGGATTACCTATTAATTCTCTACTACTACCGTTTGTTGGATCTGCATGCCCACCTGTAGTAGCTAAAGATTTCCCTGCTGTAAACACTCGTGGACCAGTTATTTTTCCAGCTTTAATTGCCTTTGCTAATGAAATATTCACTCCAGTTCCTCCCAAATCTCTTACTGTCGTAAAACCATTTAATAAGGTTGTTTCTGCAAACTTTACAGAATTATACGCTCTATCAGCTTCATTTAAAATATATTTTTCCAACCTTGATTTCGGACTATGTTCACTTTCAATATGCACGTGCATATCAATTAACCCTGGCATTACTACCTTATCTTTTAAGTCTATAACAACATCTTCTGAATTTTCAGGGCTCACATATCCTTTTAATACATCAATAATTTTATTTCCATTTACTACAATGGTTTGCTCTTTATTTATTTTACCTTTTTCTGTATCAATTAACTTTCCGCAGAATATATAGGCATTCTGAGCAAATGAAACAATCGACATCGTTAAAAACAGCACTAAAAAAAATATTTTTTTCATGATAATTTAAGAATGATTAAGTAATAAATGTAGTGATTTTTATGTAGCTTGCCTTTTTAAATTTTAACAGTTACATGAAGAACGTTGTTATTACAGGAACCAGTAGAGGTATTGGTTTTGAATTAGCACAGCAATTTGCTAATCAAGGACATCAAGTATTAGCATTATCTAGAAATACAAAACCTTTAGAGCAAATAAATCATTCAAACATCACAACTATTTCTGTTGATTTATCTAACGAAATAGATATAGAAAAAGCGGTTAGTTTTGTTACTACCGAATGGAAAAAGGTAGATATTCTCATCAATAACGCAGGAAAATTGATTAATAAACCTTTTGAACAATTAACAACACAAGATTTTGAAGAGGTATATAGAGTAAATGTTTTTGCAGTTGCTGAATTAACTAGAAACCTTTTACCGTTTATGCAAAAAGGAAGTCATGTAATAACTGTAAGTAGCATGGGAGGAATTCAAGGAAGCATGAAGTTCCCTGGATTAGCTGCCTACAGCTCTGCCAAAGGTGCAGTAATTACTTTATCTGAATTACTAGCCGAAGAATATAAAGAACAACAAATAGCTTTTAACGTCTTAGCCTTAGGTGCTGTACAAACAGAAATGCTGGAGGAAGCTTTCCCTGGTTATGAAGCACCTTTATCAGCAAAAGAAATGGCTAACTACATTTTTGATTTTGCTTTAACTGGCAATAAGTATTACAACGGTAAAGTTTTACAAGTTTCTAGTTCTACCCCTTAAATTCAAGTATTACATTTGAAAAAAACACTAGTTAAATACATCCCTGAAGAAGCTATTCCATTAGTTGAATATTTAATTATTGAGCACAAAATCAATTTAAAAATAGTGAGTGAACGTCAAACTAAACACGGTGATTTTCGTCGCTTACCAAATGGGCACATGCAAATTACAGTGAATAACAACTTGAACCCTTATCAGTTTTTATTGACGTTAGTTCATGAAATTGCTCACCATGTTACTTATCAAAAATTTGGAAGAGTACAACCCCACGGTAAAGAATGGAAAACAGTATTCCAACATTTAATGCTCCCTTTTTTACAACCAGAAATCTATCCGAAAGATATACTACCATATTTAGCCAACTACCTAAAAAATCCGAAAGCTAGTACCGATACTGACGTGAATTTATCACTAGCTTTACGAAGAGGTCAATCTGAAAACGGAAAGAATTTTATCTTTGAAGTTCCTAATGGTAGTGTTTTTCAATTTAAAGACACCTTATACAAAAAAGGAAGTAAACGAAGAACACGCTATGAATGTTTAAATTTAGAAAACAAGCGTGTATATTTATTCAACCAAAATGCAGAAGTGAAACTAGTAGCTTTAAACAAATAATACTTGTATGAATACTAATTATTACGCAGTAATTATGGCGGGTGGCGTAGGTTCTCGCCTTTGGCCTGTAAGTACTGAAAAGTACCCTAAGCAATTTCATGATTTATTAGGAACTGGAGAGTCTTTGTTACAAAAAACCTTCAACAGAATTAATCAATTAATTCCAGTAGAAAATATTTTAATTGCCACTAATAAGCGTTACAAACAATTAGTATTAGAACAACTTCCTGAAATTAGCAACAAACAGCTACTACTTGAACCTACAATGCGTAACACTGCTCCTTGTATTTTATATGCTGCTTTAAAAATCCGTCAACAGAACGAAAATGCAGTGATGTTAGTTGCTCCATCGGATCATTGGATAGAAAACGAAACTGAATTTATTAAGAATATTGAGACTTCTTTTAAGGCTTGTGCTAAAGAAGACATGTTAATGACTTTAGGAATTCAACCAAATCATCCTAATACAGGGTATGGTTATATTCAGTTTGAAGAAAACTCTTCTGAAATAAAAAAAGTAAAAACCTTTACCGAAAAACCTAACCTAGAAAAAGCTACAGAATTTTTAGCGAGTGGTGATTATCTGTGGAACGCCGGCATTTTTGTTTGGTCAGTTTCAAGTATTTTAGATACTTTTAAAAAGTACCTCCCTAAAATGGTTAACATTTTAGACAATGGAAATAATGTATACAACACTGATCTTGAAGACGATTTTATAAAGAACAACTATGAAAAGTGTGAAGACATTTCTATTGACTTCGGAATTATGGAACGTTCTGAAAAAGTACATGTGCTCCCTGTAGATTTTGGCTGGAACGATCTAGGTACTTGGGGATCTTTATACGATAAATTAAGTAAAGACAAGTATCAAAACGCAACTGTTGGTGCTAATACTATTTTTAAAGACGCTAACGGAAATATGATTAGCACTCAAAACGGTAAGAAAGTAGTGGTTCAAGGGTTACAAGATTTTATTGTAGTTGAAAAAGATGATGTATTGGTTATTTGTCCACGTAAAGAAGAGCAAGACATAAAACAACTACGAACAGAAGCAAAAGATGCTTTTGATGAAAAGCATGTATAACTGCCATAATACTTTATATCATTAAAAAATGCTATAAAAATGAATCGAAATTATGTTGACGGTACTCTTATTACTCTTGTTAAATTAATTATAATTATACCTTTTGGAACCACTTACTTAGCCTTGATTGGCTATATAGGGGTTCAAAACCCTAGAACCGACTATTTTATTTTTGCTTTTTTCTATGGTTTATTCTCTTCTCTTTTAATCAAATACATTATAGATTCTAACAAAAGACGTTTCATTTATGATATTAAACACAAAAGAATAAAACCTATATTAAATTTTAAATATACCAAAAGTGAATGGATTCTTTTTATTCAAGAAAACCTAACAAAAAGAAAGAATAAACATACTATAATTGTTCTGTGCATTTTCTTCATTTCCATTTCCTTAATACTTTGGGGTTATAACTTAAAAAATGATGGTGAGTTTGCTTTAGCTGTAGGTTACAACTTATTAATGATTTCTATTTTCTGGGGAATATTCTCGTACAGATTTTCAATATCTCCCTTAAAACACGCTTTAGACTGTCCTCTAAGAGAGATTCAATGTTTTAAATATGGCTTAGTTCTCATGAACGAATACTATATTATTAAAACCTTTAGTTATATGAAAAACGTATCGTTAAACAAAAATCACAACAAACACAGTATTTGCTTTATAGATGAGACTAAAGGTACTAGCCTTGAAAGATATGATGCTAATAGAATTATGAAATTTACTTTACCAATACCAAAAGAAGAAAAAGAAAATTCAAGAAAAATATATACCAAAGCTTTTAGAAGCCTATTAACAAGTAAATAAAATTACTTTGTTTTTACTCTTCTTATTTCTTCTAACACCAAAGAATCAAAAGCTTTTTCTTCACTTAAAAACTTACTTTTTATAGAAATATAATTAAGATTATCAATTTTACCCTCCAATCGCATATAATCCTTTTCAGTAGTCAAAATGATTTTTTGTTCAGATGGTAACTCATCAAAAGCTTTCTTAATAGTTGAAATGTCTTGCTGAGTAAAATTGTGATGATCTGGAAAATTTAAATGTATAAAACGTACTTCCTTTTCTTCCAAGAATTTTAATAATGGTTTAGGGTTCGCAATTCCTGTCACTAACAACACTTCTTTACCTTTCAAGTCTGAAATTGCTAGTTCTTCTGTTCCTTTTAAATTTTCATCGTAAGCAATCGTTGTAAAGAACACTTTTTGATACGACTTCGGTTTTATCTTTCGTACTATCTTTTCTTGCTCTGCCTTCGATAAATTCTCAGAACATTTAGTAACCACAATTACACTCGCTCGTTTAGCTCCTCTCCTACTTTCACGTAAATTCCCTGTTGGCAATACAAAATCATCAACATATAAGTCATTATACTTAGTTAGTAAAATATAACTACTTGCAGTTACTTTTCTGTGCTGATAAGCATCATCTAACAATACTACTTGTGGCGGAATATCTTTCTGTAACAACTGCTGAATTCCGTTTGTTCTATCAGCATCCACAGCCACTGTAATATCATTTTTAAATTTCTTATAAAATTGCAGCGGTTCATCTCCAACATCTTCAGCTGTATGCGTATCATTTACCAATTGAAACCCTTCTGTTTTACGTTTATAACCACGACTTAACACCACTATTTTATAATCATCCTTTAATAAGCGTATCAAATATTCAATCTGCGGAGATTTTCCTGTTCCACCAACACTTAAATTTCCAACAGCAATTACTGGGATATCAAAAGAAGTTGATTTTAAAACACCTAGATTAAAAAACCAATTACGAATTCTCGTAATAGCATCGTACAAAACAGCAAACGGAAATAATAAAAATCGAAGTAGCTTCATTACACCAAAAGTAATAATTTAAGCATTAATGTACAGGATACTTTTATTTTCATTTTTCTACTTTGTAACTTTGCTATAGTAATATTTTGAAAACGTACCCAAATGCAAATAAAAGACGTCACCAACTATATTGAACAACTGGCACCACTCTCGTATGCCGAAGATTTTGACAATGTTGGTTTATTAATAGGTAATTACAGTACTAAAGTTACAGGAGTTTTAGTTACGCTAGATACCCTTGAAGAAACTATAGACGAAGCAATTGCTAAAAACTGTAACCTTATTGTAAGTTTTCATCCCATTGTATTTAGCGGACTAAAAAAGATTAACGGCAACAATTATGTAGAACGCGTTGTATTAAAAGCTATTCAAAATAACATTGCTATTTATGCTACTCATACTGCATTAGACAATGTAAATAATGGTGTCTCAGCAAAAATGGGAGAAGTTTTAGGGTTAAAAAACATGAAAACCTTAATTCCTAAAAAAGGAATCATCAAAAAACTAACAACGTATGTTCCTTCTCAAAATGCTGACAACCTTCGTAATAAATTATTTGAAGAAGGTGCTGGTAATATTGGTAATTATGACAACTGCTCTTTTAATGTAGAAGGAAAGGGAAGTTATAAAGGAAACGAAAATTCCAATCCAACAGTAGGCGAAAAAGGGAAATTGATGTTTGAAGAAGAAACATGCATTACTGTAACTTTTGATTCTTTTTTAGAAGGAAAAATACTTTCAGCTCTCTTTAAAAATCATCCGTATGAAGAAGTTGCCTATGAAGTTATAACCTTAGACAATCAAAACCAACACGTAGGTATGGGTATGATTGGAGAACTTCCATCAGCAATGGACGAAAAAGACTTTTTATTATTTGTAAAAGAAACGTTTAAAACAGACTGTGTTAGACATTCTGAACTACTTGACAAACCTATTAAAAAGGTAGCTGTATTAGGAGGTTCAGGAAGTTTTGCTATTAAAAACGCAATGCGAGCTGGTGCAGATGCTTACATAAGTGCTGATTTTAAATACCATGAGTTTTTTAAAGCAGAAAAAAGAATATTACTTGCAGATGTAGGACATTATGAAAGCGAACAATTTACAAAAAATCTTTTAGTTGATTATCTTAGCAAAAAATTTAGTACTTTTGCAATTATTTTAAGCGAAAAGAGTACAAATCCAATACACTATATTTAACAGATGGCAAAAAAAGAAGTAACGGTAGAAGAAAAATTAAGAGCGTTATATGATTTACAGTTAATCGATTCTAGAATTGACGAAATTAGAAACGTTCGCGGTGAATTACCTTTAGAAGTTGAAGATTTAGAAGATGAAGTTGCCGGATTAAACAAGAGACTTTCTAATTTAGCTGAAGATGTTAAAAATTTAGAAACCGATATTAGCAATAAAAAATTAGCTATTGACGAATCTAAAACATTAATTAAGAAGTACGAAGAACAACAAAAGAACGTTCGTAATAACCGTGAGTTTGATTCTTTAACTAAAGAAATTGAATATCAAGAATTAGAAATTCAATTATCAGAAAAAAGAATTAAAGAATTCAAAGCTAAAATCGTTCAAAAGAACGAGGTTATCGAGAATACTAAAGAGAAATTAGCACAACAAGAAAACCATTTAACTCACAAAAAAGGTGAATTAGATGCTATTTTAAAAGAAACTGAAAAAGAAGAGCAGTTATTAAAGGAAAAATCAGAAGAGTTTTCTCAGTCTATCGACGATCACTTATTATCTGCTTATAAAAGAATTAGAACCAAAGTACGTAACGGATTGGCTGTTGTAGCTATTGAGCGTGGTGCTGCTGGAGGTTCTTTCTTTACAATTCCACCACAGGTGCAGTTAGAAATTGCTAACCGTAAGAAAATTACAATTGATGAGCATAGTGGACGTATCTTAGTTGATGCTGCTTTAGCACAAGAAGAAAAAGAAAAAATTGATAGTTTATTCGCTTAATATTTTTTCTACAATATATTTTTAAGCCCTCTTTTTAAGAGGGCTTTTTTGTTTATTATAGTACGAATATATTACATTAACTTTTTACCTAGTAATTTATTAGCCTAAACCTGTAGGCTCCTTTTTTTTGCTATATTTAGGCTGCTAAATAAAAAAAGAATAAAATTGCTAAAACTTTATATATCCCATACTATTCTCCGGATAAAACAACTAAGGTTTGGCATATAACGAGTTGTATGCCATTCTCCACATAAAGAAACTCTATTAATTTCTTAAGCTAACGAGTTAAATTTTGTGTAGGAAAATTATACTAAATTTAACCGTTAGTCAGAATTAAAACATAATGAATAAGTCACTTAAAATAGCAGTTGATAAACAGAGCGAGGAAGACTTGATTAAATCTCTGGATTTCAAAAAAACAAAAGACATTGATTCGAGTCAATATGACTTGATTGAAAAGGCTCTTTCTGGAAAGTGGCATAGTCAACACGAAGACATAGTGAACACCATTTATCTAGAAAGTCTCAAGGATGACCGATTCGTAGAACCAATTGTCAATATCGCTTTAGATAAGGAAACTTTCAGACCGTACGATGATGAATTAGAGTCGATTTTAAGAAAATGTGTACACGCATTAAAATCAATTGATTCGGAGAAATCAAATACTGCTCTAAAAAAATTAAAAGAATTGAATAACGAAAATGTGGAATACGCATTGAAAATGTATAAATAAAAACGGCATACAACAACACCTATACGCAATGCCCTCCGGGACACTGCGCATAGCCAAACCGTTGTATGCAATTTGAGAAACGTAAGTAATTGATATGAAAACAGTAAAAATTTTGTTGTGTTTTGCATTTATAACAATGATTATCGAAAATGCAAAAAGCCAAAATACAAATCAAATGAAAATGGATTCTCTAATTGAATCTTATAAGAATTTGACTGACAAAGAAAATGAGTATAATATTGAGTTTGTCAAAAATAAAAACACTTTGATTTTTAAATTTAAAACTCAAAACTCTGAAGAAATCGGATATAAAGTAATTCTGACTGATATTCATCCTCAAGGAATATTCCGTTTTGAATCGGACAATAAAACCTTCATAAGAATTTTATCAATCGATAATGGACATCGATTTATCAAAGAAAAATTCAGAAACGGATTTAGAGTCTCTAATACGACAAACGTCATTGACATTGGACTTCCAAAAATTGTGGATTTAGAAAAAACTGACAAAGTTATTAGAGACTTAAAAAGTGTTTTGGAAAAACCTGAAACGGATTCTGACGAAATTCAAATTGTTGGACCAAAATCAAAAAATGGAAATTAAAAAAACTGCATACAACACTGGCTATAGTTCATTGCTTCTGACTTTCCTATCGGAAAGTCCTCGCAAATTTGCTATCTTCGGTTTACGGCGGAAAATCCTCGCGGATTTTCACGCAACGAAACCATAGCCAAAACCGTTCTCTGCAAGCTGAAAAACCCACCGCACAAACAGCACATTTGGTTTTTGCCGACACAAAAGCCAACGCTTCAAAAAAAACAAAAGAGCTGTTTCTCGCCAACGCACGAAAGAGAACAATCACTTAAACAGAATATAGATTTGTTTGAATTTCTTAACTTTGCGCTATGTCAAGAATCTTATCAACATACAACAGCGAGTTAAAACTAAAAGGCTTCAATGTCTTTCAGATTGAAGAAGATGGTAATGCTACAAAAGTATATAGCCGAAAGGATTTTTATAAAATCTGTTTGACCACAGGCAAAAGTCGTATTCATTATGCCGACAGAAGTTTTGATGCCGAAGGAACCATTTTGTTCTTCGGAAACCCAAACATTCCCTACTCTTGGGAAACACTTTCTACCCAGTATGTGGGCTACACCATTCTATTTTCGGAAGACTTTTACACTTCGGGGAAACATTCGGAAACCTTGCAAAAATCGCCTTTGTTTAAAATGGGCGGCACACCGATTTTGGATATTTCGGAACATCAGCGACAGTTTTTAAACAGTATTTTCCAAAAAATGATTGAAGAACAACAATCTGATTACGAACATAAAGACGACCTGATTCGCAATTATATCGACTTGATTTTGCACGAATCATTAAAATTAAAACCGTCTGAAAATTACAACCAGGACAAAAACGGAGCAGAACGATTGACCAATGTTTTTATGGAGCTCTTGGAAAGGCAATTCCCTGTGGAAAGTCCCGACAGGCCACTTCTATTAAGAACCGCTAAAGATTATGCAAAAGACCTTTCGGTACACGTCAATTACCTGAACCGTGCCGTAAAGGAAGTTACGGGAAAAACCACTACAACCCACATCTCGGAACGTATTACCAATGAAGCCAAAGCAATCTTGCAAAACACCGATTGGAATGTTTCGGAAATCGCATACGCTTTGGGATTTGAGTACCCAACGTACTTTAATAATTTCTTCAAAAAACAAGCAGGAGTAAGTCCATCTTCCGTTCGGTTGGAAAAAGTTTGAATTTCATAACCATTGGTTTGAAAATCTTTAACAGCACCTATTAAAATCGCCCGACCTTTGTATTATAAAAAATACAAAGATGGATAAGTCAGATATTTTTGAGCGATTGAGAAACGGAGAAATTATTCCGTCCAGCGACAATCAACGACAGGAATTAAGAAATGCTTCATACGACACGAAAAAACTGCTCGTGCAAATGAACAATTCGACTGACCCAAATGAAGTCAGAAAATTATTTAGTCAAATCACAGATTCTGAAATTGACAAAAGTACAGCCGTATTCACACCACTTTACATCAATTATGGTAAGCACACCAAAATCGGCAAGAACGTTTTTATCAATTTCGATTGTGTGTTTTTGGATTTAGGTGGCATTACCATTGAAGATAATGTACTGATTGCACCAAAAGTCAGTTTGCTGTCCGAAGGACACCCTTTAGAACCCAAAAACAGACACTCACTCGTGCCGAAACCTATCCACATCAAAAAGAACGCTTGGATTGGTGCAAATGCCACAATTTTACAAGGCGTAACCATTGGCGAAAATGCTGTTGTTGCTTCGGGTGCAGTCGTTTCAAAAGATGTTCCCAACAATGCAATTGTAGGCGGTGTCCCTGCTAAAATCATAAAAAGCATTGAATAAGTATGAAGAAGCTGATTTATACAATTATTATTTTGTTGGGTTGTACGCAACTGTACGCTTGTAATAAGGATAAAGAATTGGATAAACCAAAACAGGAATCTATGAAACTAAAAATAACGATAGGAGAAAATACGGCAACGGCAATTATGTACGACAATCCTACGAGCAGGGATTTTACCACAATGCTCCCACTTACTGTGGAAATGGACGATTACGCCAATACGGAAAAGATATTTTATCCGTCCAAAAAACTTTCCACCGAAGATGCACCCAAAGGTTTCAAACCGTCCGAAGGCGATATTACACTGTATGCACCGTGGGGAAATATCGCTCTGTTTTATAAGGATTTCAGCTATTCCAACGGATTGATTTCCTTGGGGAAAGTCACAAACGGAATAAAGTATTTCAAAACAAACGGAAAAATTACCGTAACTATTGAATTGGAACAATAACCAAAAATTAAAAGATATGAACAAGTACATCAAAACGATTGCAATACTCACAGGAAGTTTATTTCTGATAACCGCTTGCAATTCAAACACCGAAAAAAATCAAGAAAATATGAAAACAGACAAAAACCAATTGGACGTTATTTTCCCTAAAGGCGAAAAAGGTTCAGCAGATTTTTTTACTGGAAACGCTTACAATATTGGATTAGTAGCACCAGATACTACATTTACTACGGCAGTAGGGAACGTGTATTTTGAACCCGGAGCAAGAAGCAATTGGCATTCGCATCCAGCGGGTCAAATTTTGATTATTACAGATGGTGTTGGCTATCACCAAATTGAAGGGCAGCCCATTGAAGTCATCAAAAAAGGGGATGTAGTGAAATGTCCGCCAAATGTAAGGCATTGGCACGGAGCAAGTCCTGATGTGGGTTTACAACAATTGTACATCGTACCCAACACGGAAAAAGGAATTGTAGATTGGCAAGAAGCCGTAACGGATGAGCAGTATAAAAAAGAGTAAAATGAAAATACAATTAATAGCAATGACTTTTTCCCTGATACTATTGGGAGCTTGTCAGCAAAAATCAGAAGTCAAGCAAGATGAACAAACACAAAAAACAGAAGCAATGAGCAATACATCAGAACACTACACTTTTGAGTTAAGTGATAAAGTAACACGTCAAAAAGTAACTTTTAAAAACCGATATGGGATTGAACTTACAGGCGATTTGTATATTCCAAAAAATGGTGGGAATAATTTACCTGCATTGGCGATTAGCGGGCCTTTCGGAGCGGTAAAAGAGCAATCCTCCGGTTTATATGCGAATCAAATGGCAGAACGTGGTTTTGTAGCCTTGGCATTTGACCCGTCCTATACAGGCGAAAGCGGTGGCGAACCACGGAACGTAGCATCACCTGACATCAACACTGAAGATTTTAGTGCAGCAATCGACTTTTTAGGTTTACAAGATAATATTGACAGAAACAAATTGGGTATTATTGGGATTTGCGGTTTTGGCGGTTTTGCGCTGAATGCCACAGCGGCTGATAAAAGGGTAAAAGCAGTAGCCACAACGAGTATGTACGATATGTCGAGAGTAAATGCAGAAGGTTATTTTGGTTCAACAACACCCGAACAACGTACCAAAATGTTAGAACAAATGAGCTTGCAACGTTGGGAAGATGCTAAAAACGGAACACCCAAGTATCCCGAGAACGGATTGGCACAGACCAACGAAGAATCACCCCAGTTTGTAAAAGAATATTATGATTATTACAAAACTGACAGGGGTTTTCACGAACGCTCTTTGAACTCAAACGGTGCTTGGACAGCTACCAATAGCCTGTCTTTTATGAATATGCCGATTTTGACCTACATTAAAGAAATTTCGCCAAGACCAATGTTGGTAATCGCAGGTGAAAATGCACACTCTAAATATTTTAGTGAAGATGCCTATAAAAATGCTTCCGAGCCAAAAGAACTAATGATTATTCCAAATGGGGTACATACCGATTTGTATGATAAGTTGGATATGATACCTTTTGACAAATTGGAAAGATATTTTAATGAAAACTTGAAATAATTTAGCCAACGCTAAAAACCATACACATTGCCAAGTCGCACCAGCCGACACACAAGCCAAAACTTGGCAAAGAGTATGGTTTTCCCAACGCTGACTGACAAGCGAAACGGAAGAAAGCCAGCAGAGAACAATGTGTATAAGCAATAGCGGTTTAAGTGTAAACTTGAACCGCTATTGTTTTAATTTAAGTATATTGCAAACTGAACAATTAGTGCTTAAAATCAGCTACTGCTCATACACTTGACCGTTAGCAACAAGTATCCAAACTAAAAAATCCTTTGAAAATCAGAAAGAGTAAAGAAGATATTCGAAAACAAATACTGTTGAAAATTAAATATTATCGAAATTCTAAAGGAATAACATTTTTCGATAATTCAAATAATTTAATAACAGAGGATTTTAATCTTGAAAATAATGAATTAGAAGTCGCTCTAATAAAATTTAACAGAAGACGAAAAATACTGTTGACAACCAAAAACATCTATTATTTAAACAAAAATAATATCCAAAAGATAGTCGGAGAAAATATAGACCGATTTGATTATATGGAATTTATTAATGGAGAAAAGATAATGGAAGAAAAATCAAGACTAAAAATCTTTTTTTTAAGATTTAAAATGAACTTTCGAATTGGAACCTATAGAATTGTAGAAAAGAATGACTCATTTATTGAGTTAAAAATATGGAAAACGAATTTTGCGGATTGTTTAAATGGAGGGATAAAGAAATTGAAATTTGTTGGAGCTAAATACGAAGGAATATAAACCAGTTGCTAACAAGGTGTATAATTAATTGCGGCTGAATTTCCTCGCCGGAAATTCAATCTTATTAATTATCTTTCCGAAACAACGGAAAAGAACTCACGTCCTTTTCCCGCAAAAAATCATACACAAATACGTTGTGTGTAATTAGACGAACCACATAGAACTAATAATTCAATTAAAATCAAAGTGAGCATATTCTCTTATCATTTAGTCGAACTTCCCTTTTTTGATGCGGTAAAAAGAATATTCTCGAATCCTATCTCCAAAAACACAAAAGGACTAATTCATTCGGAATATATGACAGCAATGACACTAGGTTCACCAATCTTTTCTCCCTCTAGGTTTTTAATTGGACAAGTAGCAGTTTTTATGCAATGGGAAAATGAAGCTGCACTTAAAAACTATTTAGAACAAAACAGTTTTGGAAGAATCCTGGCAAAAGGTTGGCATGTACGTTTATCTTTTGTTAGAGAATGGGGAAAGTTTAGTGGGTTCAAAATACCAAATCATAAAGACGAATTAGATAGTCCGAACTCTCCTGTAGTTGCTGTTACAATAGCAAGAATGAAACCTTTTGCAGTTCCTAGATTTATACATTGGGGCAGACCGGTTGAAAAACTTGTTAGAGATCACCCAGAAACAACTCTCTCATTGGCTTCAGTTAAATTTCCCAACACAGTATCGACCTTTTCAATTTGGAAGACTGAAAAAGAAATGACTAATATGGTTCGTGGTCATAGTCAAGTTGAAAAACCGAAAAGGCATTCGGACGCAATGAAAGAAAGAAAAAGAAAGGATTTCCATTTTGAGTTTACCACTCTTAGGTTTAAACCTTTATCAGAATTTGGAAAGTGGAAAGGTCAATCCAACTTTATTCCTAACATATAATATAGGCAATAATGGGGATAGCCAAAAAAAATCAGAACATACAAGATTGGATTACTCAACAATGGGTTATCCTTTTCGGAAAAAAAATTGACACTTTAAAATTCAAATGGCTTATAGGACCATTTGGAGAAACTCGTGGAATCGGGATTAAATTTATTGACCAATTAGCAAAAAATGAAAACTTGGTTGTCGAGAGTCAAAAAAAGGATAAGGGATTATTAGATTCAATCAAACATTTAAGGCTACCAAATACTGATTTTCAAAGACTATCTCCAGATGTAATAGACTTCTATGAAAACACTTCAAATTACGACCTACTCCTTAAAGCAAAATGGAATCCAATATTCAAAGTTTTTGGCTCCTTGGTCAGAATGATTTTCAGTAATAGAATTGAACAACTGAATGTTCCTACTCAAAACTTAGAAAATGGATTAGAGCTAACTAACGAAATAATTAAACTAATTGATTCAAAAACTAATGAAGTCAAAAGAACTATCTGGCTTAGAACCTTTAAGTCGACAGGTCAAGTAGTTTATTCAGGAGTTTATGAAACTTGTTCTTTACCAAATAAAGAAACTTGCATCAAAGCCGTTTTTCCTTTACCAAATGGCAATGCCTCTGTAATTTTATCTCCTAAAGTTGGTGAGAAAGGTGAACTCATTTTGGATTCATCCGGACAAAAAATTGGGGATAGTGGATTTTATTTTTTGCTTAGGGATTCAAAAGGTCAATTATGGACAAAATTTATCAAGTCATTTAAAGACAAGTTAGTCGTAAGTAGCGTAAATAATAAAATTACCGCAACGCAAACTTTGACTTTGTGGAATTTAAAAGTTCTCAAATTTGAATATGACATAAAAAAACACATTAAATAATAGTACTTTTTAGGACAATTGAATATCAGAAAGAAAATCCTATAGATGAAAAATTAGCTACACAACTTTACACCCAAACAATAACCTACGAATATCAAAATTTCAATACCGCATTAAACAGTTAATCATTCAGTAAAACAAGCGAATTAACATTCTTAAAATAATTTTCACATAATTTTACAATAATTAAATTGCACACAATTTAATTGTGCAATATATTTGTGCCTTTATTTATAAGTCAATTATGTCAGAACAATTAAAATTAACCAATCAAGTATGCTTTCCGGTTTATACGCTAGCGAAAGAAGTAATTAGTTTATACCGTCCCATACTAAAAAAGCTAGATTTAACATATCCTCAATATTTAGTAATGTTAGTTTTATGGGAAGAAGGTGATCAAAGTGTATCAGAAATAGGTTCTAAACTTAATTTGGACAGTGGTACCCTTACTCCTTTGCTTAAAAGGTTAGAGCATAAAAAACTTATAGAAAGAAAAAGAGAGATAACGGACGAACGCGTTGTGAAAATTAATTTAACAGAACTGGGGGAAAATATCCAAGAAAAAGCAGAATGTGTTCCTGGTCAAATTATGACTTCTCTAAATATTTCTGTTGACAAATTAACAGAACTCAAAAATATAATAGAACATATATTAAATCAGATTAATGGAAAAAATAAAACCAATTTATAATATCAGCGCCAAAGCAACTGGCGGAAGAAACGGACATGTAAAAAGTGAAAACGGAGTTTTAGAACTTGATGTTAGACATCCTAAAGCGCTGGGAGGAGCTAATGACGATTATCCAAATCCTGAAATGCTTTTTGCAGCAGGATATTCAGCTTGTTTTGATAGTGCGTTAAACTTAGTCATCAAAAAATCTAAAATTAATACTGGTACAACTACTGTTAAAGCAACAGTAAGTATTGGTCAAATAGAAAATGGTGGTTTTGGACTTGCAGTAGCATTAGATGTAAATATTCCTGATGTTTCTTTAGAAGAAGCAAAAGCCTTAACCGAAAAAGCTCATCAAGTTTGTCCTTACTCAAATGCTACAAGAGGAAATATTGAAGTAAAATTAAATACAACAAATAATTAAATATTAATATAATGTCATTAATAGAAAATCTTAACTGGAGACATGCTGTAAAAGCTTTTGATCCAAATAAAAAAGTAAGTGAAGAAAATATTGAAAAAATTATTGAAGCTGCTAGATTAGCACCAACCTCATCGGGGTTACAACAATTTAGAGTTATTTCAATATCAAATCAGGAGGTTAAAGAAAAGCTAGTACAAGGAGCTTTAAACCCTGATTCTATGAAAGACTGTTCGCATGTATTAGTTTTTGCTGCTTGGGACAACTATACAGAGGAAAGAATAGACAAAGTGTTCGACTATACTACAGACGAAAGAGGATTGCCTAGAGGTAGATTTAGTAGCTATACGGACATGCTTAAAAAAGTATATTTAGATCTTCCTGACGAAGTTAATTTTGCACACACATCAAGACAAACTTATATTGCTTTAGGGTTAGCTTTAGCACAAGCTGCAGAGCTAAAAGTAGACACTTGTCCTGCTGAAGGATTTGACAATAAAGTAGTTGATGAAGTTTTAGAATTAGATAAAATGGGCTTAAAAAGTGTATCACTAATGTACATTGGTTATGCCGACGATGAAAAGGACTGGATTAAACCAATGAAAAAAGTTAGAATTCCTAGAAACGAATTCGTAATTGATGTAAAGTAATTGTACAACAATCAATATCGTTTTATTTTAACCTTTAACTAATGCATTTTCTAATAGAGAATTCATTCAACAAAATCCCAAGCTAGTAGCTTGGGATTTTTTAGTATATTTAGTTCGCAAAAATGAAAAAAGAATAAAATTGCTAAAACTTCTGCTTATCCTGCCAAAAAAGGAGTATAATAGTAAGTTTATTCTGCTTATAAACTAGTTGTGCATAATTAAAATGAACTACATAGAAGCATTTAAAAAACTACAAGAATATTCAAAAAACTTAGAAAGTGTTGAATATGAAAAACTGATTGAAATACTTAAAAATTCAATCAGCAAAATACCTATCCCTTTAGCTAAACTTCAACAAGAAAGTTCTATTGAGAGAGCAAGAGCGAATAATGGAACACCACTTTTTAAATCTATTGAAGATTTAGGATATATAAAAAATCCAGATGTTATTAAAAAACTTAGCAAATTTGGAAGAGCAAATAAGCCTCACGAAGTCTTATTTTATTCAGCTATTCAAACATCTAAACTTGACCAAGCACGAGTAACAGCAATTGCAGAAACTTCACGATTATTTTTAGACACTAACTCTGTCCAAATGGATGGAGAACTTTTTACAATTAGTAGATGGAGGAATAAAGAAGAGTTAATTATTGCGGAAGTAGTTTATGCAGAAGAAGCAATTAAAAATAATGAAGACATTAAGGCTTCTTATGAAAAGCAAAAACAGTTTGCAAAAGAATTGAAAGGTGTTGATTCAGAATTTTTTGAAGATTTTTTGATTTTTATAAGTAACGAATATGCTCGTATTGCTGTAAGTCATAATGATTATAAAATATCAACTGCTTACACCGAATTAGTTTTAACACACAACGACGTTCAAGGAATTACTTACCCAAGTGTCCAAACTGGATATGTTGGAGCAAATTTAGTTTTACCAACAAACATAGTAGATGAGTTTTTATATCCAGAAGCTGCAACAACATCAATGTTGTATAAAAACAAAATGAAAATGACTTTGGGAAACGGCGGGCACTTTTCTAAGAAATTAGGTAATGAAATTGTTTGGGAGGAGCTGAAAGAAAGCGTCATATTGCAGGAGCATTAGGTGCTTCTCTTCTCGAAGTAATGATTAAAAAAGATTGGTTACGTAAAAAACCAAATTCTAGAGAAGTTATTATTACCTCTATTGGTAGAATAGAATTAAAAAATAGGCTAAATTTAGAGGTGTAAAAATATCATTACCCTTGAAGAAGCTACACTATATACTACTCTTTTTTCAACTTTCAGTTCAAGCACAACAAATATTATTTGTTGGAAATAGTTTAACCTATACGAACAACATGCCTAAAATGTTAGAGTATATCGGAAAACAACAAGGAATTACTATTAAAACCAAAAGCTTATGTTTTCCTAACTATGCTATTATTGATCATATTAACGACGGAAAGCTTCAAAAGTTATTGCAAAAAAAACAATTTGACTATGTTGTTATTCAACAAGGTCCTTCCTCACAAACAGAAGGAAGAAGAATGCTAATACAAGACGGAGCGACAATAAGAGCTCTTTGTAAACAATACAATACTAAACTTGGTTACTTTATGGTATGGCCATCCGTTAGATATTACCATACTTTTGATAAAGTAATAGAGAATCACAAATTTGCTGCCAAACAGAACGATGCTTTTTTGTTTCCTGTGGGAAATATATGGAAAGACTATAACACTTATAAAGGTAAAGAGTCTTTATACAGTCTAGATAACTTCCATCCTTCTACTGCTGGAAGTTTTGCAGCTGCTCTTACTATTTTTCATCAATTATATCCAACAAAAAACCTTCAACAGCTCCCTTTTAAAAAGTATAAAAAATGGGTAGCTGATGAAGATTCTTTTATATTAATTAAACAATTAATTCTTCAAGAATAAATTATAATGAGTCTCTTTATAAATCTTGCCTAAGTATGATTTTAAATAGTATAAAATTGTACTTTTACATAGTATAAATTAACAAGAATGGCACACGATTTAAGTGACTATAGAAAATCTTACGAAAAAAGAGAGTTACTAGAAAGCAACTGTCCTGAAAATCCTATTGAATTATTTAGAGATTGGTTTTTTACTGCAGATGAATCTGAGTTAGTAGATGAAGCAAATGCTATGACAATTGCATCTATTGGATTAGATGGTTTTCCAAAAAGTAGAGTTGTTTTATTAAAGAAATATACATGGGAAGGTTTTATTTTTTATACCAACTACAATTCAGAAAAAGGAAAGGCTATTTTAAACAACAACCATGTGTGTTTGTCATTTTTCTGGTCTGGTTTAGAGCAACAAATTATTATTAAAGGGAAAGCTGAAAAACTTGCCGAGAATTTATCTGATGGTTATTTTGAATCGAGACCAGACGGAAGTAAATTGGGAGCTTGGGCTTCTAAACAAAGTGAAGTAGTTACTTCACGTGAAGAACTAGACCAAAGGTTGAACTCTTTTGAAAAACAATTTGGAGACCAAGAAATTCCAAGACCAAAACATTGGGGTGGTTTTCTAGTCAAACCTGTTTCTATTGAGTTTTGGCAAGGACGCCCAAACCGTATGCACGACCGCATTCGATACACTTTACAAAAAGATTTTTCTTGGAAACTTGAACGTTTAGCTCCTTAGTTTTATATTTACATAGTATTTATATTTGAATGAAAACACTATATATCGTTCGTCACGCTAAATCATCATGGGAGTATGATAGCGTTAAGGATATTGATAGACCTTTAAAAGAACGTGGTATTAATGATGCCCATCTTTTGTCAAAATACCTAGCTAAGAAAATTAACAAACCTGATGTTTTTCTTTCTAGTAGTGCAAATAGAGCGCTGCATACAGCGGTTATTTTTTGTGAAAACTTTGGATACCCGTTATCAAACCTTAAAATAAAACGTCAGCTATATAATTTTAGTGATGGTTATTTAGTTAAAACTGTAAAAGCACTTGATGATAGTTTTGATAGTGCCATTGTATTTAGTCATGACCACGGTATTAATAGTTTTGTGAACAAATTTGGTAATAAACCTATTGCTCATGTAACTACATGTGGTGTTGTCGGAATTCAGTTTGATACTAAACACTGGAAAGATATTAAGAAAGGAAGCACTATATTAGTAGAGTTTCCTAAGAACCATAGATAAATCTATATATTTTGAAAATAAAGAAGTACGGCGCTATTGATATTGGATCTAATGCAGTAAGGTTATTAGTAGCTAACGTTATTGAAGAAAGAGATAGAGAACCCCAATTTAAAAAATCATCGTTAGTTCGTGTACCTATTCGTTTAGGTGCTGATGCTTTTGTTTCTGGACGAATTTCAGAAGCAAATACGCAACGAATGATTGATGCAATGCAAGCCTTTAAACTCATCATGAAAATTCATGGAGTTGAGCGATATAAAGCTTGTGCTACCTCAGCGATGAGAGAAGCTGAAAATGGTGAAGAAGTTGCTAATTCTATTTTAAAAAATACTGAAGTTAAAATTGATATTATAGATGGTAAAAAAGAAGCAGCTATTATATCTTCTACCGATTTAAACCAATTAATAGAATCTGACTCTACTTACTTATATGTTGATGTAGGTGGTGGTAGTACCGAATTCACCTTATTTTCAAAAGGAAAAATTATTCGTTCTAAATCGTTTAAAATAGGTACCGTACGTTTACTTAACAATAAGAAATCTGAAAACAAAATTCTTTTTGGTAAAGTACAAAACTGGATTGAAGAAAACACCAGTGATTATAGACGAATTTCTTTAATTGGATCAGGAGGAAATATTAACAAACTCTTTAAAATGTCTGGAAGAGATATTGGTAAACCTATTTCATACATTTACTTGAATGCTCAATACCAATTCTTAAAAAAAATGAGCTATCAAGAACGTATTTCTGAATTAGGTTTAAACCCTGATAGAGCCGATGTTATTGTTCCTGCTACAAAAATATACCTATCTGCCATGAAATGGAGTGGAGCCAGAAAAATTTATGTTCCTAAAATTGGACTTTCAGACGGAATTATTAAAAGTTTATATTTCAACAAGTTTTAAACCTTATTTTGTGACTTTCACAGGATAATAGTGTCATATAGTTAGAGTAATTTCTTATTTATTAGAAATACTCTAACAAAAAATCAAAAACAAAAACCTCGCTGTTGCGAGGTTTTTTTTATAATACACAATATATCTTTTTGCTACTTTCTTCTTATTTGAATTTTATCAGTTTTCAATTCTTTTTGTATCCAAGTTCTTAACTCTCTCTCATTTTTTACCATAATAGAGTCTGCTAACTTTTTATTCCAACTTATAGATACGACTGTAGAGGTATCTACCTTTATAAAATCACTTGACGATAATACTTTTGCTAAACTCATTTCTTTTATATCATTAAATCGAATTTTTGCTTCTGTACTAATTTTATTGAAAGGAATTGAGTTTTTATCTCTATACAAAGCATCTTGCTCTATTCTTTGATTTAAACTAGAAATTGTTCTTTTCAAATCATCAATCTCCATGTGTAAACCTGTTATGATATTATCTTTTTCATCTAATTCTTTTACAGCTCTATCATAAGCATCTACTACCCTATCAACACTTTTAGCTTTGTTTTCATTAATAACTAAAGAATAAGCATCAATTTTAGGAAAGGTTTTTAATTCGTTTCGTAAAAAAGATTCAGTTGCATCACTTACGTCTCCGTTAAAAAATAATTTTATTGTTTTCTCTTTAACCTCTAGCTTTTCACGTTGTAACCATAAATTAGGATTATCATACACTTTTGCTTTTAAGAACCTTTTATAGCTTGCATCAATTACACTTTCATTATATACTCCCACGAAAGTAAACACAGCAGGAACCATTACCAAAAAAGCAATAAATGATGCTATTTGCGCTATTCTTTTACGTTTAGCAGAATTTACATAACGAATCATTGTAAACCCTAATAACTTCAACACTAAGAAGGTTGCTAAAGCAATAAAAATGGTGTTGATTGTAAATAAATACATCGCACCAAGAAAGTAGTCAAAATTACCTATTGCTAAACCATACCCTGCTGTACACAATGGCGGCATTAAGGCTGTAGCAATTGCTACACCAAATATTACAGAAGCAATCGTTCCTTTTTTAGTTCGTGCAATAATTAATGCTAAACCACCAAAGAAAGCAATTAACACATCTCTAATATCAGGTCTTACTCTACCTAATAATTCTGAGGTTTCTTCACGAAGTGGAAATATAAAAAAGAATAAAAACGCTGTTAATAAACTTAACACAATCATTGTAGCTAAGTTTGTTAACGATTTGCGTAATGTATCAATATCGTTAATAGCAATTGACATTCCTACTCCTAAAATAGGCCCCATTAAAGGAGATATTAACATGGCTCCAATTACCACAGCTGTTGAGTTTGCATTCAACCCTATAGATGCCACAAAAATAGAACATATTAAAATCCACGCTGTGGCTCCTTTAAAAGAAATATCACTTTTTATTGCTTCTATTGTTGCCTCTTGGTCTGTATCATCTCTAAAATCAAGAAGTTCTAATATAAACTTCTTTATCTTTTCCCATAAGCCTTTCGCGTCTTGCTGTATAGTTTGCTCTGATTGCTCTACAGCTTCCTCTTGCTTATTTTCTTCCATATTTTTCATTTTTATTAACTTCGGAAAGATACAAAATTCCCGAATTAGAAAAGATATAAAAAACGCTTGTAAGCATTGAACCCACAAGCGTTTAAGAATTTTGTTTAAAAACCGTTATTTAGTTAATGTGTAATTTATTTTTCAATTTTGGTGAAATTCCATCTTTGTGTAATAAAACAGATATTGTTTTTAATCTAAAGTAAGGAACTGACATATACACATACCCCTGATTTCCTTGGTTTTTACCCCAAGAATTCTTTACTTTAAAATAGGTATTTCCTTTTTGGTCTTTTACCAAACCTACAATATGCATTAAGTGATCATCGGTTGTGTTAAAATTTTCAAATTCTGTTTGACGTAAACTTGGTGTAATTGTTTTTTCTTCTACAATTTCTGTCAACGCTTTTTTATTTTCTGTACTACTCGCAGGAATTACAGCAACTCCACTTTTTGATGAAAATGTTTTTTCTGAAACATCACAGTCTAACTCTACTGTATATCCTTTTTTAATAGCTTCTTCTGTTACAGCTACTAATTCGTCTAAAGAAACATTATAAAATGCTCCATTTGAAAAATTATCAGGAATGTTTAAAATGAACTGATCGTATTTTTTTGCATGCTTAAAAGAACTAATCGTTACATAGTTTGAAGGATCTATTTTTACATATTCTGCAAACGATTTAGGAGTATATTTTTTTCCTTTGAAAGTGAACTCTTCTTTATTTTTTCCTAAATACACATCTAAAACACTTTCTACCGATTGCTTCCATTTTGGACTTAATTCTCCTGCTGGGTTTTTAATGTAAGCATCTAACATCGATTTTAACACCGCAATCATTTCAGCGTGATTATGTCTGTCTTGCCCAAGATCTAAACCAGTAAAAACTTGCTCAGGTACTAATCCGTATTTTTCTACTGAATTAATTACATCGTGCGCTAAACCTCCTTCGCTAAATTGTGCTTTTCCTTGACGGTATAAATAATTATTTGCTTTATCTGAATACGTATTACGAACCGTGTACATTTCAGATAAATCAATGTTTTTACCTGTTAATCTGATAATTTCTGATTCTAAAAAAGAGGTTGTAGAAAAACTCCAACATGTTCCTGTTCTTCCTTGACTTTTAACTTCTGTATCTTCAATATCTTTTACTGTTGAAAACTGATACTTTTGTGCTGAAGTTGAAGTTATACTTAAAAAAGTTAATGCCGCTCCTAATAGAATTTTTTTCATGTTTAAAAATCTTATGATAATTTAAGCAAGCAATTTACTCTTTTTAAAAGATTATTAAACTTCAAAAGTGTTAAAAATCTACTATAACGCCAATACGTGGTAAAGCTCTTCCTGTTGTACTTTCTATTTCCTCTAGTAAATACCTTGAACTATCATTAGGATCGGTTACTCTACCATTTCCATCTTCAATAGGTAATAAAAATGGTTGCTGTTTAGAGCTACTAGCATATATATTTTGAACATCTAAATATAGGTTTATGGCTGCTTTTTTTAAGAACCATGTTTTATCTACACGTATATCTAGTTGTGTATACGTATCTAATCTTTCTGTATTAAGTTTGGTATAATCTAAAATTCCGCCGTTTTGCACATCGTAATTATCTTTTAAAGAAGAAGCACCTAAATCATATGGTGTATAAGGTTTACCACCAACTAATCGAAACTTAGTTCCTATTTCCCAATTTCTGTTTAGTTTTTTTCCTGCTGTAATTGTTAACAAGTGTTTATTATCCCATGTTGAAGGAATATATCCACCTTGTGCATCTTTAAACTCACTTCTTACAAAGGTATACGACGCTATTCCATACAGTCCGCTATATGATTTTTTCTGTGCTAATAACTCGAATCCATACGCTCGCCCTTCAGATGTTGAACTCACTGCTTCATTTCCTATAATGCCAAAGTCAGCACCTAGGTTTGCTAAACTTATCTGATTTCTTAACGAGAATGGATAGTCTTTATATCCCTTATAAAACCCTTCAAAAGTTATTTTTGAGCTTGCATTGGGCTTGTAACTTAATCCACTTACAAAATGATCTGATTGTATATACTTCAATCCATTTTTGTTCTCAAATTCGCCTATATCGTTTTTATATCCTAATACTGTATAAGACGGTAATTGATAGTAACGACCTACTGAAGAACTCACCATCCATTTTTCAGACAGATTATAGCTCAACGACAATCTTGGTGAAAATTGATTGAACGGATTTTTCATTTCTGAATTGTAATCTATACCATCCACTCTAAAGCCTAAAGAAACTCCTAATTTTTCATCTAAGTATCTTTTTGATACTTGTCCGAAAACTCCATATTTAACAAAATTAATTGCTGAATTAAAATCGTAGATCGTTACTCCATCTGAGTTAGCATTTTTCTGATAATTGTTATTCGTATATCTTGCAGTTTCCAGGTTAAAACCTAGATTGAAATCAATCTTATTGTCACTTTCAAAGCTGTTTTCATATCGTAATTTATTCTCTATTTCTTTTGATGAATAATTTAACAGTAAATTCGCTGGTTTTTCTTCATTTAAAAAATATTTTACCGCCTTGTTTTTCCACTCATTTCGACTAAGTACAACTAAATGTGTTGAGTTTGGTGCAAAATACTTATAACTGGCACCTACCGTATAATTCCATTGACTATTTACAGGAACAGAGTTTAAAATAACTTTATTTCTCTTTATTGTTTCTAAATCTGTTTCACCATCATTTACCTCTTTATTTATTTCAAAGTCATCAATAGCTCCCAAAGCAACTATTGATAATTCACTGTTTTTTGATAATTGTGATTTAACATTTACTTGAAAGTCGCTATATGTTGGCAAAAAAGGAAGTTTTATCAACTTAAATAAAAACTGTAAATACGATTGTCGAGCAGAAAAAATAAAGGTTGTATTCTTACCTAACGGACCATCTAAGGTAATTCCTGCGTCTGAAGTTCCAATAGTTGCTCTTGTGTTTAGTGAATTTGGATTTCCTCTTTTTTGAGTAAACTCTATAACAGAACTTAAAGAGTTACCTCTATTTGCTGGAAAAGCACTTGAATAAAAATCTACCTTACGAATTAAATCTGCATTCATAATTCCTACCGGTCCACCAGTTGCCCCTTGAGTTTGAAAATGATTTATTACAGGAACTTCAATTCCATCTAAATAAAACTTATTTTCAGAAGTTGCTCCTCCTCTAATAATAATATCATTTCTAAATCCAGGATTGGAGGCTACTCCAGGAAAAGATTGAATAACCTTTAAGACATCTCTATTTCCTCCTGGGTTCTTTTCTATTTCTGCTATACCCAAACTTTGAAGTGATAATGGGCTATCTACAGATTCTTTAAATAATGGTGCTTGTATTTGAACTTCTTTTAACTGTGCTGCATCTTCAATCAACTCTAAGGTTATATATGGCGAATTATCTTTAGTAACTAAATACTCATCAGAAATTAACGTCTTATAGCCGACAAAAGAAGCCTGTATTTTATTATACCCCAAAGGAACATTATTCAATACAAACTCTCCTTTTTCATTTGAAACTGCTCCTATTTTTGTTCCATATACCAAAACATTAACAAAAGGAAGTACTTCTCTTGTTTTAGAATCAATAACCTTTCCTGAAATTCCTCCTTCATTTTGAGACACTCCAGTAAACGACTGAAGTAAAACCAAGAGTATCAACACTTTTCTCATATCAAAACATTTAAGACTTAACAAAAATACATTTTTTGTTTAACAAAAAACAAAAAAAGATAAACAAAAATATATTAGAAACAAAAAAACTCAATCGTTATGATTGAGTTTTAGTGGGGAGAGCAGGATTCGAACCTGCGAAGTCGTAAGACAACGGAGTTACAGTCCGTCCCATTTGGCCGCTCTGGAATCTCCCCAAAGCTTTTAAAAAAAGCTTCTCAGTAAAATCGAGAAGCTTTACTAGTGACCGGGCTGGGGCTCGAACCCAGGACCCTCTCCTTAAAAGGGAGATGCTCTACCAACTGAGCTACCCGGTCATTTTTTGCTTTTGCTTTTCTGCGTTTGCGGGTGCAAATATAGAAGGTTTTATTGTTCCCACAAACATTTTTTAGAAGTTTTTTTGAAAAATTTTTAATGTTTTTTGTTACCTATTAATTAACAGAAAGTTACCTAAAGATCATTTAAGTATGCTTTTCTAACTTTTTTAAATAAATTTGATGAATACACAAAATCTACCACTGCTTCATTATCTGTTTTGAAGATTTCTTTGTGAGATCCTTCCCATGCTTTTACTCCATTTTTGAGAAAAACAATCTTATCTCCTATCTCCATCACCGAATTCATGTCGTGTGTATTTATAACTGTGGTAATTTTATATTCATCCGTAATTTCTTGAATTAGGTTATCTATAACAATAGATGTTTGTGGGTCTAATCCAGAATTTGGCTCATCACAAAATAAATATTTAGGATTCATTACAATCGCACGAGCAATTGCTACACGTTTTTGCATTCCTCCTGATAATTCTGCTGGAAACTTTTTATTCGAGTTCTCTAAGTTTACACGGTTCAACACAAAGTTTACCCTATCTAACATTTCACTTTCAGGCTGCTTTGTAAACATTTTTAAAGGAAACATAACATTTTCTTCTACTGTTTGCGAATCGAACAAAGCACTTCCTTGAAATACCATTCCTAATTCTTGACGAAATTGACGCTTATCTTCTAAAGTCATATCGACATTAGCAAGTCCATCATACACAATTGTTCCTTCCTCTGGTGTATGTAAACCAATTAACGATTTTAAAAACACTGTTTTCCCAGAACCACTCTGACCAATTATCAAACTTGTTTCTCCTGGTTTAAATGAAGTTGTAATTCCTTTTAAAATCTCAACACCATTAAATCCTTTATGTAAATTATTTACTTCTATCATTAGGTCAATAACATTTGAGTTAAGAAATAGTTTGCTATTACGATAAGTACTGTTGTCCAAACAACCGACTGTGTACTTGCTTTTCCAACCTCTAATGAGCCTCCTTTAACAAAATATCCATGGTATGAAGGCACTGTAGCAATTAAAAAGGCAAAGACTACTGTTTTTATCAACGCATAGGTTATAAGGAACGGATCAAAATCCATCTGAACTCCTGTAACATAATCAGCTCCAGAAAACAGACCCGATAAAACTCCTGCTACCCATCCTCCAAAAATTCCTAAAAACATTCCTAAGATTATTAAAAAAGGATAAAAGAATACAGTTGCTATTATTTTTGGCAACACTAAATAATTTAGTGAGTTAATCCCCATTACTTCTAGGGCATCTATTTGCTCAGTTACACGCATTGTACCTATACTTGAAGTAATATACGACCCTACTTTACCTGCTAAAATAATAGAACAAAATGTAGGTGCAAACTCCAAAATTACAGATCGTTTTGCTGCAAAACCAATCAACGATTTTGGTATAAACGGACTTTCTAAATTCAACGCAGTTTGTAAAGCGATTACTCCTCCAATAAAAAACGATATAAATGCAATAATACCTATCGATTTATGTCCTAATTCATCTATTTCTCTAAATAAAGCTTCACGAAACACTCTTGCTCTTTGGGGTTTAGTAAAAACCTGTTTTAGCATTGCAACGTACTTACCTATATGCTCAATGTAATTCATTAAACGAAATCTATTTTTTCTTTCTGCTAAAGTATTAAAAAACCATTAACTCATCGCCTTATTTAAGAGTTTTAGCTTTCTTTTTATGTACCTTTGAGTTTTAATTTTTAAAGAATAAAATGAAAAAAATAGCTTTTTTACTAGCCATCGTATGTATTACAGGTTGTGCTACCGCTCCTCAAAAAAGTACCCAAAAACCAAAACTGGTTGTAGGGGTTGTTATTGATCAAATGCGATATGATTATCTTACTCGTTTCGCTAATAGATATGGAAATGATGGGTTTAAACGTTTACAAAGAGAAGGATTTTCTTTAGAAAATGCTCATTATAATTACATTCCTACCTACACAGCTGTAGGACATACTTCTATTTACACAGGAACTACACCAACACACCATGGAATTATTGGTAATTATTGGTATGATAAATATTTAAAGAAATCTATTTACTGCGTTGATGATAATAATTACAATACTGTTGGAAATGATGGTGAAGGCGGAAAAAAATCTCCTTACAGAATGTTAACCACTACAGTAACCGATCAGTTAAAACTTGCTCAAAACATGAGAGGTAAAACGATTGGTGTGGCAATTAAAGATCGTTCGGCTATTTTACCTGCAGGACACACTGCTAATGCTGCTTATTGGTTTGATGGAGGTGATAAAGGACAATGGATTTCTTCTTCTTTTTACTTAAATGAATTACCAACTTGGGTACAAGAGTTCAACGCTTCAGGAAAAGCTGATGAATATTTAAGTAAGCCTTGGGAAACTTTATATGATATTAGTACTTATACACAAAGTATTGAAGACGACAACGATTTTGAAGTTACTTTTAAAGGGCAAGAAAGACCTGTTTTTCCTCATGATATTCCAACATTAAGAAAAAGCAACAACAACTACAGTATTATAAAAGGTATTCCTGCTGGAAACTCGATTACTACCGACTTTGCTAAAGCAGCTATTATTGGTGAGAACTTAGGAAAATCTGAGTTTGTTGATTTTATTGCAATCAGTTATTCTTCTCCTGATTATGTTGGACATCAATTTGGAGTTGCTTCTAAGGAAATTGAAGATACATACTTACGTTTAGATCAAGATTTAGCTGAGTTATTCAAGTTTTTAGACACGCAAGTAGGAAAAGACAATTACACCTTATTCTTAACAGCTGATCATGCTGCTGTACAAGTTCCTGCTTACTTAGAATCTTTAAAAATACCTGCGGGCTATGTAAAACCTGTAGCTTTTAAAAACTTTTTAAATGAGATTACGGTAAAGCACTTTAAATCTGACGAAATCATTGAAAACATTTCTAACTTTCAAGTCTTCTTAAACAAAGATAAGATTAGAGAGTTAAACCTTAACTATGAAAATGTAGCACAAACTATTGCTGACGAAGCTATTAACCATAATAGAATTTACAAAGCTGTTACTGCTAGAACCATGCAAACTACTACGTTTACGAACGGAATTTTACATGTGTTACAAAATGGATACAACCAAAAGTTTTCTGGTGATGTAATTTTAGTTCCAAATCCTTCAACTATTGCAAGCAGCTCTAGAAAAGGAACTACACACGGTTCTGGTTACTCTTACGACACACACATTCCTATGATTTTCTACGGAAACGGAATTAAACAAGGTGTTTCTAAAAAGAAATATGAAATTGTAGACATCGCTCCAACGATTTCTAATTTATTACAAATTGAATTTCCAAACGGTTTCACAGGAAAAGTTATAGATGAAGTTCTTGAATAGAGAATTTAAAACCAAGAAAATAGGAAACGCCATTTTGACAAACTCAAAATGGCGTTTTTAATTAATTCATCTTCAAATTCTCAAATCAACATATTGTTTAATTTGGGTTGTTTAATATAATTAGTGCTGCAATAACTCCTGGAACCCATCCGCAAAGTGTTAGTAGAAACACTATTAAAATAGATCCACAACCTTTACCTATCACTGCTAAGGGTGGAAAAAAAATTGCTAATAAAACTCTTAATAAACTCATAGTACTTTTTTAGTTAGTATACTTAAAAGACGAGTTAATTAGAATTTTGTTACACTTCTAATTCTACTACATTAACTTTCCAAAGAAAATAGCGTTCATCAATAATTTGTTAGTTCCAAACCAAAATGCTCTAAAGTTAGTATTATCAGTAAAAATGATTACTCTACCACTTCCTAAGCGTCCTGCTTTAAACGGAACGGTGTTTTTCAATTCCTTTAAGTTCTCTTTTGAAATATAACCACTCAATAAAGGATTATTTGTATACTGAATTGGATTGTTATAACTCTTTGTATCCGCTTGAATAAATTGTTTAGTATTTCTAAACAAAGCTATGTTATCATTTTTGTAACCAAAATTGATTGGATGTGAGCGATCAATCTTTGCTTCAAAAATTGCTCCTCCTATTACTTGCGCTCCCGATTGTAACGAACGATTTTCAAACGATACATTATTAACAGAATCTATTTTAGTTTTATTAAACTTCACATCAATAAATCCTTTGTTCGATAACCAGTTTACTGCATTTCTATATCCGATTAACACGCCACCATTACGCACCCATACCTTTAATTTTTCCTCTAAATTCTTGTCAAGCGAGCGACTATTAGGAACAATAATCGTTGTATACCTATCAAGGTTTACTCTCGTAGCATAATCAGTATCTAACTTTGTTAATTTCATATTGTATCGTTGATCTAACAAATGCCAAATTTCTCCTGCATCATAACTTGTTACTCCATTTCCTACCAACATCGCTACTTTTTGTTGCTTTACTGCTTCAAAATTTCTACTTCCTAGGTCAATTCCTTCATTCAACCCTGTAGATACTCCTTTAATTGCAATATGATTTTCATTCGCTACTGTGCCTAAGAAATCAAATAATTCATTTCCATTTAATTTTTGATTTTGAGCTGGAATAAAAATGGTTCCATAGTCGTATGAATTACCATCATTTGTAAACTTTTTCATCGCTACTTTCGCTCGTAATCCTTTTTCTAAAATCGCATTTAAAGCTTTTGGTGTATTGTATTCATTCCAAGGAAATAAATATCCCACACTACTTTTTTGTTGAATTCTCCCTTTCTTAGGTTGTAATTCAGTTATCTCAACTCCTGCTTTTGATAATGAAATATCATCCGAAAAATCAACTCCAAAAGCATGATTAAATGTCCATGCAGACACATCATAAAACAAGCTGTCTTTAAATTTCGTTTGAACAGCAAACATCGCTTTTACCAATCGATGATTTTTTTGGTTCATCGGTACTACATAGCTATACCCTTTTTTGAAGTGTTTTCCATTCGATGTAAAATCTTCTTTTAACTCATGAAATTTTATCTGATGACGTTGTAAGACTTCTGCTAAATGATTTGTTTTTGTTGCATCTTTTTCATCTCCAAACACAATAGCATTGTTCTTTTCTGAACTTCTTGAGTTTTTATAAAAATCTTGTTGGTATTGTAAAATTTTAGTTCGCATGTTTTTAGCAGCCTCTAAAGTTGATAACGCTGCTGTAAACTGGTTACGAATTGTAAACGGAAAGGTTAGCACTCCGTTTTCACTTTCTTGCGCATGCCCACGAGAACTTCCTTGTTCAAATAAAATTCCAATACTTCCATTAATATCAGGGAAAGTTGATCCTTTTCCGTAGTAAAAATCATCAAAGCTTTCTTCTGAATAATAGGTTGAACCAATTTTATCGAATGCTTTTGCATGATACGTAGCGATTTCTTTAGTTAACTTCTGATTCATTTTTGGAGTTAACGGATTTGTTCTACTCGGAATTCCTGGTTGGAAAAAGAAGGTAGAATTCGTTCCCATTTCATGATGATCGGTTAAAATATTCGGCAACCACTTATGAAAAGTTTGAATTCTTGCTCTACTCTCAGGCAACTGAACTGGCAACCAATCACGGTTCATATCAAACCAATAATGATTAGTTCTTCCCCCCGGCCAAACCTCATGATATTCTCTATCATTCGGATCTGGATTTATATTATTTGCCTTATTTGTATTTGCCCAATATGCAAAACGTTGTAAACCATCTGGATTCATCGCTGGATCAAAAAGAATTACTGAGTTTTCTAATAATTCTTCAATTTTTTGCCCTTCTCCCGCTGCTAAATAATAAGCGGCTGCTAACGCTGCATTGGTACCACTTGCCTCATTTCCATGAATTGAAAATCCTTGATATACCACAATTGGACTATCAGAAACATCTACAGAAGCATCATTTGTGGCTTTGATATGCTTTTCTCGTATTGCTTCTAAATTTTGATGATTTTTTGGGGAAGTAATTGTTAACAATACTAACGGTCTTCCTTCATAAGTTGTCCCTCTATTTTCAAATGTTATCCTATCTGAAGATGTTGCCAGTGCTTTCATGTACTCTACCAATTTATCGTGAGTTACATGCCACTCTCCTACTTCGTGCCCTAAAATAGATTTTGGCGTAGGTATATTTTGATTGTAGGAAACATCTTGTGGTAAGTAATAATTTAAATCGACTGTTTGTGCTGTTAATGCTGTACTAACAAATAGTAGTGATAGTAATAATTTCTTCATTATTTTAAGTTGATTGTGTTAACTACGATTAAAATCGCTTGTGTATAGATTTTGTCTAAATAATAAAAACCCCACATAAAAGTGGGATTCTTTTATCCTGTTGGTGTTTATTAACTATTTCTTTTATCTTTTATAGAACATCCAATTGCTCTGGTATCTGTTTTTGTTGGCTTTTCTCCTTTTAACAAAGCATCTACCGCGTTTTCAACGAAACGTTCCTTTACATTATTTTCGTTACGAGAACTATCATCAATAGCGCCAATGTATTCAACAATTAATTTACCTTTCTTTTTATTCAATATGTAAACATGTGGCGTTTTAGTTGCTCCGTATTTTGGATACACCTCTTGATCTTCATCAAACAAATAAGGAAAAGTAAAACCTTTCTCTTTTGCACGCACTTTCATCGCTTCAAAACTATCTCCTTTTGAAACCTCTGGGTCATTTGGATTAATAGCTATTACAGGAAACCCCTTCTTTTTATATTTCTTATCTAAAGCAATGATTCGATCTTCATTTGCTACCGAATACGGACACATATTACACGTAAACACTACAATGAATCCTTTTGCTTCTGAATAATCAGCTAAAGAAACCATGGTGTCGTCTATATTTTTTAACGCAAAATCTGCCGCTTCATCTCCTACCTTGTATCCTTTTGAAGGATTAATAGTAAATGCAGATATCGTTGCAACTACTAACAATAACAATATTGTTTTAAATGTTTTCATAATTATTTAGTTTAAAAAGGTTTGTAATTCGTGTTGTAACTCTTTATAGCTAAATGATTTCTCGTAAAACTTTCTTTTTTTCTCATTGTAAATTAACGTTGCTGGTATAGAACCTGACCAGTTTTCAGCAATATCTGGTATCCAAAATTGTTCATTTGCATCGTCAAAATGTAGTACTTTAGACTGTAAACTTTTCTTCTTAACAAATGGTATTAAGTTACTTTCTTTCTGTTTAGGAAAATCTAAACTCACCAAAACCACCTCTACATTTTTATCTTTATACGCTGCGTTTAACTTTTCAAAAGCAGGTAGTTCTTTTACACAAGGCATACACCAAGTTGCCCAAAAATTAACAACATAGGTTTTATCGTCATTTTTATGTAACAAGGGTTTTAACTCTTCATAATTTAACGTAGCTATTTTAATTGATGACTCTATAACTTCATCTGTTTCTTTAGTTTTTTTTTCACAAGAAAACAACATGAAACTCCCCAAAAAAAGTATTAGAATTTTATGCATCTGATATTTGTTTCCTCTCAAAATTAACTGATTGTGGTATTTAAAAAGTAGAATTAACGAAACATTAACAAGAAAAAAGCCCGAAAAGTTAATTTTCTCGGGCCTTTATTATCAGTAATACTTTTATTTTTTAGCTATAAATTTCATTTAATAGTTTAGCTAAACGTAATCCTCCTTTTTGTAATTGTTCTCTTACTACAGGAAAATAAACATACGAATAACGGTAACGTAAATTTTCTCCTACCTCAACAGATTTATATACCTCTTTGGTAATTTTGTGTGTGTCGTGTAACCAATCTACAACAGTTCCTTGTTGAATTACTTTTACCTGCTCTTTTGATAATTGCTTAGTGTTATTAGCTAATTCAATATAGCTCATATCCCATTTATTAAGTAAATCCTCATCCCAAACTCTATGTAAATTTGAGCCTTTACCGTGCCATTGAACTTGTATCTTATTCCCTCCTAAATCCTCTTTTTGACCTATGTGCATTGGCTGATGTAAATCTCCTACTAAATGCACTAACATTTTTAAGTAAAAACGTTTATCTTCTGTAGAGCTATTTTCATCCTTTAACACTTTTATACATTTCTCAATACCCGTAACCATATCTCCTTCAGGATTCTTTTCGGTATCTTCATAACGAGCATCTAATGGCATATTTACATAATGCCAAGTATAAAATTTACCATATTTCTTTCTATCAGATTTTATTTCATCTGCATAAGTAGACACAAACGCTAAACTTTCTCCTTGTAATAGCTTTTCTATTTTCTTTTTAGCTTTTTTTGTCAGGTGTTTTTCTGCTATCTTTCCTGTAGCTCTGTGACCAGTTGGTCCCCATACATCTTCGTTATTAGCTACTGAGGAAACACTTACCAAAAAAGCAGCGAATACTATTAAAAATTTTGTCTTCATGAATAGTTTAAATTATAATCGGAAGCTAAATTATAAAAATAATTCCTCAAAAATTTGGATTTAACAAAAATTAAAACATATCTTTATGATATCATTTTAATATCACTTTAATTAAAACAAAAATGAAAGCAGAAAAAATCATCAAACCAGCCAATGGGTATTTAATGTTCTTTATTGTACTTATACTTTTTATAAGCGGAATTACATTAACAATTAAAACCGAAAATCCAGCATTCCTTTTAATTTCTTTACTAGCTTTTATACTAGCCTTAGGCTTTATTTTAGTAAACCCAAACTCCTCTAAAGTTTTGTTATTCTTTGGTAAATATGTAGGCACAGTAAAACAAAATGGATTGTATTGGTCAAACCCTTTATACAAAAAGAAAACTATTTCATTAAGAGCTAGTAATTTTGATAGTGAGCGTTTAAAAGTGAATGATAAACTTGGAAACCCAGTAATGATTAGCACCATTTTGGTATGGCGCGTTACCGAAACTTATAAAGCTGCTTTTGATGTAGACAATTATGAAAACTTTGTTCGTGTACAGACAGATGCTGCTGTACGTAAACTAGCAAGTATGTATCCGTATGATAATTTTGCTGATGAAGGTCATGAAGAAGACATTACCTTACGTTCAAGTGTAAATGAAGTAAGTGAAGCTTTAGAAAAAGAACTAGAAGAGCGTTTAGCTATTGCGGGTATCGAAGTTTTAGAAGCACGTATTGGTTATTTGGCCTATGCTCAAGAAATTGCTAGCGCCATGTTAAAGCGTCAACAAGCAACCGCTATTGTAGCAGCTAGACATAAAATAGTACAAGGTGCTGTTGACATGGTAGAAATGGCTTTAGAAGAGCTAAACAAAAAAGAAATTGTTGACTTAGACGAAGAACGTAAAGCCGCAATGGTTAGTAATTTACTAGTGATTTTATGTGGCGATAAAGAAGCTGCACCTGTAGTAAATGCAGGAACATTGAATCATTAAAAGACTAAAAGAAGGTTAAGTAATGAAAGTTTTTAAAGAAGAACAACGGTTTACACAATTATGGTTATTAGTAATTTTAGCCGTAAGTTTAATTGTCCCTGTTACTCTTATCATCAAAGAGTATACACAAAAAAACTCCACGATGAGTTCAACAGAGTTTGCACTTACTCTTCTTGGTATTGTAGTTTCTTTCGCTTTCATTTTTATTTTTAAACTAACTACAAGAATCGATGAGTATGGAATTCATTATCAATTTTTTCCTTTTCACTTTTCATTTAAAAAAATAGCTTGGTCTGAAATTAATAAAGCATATATCAGAACCTATGATCCTATTGGTGAATATGGAGGATGGGGCTTGAAAGGCGGATTACTCTGGAATAAAAAAAAAGGAACTGCTATTAACATTTCAGGAACCATTGGTATTCAACTAGAACTTAAAAACGGAAAAAAGTTATTGATAGGAACAAAAAAAGAAAGAGAAGCTAAACATGTATTAGAAAACTATCAATACAAAATCAATTAATAATGATACAAGTAATAACTATTACAATAGTATATATTTTAACCTTTATAATGTCTTTACTGTAAATTAAAAGAAATTTGAAATTGTATTTTTGCAACCATTTTAGCGTTTCAAAAAAACACTATTATAAAACACAACATGGCAAAAAAGAAAGCTTTTGCACTCCGCATTAATGAAGATATGTTAAAAGCCATTGAAAAATGGGCTTCAGATGAATTTCGATCTACCAATGGGCAGATTGAATGGATGCTTATGCAAGCACTTAAAGAAGCCAAAAGAGAACCTAAAAAGAAAGAAGAAGAATAACAAATCTTAAGAACTTGTTAAAAAAAACGTCCAATTTTATTGGGCGTTTTCTATTTTGTACATTGTACAAACTTAAATTACAAGCAACTAACTATTATGAAAAAACTTTTTTATCTCCTATTTATAACCTTCTCTTGTGCTGCTTTTTCTCAAGAATTCTCAATGGATTTAGTCAAAAACATGAAACCAAGAAATATTGGTCCTGGTGGAATGAGCGGACGTGTAACAGCCATTGATGTTGTAGAGTCAAATCCTGATATTATGTACGTTGGTACAGCTTCTGGTGGAGTTTGGAAATCTACTTCTGGTGGTATTAAATGGCAACCTATTTTCGATAAAGAGGTAACTGCCTCTATAGGAGCCTTAGCTATTCAACAATCAAACCCAAGCGTTATTTGGGTAGGAACTGGTGAAGGTAACCCTCGTAACAGCTTGAATGGAGGTTACGGAATTTTTAAATCCTTAGATGGTGGAAAATCATGGAAATCAATGGGTTTAGAAAAAACACGTCACATACATCGTGTAGTTATACACCCAAACAATCCGGATGTTGTATACGTAGGCGCTATCGGATCTCCTTGGGGAGAACATAAAGAACGTGGTGTATATAAAACTACCGACGGTGGTAAAACTTGGAAACAAATTTTATTCAACAATAACAAAACTGGTGCTGCTGATTTAATTATGGCCCCATCCAATCCTAATAAACTAATAGCAGCTATGTGGGAACACAAACGAGATCCTTGGTTTTTTAAATCTGGAGGTGAAGGAAGTGGTTTATACATTACCCATGATGGTGGTGACAACTGGAAAAAAATCACCGATAAAGAAGGTTTCCCTAAAGGAGAGTTAGGTCGAATTGGTGTAGCAATTGCACCTTCTAACCCTAATACTGTGTACGCTTTAGTAGAAGCAAAAAAGAATGCGTTATATAAAAGTGAAGACGGAGGATTTACATGGAAAAAAATAAATGATAAAAAAGGTATTGGAAATCGTCCTTTCTACTACTCTGAAATTTATGTTGATCCTCAAAACGAACATAAATTATATACAGTTTTCACCTACATAAATGTTTCTATTGATGGTGGTAAAAACTTTAAACAATTAATGCCTGCTTATGGTGTTGATAACGGAATCCATCCAGATCATCACGCGTGGTGGATACATCCTAAAGACGGTAGTTTTATGATTGATGGTAATGACGGAGGATTGAATATAACAAGAGATGGTGGTAAAACATGGCGTTTTATTGCTAACTTGCCTATTGCCCAGTATTATCATATTAATGTTGATAACGAATTTCCTTACAATATATACGGAGGAATGCAAGACAATGGTTCTTGGCGAGGACCTGCATATGTATGGAAAGACCAAGGAATTAGAAACTCTTATTGGCAAGAGATTAGTTTTGGTGATGGTTTTGACGTAGTTCCAGACAAAGACAATTCACGTTATGGATGGACAATGAGTCAACAAGGTTTCGTATCTCGTTACGATTATGAAACAGGAAACAATTACACGGTTCGTCCTACGCATCCAGATCCTGATGTAAAGCTACGTTTTAACTGGAACTCCGCTATTAATATTGATCCATTTGATAATTCAACTTTATACTTCGGAAGTCAGTTCGTGCATAAATCAACCGATAAAGGACTGACTTGGAAAGTTATTTCTCCCGATTTAACTACCAATGACAAAGCTAAATTGAATCAACATGAAAGCGGTGGTTTAACCATGGATGCTACTGGGGCCGAAAACCATTGTACTATTTTAGTAATCGAACCTTCACCTTTAGAAAAAAACATGTTATGGGTGGCTACGGATGATGGTCAGGTACACATCACTCAAAATGGTGGTGCAACTTGGACAAATGTTGCTAAAAACCTAAAAGGGTTACCAGAAAATAGTTGGATAACACAAATAAAAACATCTAATAAAAACAAAGGAGAAGCATTGCTAGTTGCTAACGATTATCGTCGTTTTAACTACAAACCTTATGCCTACCGAACAACAGATTACGGAAAAACATGGAAACTTATTGTAGATGAAAACGATGTAGAGAGTTTTACGTTAAGTATTATTGAAGATCCTATAGAATCTAACCTACTCTTTTTAGGAACTGATGACGGACTATACATCTCTTTAAACGCTGGTGAAAAATGGACAAAATGGACAGAAGGTTTTCCCACTGTTCCTGTAAAAGATTTGGTGATTCACCCAAGAGAACACGATTTGGTTATAGGTACATTTGGTAGATCAGCTTGGGTATTGGATGATATTCGTCCATTAAGAGCTTTAGCTAAAGACAAAAATATTCTTACAAAAAGTATCGAATTATTTGAACCTCCTATTGCTTATCAAGCAGCATATCAACAACCAACAGGTAGTCGATTTGGTGCAGATGCTATTTATAATGGTGAAAACAGAAGTCGCGGTGCTTTAGTGCAATTTTACATCAACAAACCAAAAGTAAAAGAGAAAACTGATAAAAAAGAAGACACTAAAAAAACAACTCAAAAAGAAGCTGAAAATACAATAAAATGGGATTCTATTAAATTTGAAATTTTTGATGGTAATCGGTTAATTAGAACATTAAAAAGAAAAACTCCCAAAGAAAATGGAATTCACAAAGGAGTTTGGTTTATGGATGAAAAAGGAGTAACTAGACCTTCAAGAACCATTAGAAATCAAAAAAATGAGCCTAGTGGTGTAAAAGTAAAACCAGGTACTTACAGAATTAAAACTACGTTTGGAGATCAAGTTTCTGAGCAAAATATCACGGTAAAATTCGATCCTAGACTAACTATTTCTCAAACGGCTATCAATCAAAAATACGATACAGGTAAAGAGCTCGAAAAGTATCAAAATATTATTGCAGATGCAGTTAAACAATTGGTTGAAAGTAAAGACATAGCTAATAGTTATAAAGCTAAGTTTACTAAAAAAGACAAAAAAGCCTACAAAGAGCAAATAAAAAATTCAACTGAAACTATTAAAAAAATTGATCGCTTACTTGATATTTACTTTGGCAAAGTTGATAAACGTCAAGGAATTATTCGTAACCCCGACCCTACAGTTACCCAAAGATTAGGTACGGCTAATTGGTATGTAAATAGTAGATTTGGTGAACAAACCGCTACTGAAAAACAATTAATCAATCAATTTAAAGGAGCTTTTAAAGAAGCCATTCAAAAAACCAATGCTTTTTTTGATAAAGACTGGAAAGAATATAAAGTTGAGGTAGAAAAAATAGATTTATCTCCGTTTAAAGAAACAGAAAAATTTTCTGTAGAATAAATTCAAATTAACTAAACCTTATATAATGAAAAAAATAATCGTACTACTCGCTATAACTATTATAGCAAGTGCTTGTAAAAAGGACCAAAAAAAGCCATCAGAAATTGGTGAAACACTTAAAGAATACTCTATCGAGCAAATGATGGATAACGAAAGTGTTTTAGGAGGAAGTTTTTCACCTGATAATTCAAAATTACTCGTAACCAGTAATCGTTCGGGAATTTATAACATGTACACAGTTTCTACAACTAACGGAGAATTTGAACCAATAACAAAATCGGACAGTTCTTCTGTTTTTGCAACCTCATATTTTCCAAAAGATGAAAGAATGTTATTTAGAATGGATAATAATGGAGATGAAATTTATCATATCTTTTTAAGAGAGCTTGATGGCAACATTAAAAATTTAACACCAACTAAAGGTGCTAGAGCTGGATTTTTTGGCTGGGCAAAAGATGAGAAAAGCTTCTTTTTTACTTCTAATAAAAGAGATAAGCGTTTCATGGATCTATATGAAATGGATCTTGAAACTTTCACTCCTACCATGATTTATGAAAATAAGGAGGGTTATAACGTAGCAGCAATATCTAATAATAAAAATATTTTAGCGCTAAGTAAAACTGTTAACACCAACGATAGTGATCTATTCTTGTTTGATAGAACCACTAAAGTAATCACAAAAATCAATCTAACATTGAGTGGTAATTCAGCTGCTGATTTTTCTATTGATGATACTGATTTTTACTATACAACAGATGCAGAAGGTGAATTTGCTACCTTAATGAAATACACCATTAGCACCAATGAAACAGAAAAAATATTAGCTAAAGATTGGGATATTTCTGGAAGTTATTTTACCAACAATGGAAAATATAGAGTTACCTATATTAATGAAGATGCAAAAAATGTAATTGAAGTTTTTGATGTTGCTGAAGGTAAAAATATAACCTTACCTAATGTTAACGGAAAAAGTATAACTAGCGTTGGTTTTTCTAGAGATGAAAACATGATGCGTTTTTATGCAGGAGGTTCTAACTCTCCATCAAACCTATATGTGTACGATTTAGCAACTCAAAAACAAACACAACTAACAGATGTACTTAACAAAGATATTAACCCTAATGACTTGGTAGAAGCAAAAGTAATCCGTTACCCTTCTTTTGACGGAGTAACTATTCCTGCTATTTACTATCTACCTCATCAAGCCACAGAAGATAATAAAGTTCCTGCTTTAGTTTGGGTTCATGGAGGTCCTGGAGGGCAATCACGTCAAAACTTCAATTCTAGAATTCAATATTTAGTGAACCATGGATATGCTGTATTAGCTGTTAATAATCGCGGAAGTAGCGGATATGGTAAAACCTTTTTTACTATGGATGATTTAAACCACGGAGAAAAAGATTTGCAAGATTGTGTAGAGGGTAAAAATTGGTTAGCAAAACAACCAGAAATAGACGCTGAAAAAATCGGAATCATTGGTGGTTCTTATGGTGGTTATATGACAATGGCTGCATTAACCTATACACCTGAAGAGTTTGCTGTTGGTGTAAACATTTACGGAGTTACAAACTGGATGCGCACTTTAAAAAGTATTCCATCATGGTGGGAATCTTTTAGAGAAGCTTTATACAAAGAATTAGGAAACCCTTATTCTGCCGATTCAGTAAGGCTTAAAAGAATTTCGCCTTTATTTCATACAGATAAAGTAACCAAACCATTAATGGTATTACAAGGAGCTAAAGATCCAAGAGTTTTACAAGTAGAGTCAGACGAAATTGTAGCTGGAGTTAAGAAAAATGGTGTTCCTGTAGAATATGTTCTTTTTGATGATGAAGGGCATGGTTTTGTTAAAAAAGAAAATCAAATAGAAGCAAACAGTAAAATTTTACAATTCTTAGACACTTATTTAAAGAAAGAAACTCCAATTAAAAACGATGAATTATAAATAAACTCAAAGAACTTTAACAGTATAACTTTTTATAAAAATTATCGAGTTTATATTTTTGTCAGCATAACATAAAATCTCCTGCATATTCATTCATGTAGGGGATTTTTAATATCACAAAGAACCACAACTATTATTATGCGAAAATTATTCTTATTAATTATCACTTTATTTTCATTAAACAGCTTTTCTCAAAATCAACCTAATCCAACCAAAGAACTTGGTGTATGGTATATGTACAACGGATCTCACCAAATTTCAGATAAATTCGGGTTAAAATCTATGGCACATTTCCGTTTCTTTGAAGTAGGAGACGACATGCAACAATTCATCGGACGTTTAGGAGCTAATTATAAATTCAATAAAAATATAAATGCTACTGTAGGGTATGCCTTTTTAAACACCGATGAAACTTTTGATATTAATGCTGGTGACTTTAACGAACATCGTATTTATGAAGACCTAAATGTAAAGCATAAAATAGCTAGCTTAAATTTAGCACATCGCTTTAGAGGTGAACAACGTTTTTTTAAATCAACCACTGGTAATTTCTTTCGATATCAATTAGCCTTAAGTCATCCTATTGATGAAAAATGGTCTACTTACATATATAATGAAACTTTTTTAGATTTTGAAGGTGAAGCATATAATCAAAACTGGTTTGGAGCTGGTTTTAAATATAAAGTTTCTGATATTATAAAACTTCAAGTAGGATATCAGTTAATCAATGTTAACAATGTTGGCTATTTTAATAGAATTCAATTGGGAATTGCAATTACCACAGATCATAGAAAATAGAACTAACTATTATTTCATACTTTAGCGACAAATTTTTTTAGATGGAAGCACCTCTTTTTACAAACGATGCAATCGTTTTTGGTATTTTAATGATTTCTTTAGGTTTTGTTTTTTATACAGAATCACAAACCTCAGGATTTTGGCATAAATTTTATAAAATAGTACCCGGTTTATTCATGGCCTATTTTATTCCAGCAATATTTACTACTCTAGGAGTTATTTCTCCTGAATGGGAAACTACAAATGCAGCTGGCGAAGTGGTAAAAAACAAATCACAATTATACTATGTATCTAGTAGATTTTTATTACCTGCAGCCTTAGTTTTAATGACTTTAAGTATTGATTTAAAAGCAATTTTTAACTTAGGTTCAAAAGCATTAATTATGTTTTTTACAGGAACCATTGGAATTGTTATTGGAGGCCCTATCGCTATTTTATTAATCTCTACTGTTTCTCCTGAAACTGTTGGCGGAGCAGATTTTGATGCTGTATGGAGAGGTTTATCTACCCTTGCTGGTAGTTGGATTGGTGGTGGTGCTAACCAAACCGCAATGTTAGAAATTTATAAATATAACCCTGCTAAATATGGAGGAATGGTATTTGTTGATATCGTTGTGGCTAATATTTGGATGGCAATTATTTTAATTGGAATTGGTAAAAAAGATAAAATTGATAAGTGGTTAAAAGCTGATACTTCTGCTATTGAAGACTTAAAAGAACGTGTTTCTAATTTCACACAAGGCGTACGTAGAAATCCTACCTTAACTGATTTCATAATTATGTTAGCTATCGCTTTCGGTACTGTTGGTTTTGGTCATTTTGCTGCAGGATATTTAAGCGAAATTTTTGCTTCTATTACTGCTAGTATGGAATCTCAAACATGGCGAAATATCTTTTCATTTTTAGGATCAGGATTCTTCTGGTTAATTAGTATTTCAACAATTGTAGCAATACTTTTATCATTTACAAAAGCTAAAAATTATGAAGGTGCAGGTGCTAGTAAAATTGGTAGTATTTTTATTTATGTATTAGTAGCAACTATTGGTATGAAAATGGACTTAACTTTAATTTTTGACAATGTAGGTTTAATTGCTATTGGATTAGTTTGGATGGCAATTCATGCTGGGTTATTAATATTGGTAGCTAAATTAATCCGTGCTCCATATTTCTTCTTGGCTGTAGGAAGTCAAGCAAATGTTGGTGGTGCTGCTTCTGCTCCTATTGTAGCACAAGCTTTTCACCCATCATTAGCTACTGTAGGTGTTTTATTAGCTGTTTTTGGATATGCAATAGGTACCGTGGGAGCAATTCTCTGTACAATTTTAATGGAAATAGCCTCAAAAGTTTAAGAGAAATCTGCATATTTGCAACAGACAAATTTTGAATTCAATGAAGAAAATTATTGCTCTTTTCGCAATAGCACTTGTAGCTTTTGCCTGCTCCTCTAAAAAAGAGGGAAACATGATAGTTAAAGGTCAAATCAAAGGACTAAAAAAAGGTACTTTATATCTTCAAAAAATGAACGATACCTTATTAGTATCTGTTGATTCTTTAGCTTTATTAGGTGATGACAAATTTATTTTAACCGATAATGTAGAATCTCCTGTAATGTACTACCTTACTTTTGATGGTAACACAACCAACAAACACATTATGTTCTTTGGTGAAGAAGGTGAAATTACCATAAATGATAATATTGAAGAATTTGGTTTTAAACCTGAAATTAAAGGTTCTAAAAACCAAGAAGTAATGGATGAGTATCGTAAGATAAATCAGAGGTTTTTAGAGCAACGTTTAGATTTTGTAAAAAAAGAAGTAGAAGCTCGTCAATCTCAAGATGAAGCTCAAATACAGCAAATAGAGGAAGATTATAAAAAAATGATACGTCGTCGTTTCTTATTTTCTACAAACTTTGCCATTGCTAATGCTGATAGCGAAGCTGCCCCTTACATTGCTTTATCTGAATTATACGATGCTAACATTCAACTTTTAGATACTATCAACAATAGTTTAACAGATAGAGTTAAAAGCTCTGAGTACGGGAAACGTTTACAAAAATTTGTAAGTGATATCAAAACAAAAGAAGGTAAATAATCCTTTCTTTATCATAATATAAAAAAGCTCATTCAAGTTTGAATGAGCTTTTTTATTTCTATTTTATTATATCTTAAAAGACATTACTGGTAATTTACTGTGGTTTGCAATGTCTTCAGAAATACTTCCTTCAAAAAAGTGAGCTACACCTTTTCTACCATGTGATGCTACAACTAACACATCAACATCTATTTTATCTGCATAATAAAACACACCTCTTTCTACTGAGTAATCTGAAACAATTTTCACCTTTTTCATTCCTTCCTCAGGACTCTCGTTGGTTTGTTTAAAAAATCGCTCCATTCTTTCTTCCAACTCTTTTGTACTTTTAAACTTAGATGTAGGAGTACTTACATATATTAGTTCTACCTCTTTTTCTATATCATTAAAGAAAGTTTTAGCTTGCATATATGGTTTTACATCATCGTCAGAAAAATCACAAGCAAACAATACCTTTTCAATTTTTTCTGTTATTGGTTTTTCTTTAACTACTAGTACAGGAATATGAGCATAACGAATTACTTTTTCGGTGTTAGAACCTATAAACATTTCTTTTAATCCGCTAACTCCTTTAGACCCCATTATAATTAAATCTGCTTTTTCTTCTCTAGCTAAAAGATCAATTTCACTAAAAATTTTAAAATGCTTAATGATTGGTGTTACTTTCACACCAGATAAATACTCTTTTTTTAAAAATTCAGTGAGCTTCTTCTCCGTTAGTTCTAAATAAAATACCATTTCTTGTTGTATGTAACTTTCTGACTGACTAAGTACAGCGTTTGAAAGTTCTAACATATGTACAACTACTATTTCAGCATTAGTTTCTTTTGCAAAAAACACAGCTGTTTGTAGCGCTTTTTCAGAATATTCGGAGAAATCAACAGGAACAATTATTTTTTTCATGATTTGTTTAGTTTTAAAGTTTAATACACTTTATAAAGTTACCTAAACTTTCTCATTTAAACCATGATATTTATCATTAAAGCTCTTAATGACAACCTTCTACTGAATTATGTAATTCAGTAACTGGTAATGGAGACACATAAGGAATTCCTAAACCCAACCCTCTTAATACAAACAAGATTCCTATGAAAACAACTACGAAAGGAATGGCTTGTTGAATTCTTTTTCTAACCAATCCATTAGCAAAATTACCTACGTATACCACAGCTGTCATTAAAGGGATGGTTCCTAAGCCAAAAAGAAACATATACAAACTACCTGATAGCATGTTATTGGTAGCTAAAGCTCCAAAAACAGCCATATACACCAATCCACATGGAAGAAATCCGTTTAAAAAACCTATAGTAAAAAACGTATCATTTCCTTTTTTCTTTAACTCTTTTCCTAAAGAAGATTTTACTTTCATTACCAATTTATTAATAGGTGCTGAAAAATTATACTTTTGAAAAGTTTTAGGTAATAAAATTACCAAAATCATTAAAACACCTACAATAATAGAAAGTTGCTGTTGAAATCCGAAAAAGTAAAACCCTTTTCCTAACAACCCAAATAGCAAACCTATTAAACTATATGTAAACAAGCGCCCTAAATGATAACTGGTAATTTGGAAGAACTGTTTTACTTTGTTTGTTCTATTTACTGGCAACATAAAGGCTATAGGTCCGCACATACCTATGCAGTGAAAACTTCCTAATAGCCCAAATATAATTGCTGAAAGAAACATTAGTAAACCAATTCTTTCTGAAATAAATAATCTTTATTTTTGTAGTTCCAGGAAACGGTTATGTTCCAACGACCACCCAACAAACGGTTCTCAGGCACGAGCAAATATGTTTCGGAAAGCGAAATAGGCATTTCGAAATCCAATTGTTTATCAGATGGTCTGTATAGGAACACTTTTCCTTTAATATCTTTAGGGTTAAAGTCTGTTGGAAAATAGACTTTAATTCCTTCTGATACTTTTTCTATTTTAATATTTTCTTTTAATGCTTTCGCATTTTTTGTAGCATTTATTTGATTTTGAACTTCCAACTCTTGTTGATAGTACTTTTCTGTTACTAAATCGTGGTTATAATTTTTACCTGTACTCATCGTTATTACGAAATACATGATAAACCCTATAAACCCTATAATTGCTATTACTATACCCGTGCCCCAGTTTAGTTTCATTTTATTTTGTTTTTGTGTCATTGAGAAAAAATGTAGCAACTTATTTATAAACTAAGTGATTACTTCACCTTTCTTCCTCTTAATGACGATATTTTTATCTATAACTTCTTGGTCCTAAAAAGTTGGTAGTTGTTGTTTCAATAAGTTTATCACCACTATATACTCCAATTTTTAGTTTTTCTTTTTCATCTTTCATTTCAGATTGATGTAACTCTATAAACAAAGTACCTTCAGCCAATCCTTGTTTAGGAACTTCAAAATTTTGATGTGTTACCGTTTCTATTGTTCCTTTATGTGACAATAATTTGTAACTCACATCATCAATCTCTTTAGTTGTTTTATTTACTACTTTATAGGTGTAAATATTACTAATTATTCCGTTTTCTTTATGTTGATACAATTGCCCTGGTAAACGTAAAATTGTAGCTTCAACATCATTTCTTAAAAACAGCATCCCTATTAAAATTCCAATTAAAATGAATAATACAGCTGAGTATCCTTTCATTCTTGCAGTAAACTTAAAAGGCGCTTTTTTTACAATGTTTTCTTCGCTTGCATAACGGATTAATCCTTTTGGCAAGCCTACCTTTTCCATCATATGATCACACTCATCGATACAAGCTGTACAATTTACACACTCTAACTGTGTTCCGTTACGAATATCAATTCCTGTAGGACATACATGTACACACTGAAAACAATCAATACAATCTCCTTTACCTGATGCTACCCTATCTTCTTTCTTATTAAACTTTCCTCTTCCTGTCTTTCCTTCTCCTCTTACATGATCGTAAGCAACATTTATCGTTTTATTATCTAACAATACTCCTTGTAATCTACCATAAGGACAAGCGATAATACACACTTGTTCTCTAAACCAAGCAAAAATAAAATAGAATACTCCTGTAAAAATTAATAAAGAAATTAACGTACTAAAATGATCTAACGGATTGCCTGTTATATAACTTATTAGCTTATCACTTCCTATTAGATACGCTAAGAAAACGTTTGCTATAATAAAAGAGATGATAAAAAAGACTACCCATTTTAAAATTCTTTTTCTTATTTTTTCAGCATTCCATGCTTGTTTAGCTAATCGTATTTGTTTTCCTCTATCTCCTTCAATTAAATACTCTATTTTTCTAAAAACCATTTCTAAAAAAATGGTTTGTGGGCAAATCCATCCACAAAAAATTCGACCAAACACAACAGTAAATAGAATGATAAACACCACTCCTATTATCATTGAAATTACCATTAAATGGAAATCTTGAGGCCAAAAAGGAAAACCGAAAATGTTAAACTTACGTTCTAAAACATTAAATAGTAAAAATTGGTTTCCGTTAATTTTTATAAAAGGAGCTAATAATAAGAATGCTAATAAAAAGTAGCTTACATAACTTCTGTATTTATAAAACTTACCGCTTGGTTTTTTTGGAAACACCCAAGCCCTTTTACCTTCATCATTTATAGTGCCTATACTATCTCTAAATTGTTCGTTTTTGGGTGTTTCCATAATCAACTATTAAAAACTAATTTGTAACTATTTATTGAATACTATCTTTTGGTTGTTCGTCAGGTTCAGCTACAGCAGGAGCTGCTCCTTCTTCTTTATATAACTCTCCTTGAGGTTCTTTTGGCTTTGCAGGAGTAGTTCCTTGCATAGAAATTATATAACTCGCTACTTTTTGAATATCAGCTGGTTTTAAGGTTTTATTCCAAGCTACCATCCCTTTACCGTCTCTACCTCCATTAGCAATAGTGTTGAAAATATTTTTCATACCACCACCTAAAATCCAATATTCATCGGTTAAGTTTGGTCCAATACCACCTCCACCATCAGCAACGTGACATGCTGCACAGTTTAGGTTATATACTGCCTTACCTCTACTTAAATCTCCTGCATCTGTTAAAACGGTTGCTGTTTCTGCATCAATAACAGCTTCTTTTGAAGTTGATTTGAACGCTGCTAATTCTCTTTTTGCTTCAGCAACTGCTTGTGCATATTCCATTTCTTGGTTATCTGCACCTAATACATGATATCTTACTAAATATACCGCTGCAAAAATGATTGTTGCATAAAACATATACAGCCACCACGGTGGTAAGTTATTATCTAACTCTTTAATTCCATCATAGTTATGATCAAGAATAATTTCATCTTCTTGCTCAACTGCTTTAGCCTCTGTCCACCTACTAATAAGCTTTTTAGCCCAAGCCCAGTTATCAACTTCTTCTGGTTTAACTCCGTCTTTTTCCATTTGAAGTTGCTCTGCTCTTTGTTGCGCTACAATGTTTAAAGCTTCTTTTAAAACTACCACGGTTATAAGCCCTACAATTGCTATCCAAACTAATGGATGTTCATACAGACTAAATGGATTTTGGTACGATTTAATTGCAGTAGCAATAGCAAAAAAGGTTACTGCAACAAAAATGATATATACTATAGATTGAAAATATTTTTTCATCTTGTTAAATTTTACTAATTATCTAAAGGTAATTCACTTACACTACTTATATATTCTTTTTTGGCTGTAAACACCCACCAAAACAACACTACGAAAAATGTAAAGAATATGGTTAGTGAAATAATTGGGTATATTTCAATACCTGCAATTGTTTCCATATGGTTTTTTACAAACTTTAACATAATTTCTAGTTTTTAGCGCTTAATTGATCTTCAACATCTTTTACTTTAATATCGGTACCTAATCTTTGTAAATAAGCGATTAAGGCTACGATTTCTCTATCCTTCATTTCAATAAAAGTTTGTCCATTCTCTTGAGCATACTTTTTATCAGCTTCATAATTTGCTTTGAAATCAGGATCAGCATACAAGTTCTCTTGAATTTTCATTCCTTGAGCATCCATACTTGCTTGTGCATTCGCTATATCTTCATCTGTATATGGAACCCCTAAGCTTACCATAGCTTTCATTTTACTTTCGGTATCGCTCTTATCTAACTCATCTCTTACTAACCATTGGTACGCTGGCATAATAGATCCTGGTGATGTGCTTTGTGGATCATACATATGGTTTAAGTGCCAACTGTCGTTATACTTACCTCCAACTCTTAATAAATCTGGTCCTGTACGTTTAGAACCCCATAAGAATGGATGATCGTATACAAACTCTCCTGCTTTTGCAAATTCTCCATAACGCTCTACTTCTGATCTGAATGGACGTACCATTTGTGAGTGACATCCAACACACCCTTCACGGATATAAATATCTCTACCTTCTAATTCTAAAGGTGTATATGGTTGTACACTTGTTATAGTTGGAATATTAGATTTTACTAATAATGTTGGTATAATTTGCACAACACCTCCAATTAAAATAGCTACAGTAGCATAGATAGTTAATTTTACTGGTCTTCTTTCTAACCAAGTGTGCCATCCTTCATTTGAAGTTCTATGTTTAGATACTTTAGTTAATGCAGGTGCTTCTGCTAATTCATCAGTTACTCCACTACCTAATCTTACAGTTTTAACGATGTTATATAACATTACAAATGCTCCAAGGATAAATAAACTTCCTCCGATAGCACGCATCCAGTACATTGGAATAATTTCATTTACTGTTTCTAAGAAGTTACCATATGTTAAGGTTCCATCAGGGTTGAATTGTTTCCACATTGATGCTTGTACAAACCCTGCTACATACATTGGTAATGCATACATGATAATACCTAAGGTACCTATCCAGAAATGGAAGTTTGCTAATGCTGTAGAGTATAATTTTGTTTTAAACATTCTTGGTACTAACCAGTATAACATACCGAAAGTTAAGAATCCGTTCCATGCTAAGGCTCCTACGTGTACGTGAGCAATAATCCAATCACTAAAGTGTGCAATTGCATTTACATTCTTTAATGATAACATTGGTCCTTCAAACGTTGCCATACCATACCCTGTAATTGCAACTACCATGAATTTTAATACTGGGTCTACCCTTACTTTATCCCAAGCTCCACGAAGTGTTAGTAGTCCGTTGATCATACCTCCCCAAGATGGTGCAATTAACATTACAGAGAATGCCACTCCTAAATTTTGAGCCCAATCTGGTAATGATGTATATAATAAGTGATGAGGCCCTGCCCAGATGTAGATGAAAATTAACGACCAGAAGTGTACAATAGATAATCTATATGAATATACCGGACGGTTAGCGGCTTTAGGAACAAAGTAGTACATTAACCCTAAGAATGGAGTCGTTAAAAAGAATGCTACAGCATTATGCCCGTACCACCATTGTACTAATGCATCTTGAACACCTGCGTATACTGAGTAACTTTTCATAAAACTTACAGGTAATTCTAAACTATTAAAAATGTGTAATACCGCTACGGTTACAAAAGTTCCTAAGTAGAACCAAATTGCTACATATAAATGGCGTTGTCTTCTTTGTAAGATTGTCCAAATCATGTTTGCTCCAAAAGCTACCCAAACTAATGCTATGGCTATATCAATTGGCCATTCTAATTCGGCATATTCTTTTGAAGTTGTATACCCTAACGGAAGTGTTATGGCTGCTGCAACAATTATTAACTGCCATCCCCAAAAGTTAAAGTTACTTAAAAAATCACTCGCCATACGCGCTTTCAGTAATCGTTGTAGTGAGTAGTAAACCCCTGCAAAAATGGCATTTCCTACGAATGCAAAAATTACTGCATTTGTATGTAATGGTCTTAAACGCCCAAAACTCAACCACGAAATTCCGTCAGTTAAATTTGGGAATAAAAACATAAAAGCCAATAACAATCCTACTGAAAAACCTACTATTCCCCATAGTAAGGTTGCGTAGATGAATTTTTTTACGATCTTATTATCGTAATAAAATTGTTGCATTTCCATAATCTATTTGAATTTAATATCTATTGTTAATTGTTAGTTCTTTGTTTCTTCTTTTACCAGTTCATCATCAAACAACATGCGAACTGATGGCGTGTACGAGTCATCGTACTGCCCTTTTTTTACTGAAACAATAAATGCTATAAAGAAAATAATAGCCACTAAAATACTTAGTGATAGTAGTAAGTAAATAACGCTCATATCTTGCCTGATAATTATAGTTCAAAGGTAACTGTGAAGGTTTTCTTAAAATATGACTTTTGTCATGTTTGAGTTTTTTTTGAAAAAAAATAAAGAGAACGAAAAGTTCTCTTTATTTAAGTAATCTTTGTAAACCCATTAGAAGATTTTTCTCTAAAATAGCGTAGCTACCATCTGATAGAAATAATTCTTTTATTTCTTCAAATAGCTTATTTACTTCTTCTTTACCGTAGTTTAATTTTTTGAGTGATTTATTAATTTTTTGAATGCTAGCATAGTCATTGTCTTTTTCAAACTCTTTATGCATCTTCTTATACGTTTCTTGATTTGTTCTTAAAGAAATGGCTTCGAGTTCTTCTTTTGTTTCTTTAAAATCTGCATTAATACAATAGATAAAAAGATAGGTATGTAGCTCTTCCTTTGACCAATTTACTTCAAATGATTCCATAACGCCTGGTTTTTAGGTTCACTCAAATTTAATCATTTTTTTAGTAAAAACACAACAACACTCATCATAAAACATTAACTACCAATAAATTAAATAGTCATTGAAAATAATTTTGTTTCTGGTTGTTTTTCATGTAATTTCTTGTCAAATGCCATACAAATATTACGCACATAGGGTCTTGCCTTCTCAGGAACTGTTAACTTTTTCCCTTTAATAGAAACCAACCCATCATCTATCATTTCTTTTAACTTTCCTATATGTGCTTCTACATTTTTTATCTGTAATTGCTCTTCTTCCCACGAGGTGGAGAAATGACACATAATATTTAAAATATGTTTTCTTATTATTAAGTCTTCTTCTGATAATATATGCCCTCTAAACACAGGGATTTCTCCTTCGTTCACAATTTTTTCGTACTCTTTTACAGTTTTTACATTTTGTGTAAATCCGTACCAAGAATCAGAGATTGACGACATTCCTAAACCTACCATTAACTGTGTTTTGTTAGCGGTGTATCCCATAAAGTTACGATGTAGTGTTTTTTCTTTGGTAGCTTCATATAAGCTATCAGTAGGTAATGCGAAATGATCCATTCCAATTTCTACATAGCCCATTTCGGCAAATAATTCTTTACCTATTTCATACAACTCGCGTTTTTCTTCATTTTTAGGCAAGTCATCTTCATTAAATCCACGTTGCCCTACTCCTTTTACCCATGGAACATGCGCGTAACTATAAAATGAAATTCTATCGGGTTCTAATTCTTTTGTTTTATTAATGGTATAAATTACGTTTTCTTTTGTTTGGAATGGAAGTCCAAATACTAAGTCGTGACTGATAGACGTGTAGCCTATTTCTTTTGCCCAATTGTGTACTTTTTCTACGTTTTCAAAAGGTTGTACTCTATGAATAGCTTCTTGTACTTTTGGATTATAATCTTGTACCCCAAAACTTACTCTTGTAAAACCTAAATTGTACAATGTTTGCAAGTGTTCTTTTGTAGTATTGTTTGGGTGCCCTTCAAAACTAAATTCGTGGTCTGGGTGTTTTTCAGCATTGATAAAAATTCCATCAATTAACCTTTTTAATTGTTTCTCTGAAAAGAATGTTGGCGTTCCCCCTCCTAAATGTATTTCTTTTATTATAGGTGTTTCGTCAACTAAATCAACATATAACTGCCACTCTTTTAAAACGGTTTCTATATACGGATCTTCCATTTCATGGCGTTTTGTAATATGCTTGTGACAAGCACAAAACGTACATAAACTCTCACAAAATGGTAAATGAATATATAAGCTAATTCCTTCTGAGGAATTGCTTTCTATAAACGAACGCTTAAAAGTTTCTATCCATTTTTCTTTTGAAAATGTTTCGTTATCCCAATATGGAACTGTTGGATAGCTTGTGTACCTAGGTCCTGGAATGTTATATTTTTGAATAAGTGAGTTCATGTTCTTGATAATGTTTTGTTTCATTCTTCAATAAAATCACTCTAACTGACATTACGCCAATTCTAGAGCAATTTCAATCATTTCTTTAAAGGTTTGTTCTCTTTCATCGGCTGTGGTTCTTTCTCCTGTAACCAAACTATCTGAAATGGTTAAAATTGATAATGCATTTACTTTATGCTTTGCTGCAACTGTATACAATCCGTTGGTTTCCATTTCAACACACAACACACCATAATCTGCCCATTTTTTATAGCTTTCAAATTCATCTGCATAAAATTCATCTGAGCTTAAGATGTTTCCTGCTTTTAGTGGAATTCCTTTTTCTTTTGCTGCATCTACGGCTTTTTGAAACAACTCAAAACTTGCTGTTGGCGCAAAATCGGCTCCATTAAAACGGATGGTATTTAATCCTGAATTGGTAGAAGCTGCCATAGCAATAACAATGTCTCGGATTTTTACTTCTTTTTGATACGACCCTGCAGAACCTACTCTTATTAAGTTTTTAACCCCATATTCATTAATTAATTCATGAGCATAAATTAAAGCAGAAGGAATTCCCATTCCTGTTCCTTGTACGGAAATCCGTTTTCCTTTATAGGTTCCAGTGAATCCTAACATACCTCGAACATCGTTATAACAAACTGGATTTTCCAAAAACGTATCTGCAATCCATTTTGCACGCATGGGATCACCTGGTAATAAAACAGTTTCTGCTATTTCTCCTTTTTTTGCTTCAATATGCACGCTCATAGTTTTAGGTTTTTAAAATTTAATATTCGTTGTTATCAGAAGTTCCTTCAGTAATTAATGAAACCCCAGAAGAAGTTCCCAAACGAGTTACTCCCATTGCTATAAACTTCAACGCAGTCTCCACATCTCTAATTCCTCCAGCAGCTTTTATTTGAGCTTTTCCGTCTACGACACTATCCATTATGGTTACGTCTTCAAAAGTTGCTCCTCCTGTTCCAAATCCTGTTGATGTTTTTACAAAATCAGCACCAGCGTTAACAGCTAATTGACTTGCTTTTTTTATCTGTTTTTTTGACAAATAGCAATTTTCAAAAATTACCTTTAAGGTATTTTCTCCTATCGCTTCTTTAATTAATCGAATTTCTTTTTCAACATATTTTTCATCACCTTCTAACAGCTTTCCGATATTGATAACCATGTCAATTTCTGATGCTCCATTTTTTATACAATCTTTGGCTTCAAAAACTTTAGCTTCGGTAGTCATTGCCCCTAAAGGAAACCCAATAACTGCAGCAATTTTCACATCCGTTCCTTCTAATTCTTTTGCTGCAAGTTCTACATAACAACCATTTACACAAACCGCATAAAAATCATACTCCTTCGCTTCATTACACAGCTTAACGATATCAGCTTTTGTAGCAGTAGCTTTAAGTAAAGTATGATCTATATATCTATTCAACCTCATAATTAAACTTCTTTTACTCTGTTTACTGAATCTGATTTAGATAAAGTTAAACGAACAACACTATCTTCTAAAGCTGTTAGGTTATGTATAACTTTTGCCTCTAGAGAAATTATATCTCCTGAATTCAATTTCTTAACTTCATTATTTACACCAAAATTAATACTTCCTTTAAGTACTTGAACAACTATAGGATATGGTGCTTTATGATCTTTCATTACCTGATTTTTCTTAAAAACTATTCTTATTTCTTTTGAAAAATCGGTTTCTAACAATAAAGTAATAGCTACTTTTTCTTCATTGTACTGTATATCATTTAAAAATGCTGCTGTTTTCATTTTTCTTATTTTATTTTTCTTCCTAACATGTTGGTAGCAATTGTTGTAAATACAACTACACTTATAGAACTTAAAGGCATTAAAATTGCTGCTATTACAGGCATTAATTGTCCTGTTACTGCAAAATATAGTCCTACAACATTGTACATTAAAGATAGTAAAAAACAATATTTAATAATTTTTACTGCTTTTTTTGAAGCTTTTATATAGTCTGCTATCTGATTAAATTTTGTTGCATCTAAAATTGCATCACATGCAGGAGAAAACACATTTATATTTTCTGAAATTGCTACGCCAACATTACTTTGAGCCAAAGCCCCTGCGTCATTCAACCCGTCTCCAATCATCAATACACTTTTACTTTTTTCTTGCAATTCCTCTACATAGTGTAATTTATCTTGTGGTTTTTGATTGAATAAAAATGTAGTTTCTTTTGGTAATAACCCTTCTAAAAACTTTTTTTCTCCTTCATTATCTCCTGACACTACCGATAAGTCATATTTCTTATTTAATTGCGTAAATAATTGTTGAACACCTTTTCTATAAGCATTTTTGAAAACGTACTTACCTTTGTACTCATCATTTACACTAATGTGTACTGAAGTATCTAAGTTCGCTTGTTCTTTTGCATTCTTAACAAATGAAGATGAACCTATCTTTATTTTTGTTTGTTGATAATTCGCTTCAATTCCTTTACCTACATGCTCTTGATAACTATCTACACTTAACACTTCTTCATCTTGTAATGAAGTATACAACATTCTACTTAACGGGTGATTCGATGACCTAAGAGAACTTTTTAATATCGATTTTTGAGTTTTATCTAATTCTTCTCCTTCATAAGTTATTGTGTTTTCTTTATTTGTAGTAAGTGTGCCAGTTTTATCAAAAATTACCGAATTAACGGCTGCCAATTGTTCTACCACGGTCGCGTTTTTAAGATAGAATTTCTTTCTACCAAAAATTCGTAAAATGTTTCCTAAAGTAAACGGAGCTGCTAACGCAATAGCACACGGACATGCGATGATTAACACCGAAGTAAATACGTTTAATGCTACGCTTGAATCGTAATACAGCCAAAAACCAGTAGATAAAAAAGCGATAGATAAAACAACAATGGTAAAGTTTTTACTTATCTCATCTGTTAATGTTTTAAAAGATGAATTTTTATCTTTCTGAAACACATCATTACTCCATAACTGAGTTAAATAACTCTGTGAAACCGAAGCTAGCACTTCCATTTCCATACTTCCTGAAAGTTGTTTTCCTCCTGCAAATAATTTATCTCCTGACTTTTTATTTACAGGAACAGCCTCACCTGTAACAAAACTGTAATCTATTTTTGCTTCCCCACTAATTAAAATTCCATCAACAGGAATCAACTCCTGATTTCTAATTAGTAACCTATCTCCTTTTTTTACCTCATAAATTTGAGTATTCTCTTCCTTTTTATCGGAAGTTATCTTGGTTACCGCAATTGGAAAATACGATTTATAATCACGTTCGAACGATAAGAAATTATAGGTTTTCTGCTGAAAAAATTTCCCAAGTAATAAAAAGAATACTAATCCTGTTAAACTATCGAAGAATCCAGTTCCTAAATCGAAAAGAATCTCAGCTGTACTACGAACAAACAATACGAATATTCCTAAAGCAATAGGAACATCAATATTTAAAATTTTTGAACGCAACCCTTTATAAGCTGAAATAAAATAATCAACTCCGGCATAAAAAACTACTGGAAGTGAAAAAGCAAACATCAACCAGCGGAAAATACCTTTGTATTGCTCTAACCAATACTCAGATACTTCAAAATACTCTGGAAATGATAAAAACATTACATTTCCGAAGGCAAATCCTGCTATACCTAGTTTATAAATTAAGCTGCGATCTACCTTCTTTTTTCCAACTTCATAATCTTCTAAACTAATGTACGGTTCATAACCAATAGAGCTTAATAATAATACTATTTCTTTCAGTGAAGTCTTTTCTGAATTATACGTAATTCGTACTGTCTTTTTGGGGAAGTTAACTTGTGCCGACGACACGTTACTTTGTAACTTATGTAGGTTTTCTAATACCCAAATACATGAACTACAGTGAATATGTGGTATATACAAATTAATAACTTGCATATTACCATCGTTAAACTCAAGAAGTTTTTCTACAATCGGTTGATTGTCTAAGAAATCGTACTTTCCTTGTATTTCTTCAGGAATTGCTCCTGGATTGTTTTGAAAATCGTAATAACACGTTAAATCGTTTTCTGAAAATATTTCATAAACGGTTTTACACCCATTACAACAGAAAAATTTATCCTGTACTGTAATTTTTTCGGTATCACATTCGTTACCACAATGAAAACAGATTTTGCTTTCCATATTTACTCTTTTGCCTACAACAAATGTCCGATAAGATTCCATTTTAAAACATGATAATTGTCAGCTTTTCTGTATATTTGAGTAGAAAAAAAGGCATAGAAATGAGCAAGTGTGAGCAATGTATTATTCGTGAATTCAACTCTTTAAAGGCTTTAACTAAAAACGAGTTAATAAGAATCACGGGCTGTAAAACATCGAAAACAGTAAAAAAAGGAGAAGTTTTATTTGATGAAGGAGAATATATTAATGGGGTATTTTGTATTAAAGATGGTGTTTGCAAGGTTTCAAAGATGAGTGATAACGGTAGAGATCAAATTATTCACTTAATACAAAAAGGAGATATTCTTGGAGAGCGCAGTTTAATAAACAATGAAGCTTCAAATTTAAAAGCCATAGCTGTGAACGATATGGAAGTTTGTTTTATCCCGAAAGACGAAATTATTAGGGATTTAGAAAACAATCCTAACTTTTCTTTAGACCTTTTACGAAAAATGGCAAACTCTCTAAAAAAAGCAGATGATGTTATTGTTGACATGGCTCAAAAAACTGTAAAACAACGTTTAGCTGCTACGCTTTTATTTTTAGAAGCAAAATTTGAAAAAAATGATAATGGCTCAATAAAAGTTAACTTATCTAGAGAAGATATCGCCAATATTATTGGAACTGCCACTGAAAGTGCTATCCGATTACTTTCTGAATTTAAAAAGAAAAAGATGATTGACTTAAAAGGTAAAGAAGTATTTATTTTAGATGTTAAGGCCTTGAAAGACCTGTCTGAAGGCTTCTAACTATAAAATAAAAAATCGTCTAAATAGACGATTTTTTATTTATTTTAAGCTTCACCTGTAGTTCCACCAAAATTCATTGGAATTGGAGGCTGCTCATAATCTTTAATTTCACCATGTACTTGTTCAAACTTACGAACATTATCTGCCAACGCTTTTGATAAGCGTTTTGCATGTTGTGGTGTTAATATAATTCTCGATTTTACTTTTGCCTTAGGTACACCTGGCATTATGTTAATAAAATCAACAATAAACTCTGAAACAGAATGGTTTATAATTGCTAAATTACTATATGCTCCTTCTGCAATTTCTTGATCTAATTCTATGTTTAATTGTGGTTCTTTTTTATTATCATCCATACTGTAATATTTTATTTTTTAGAAAAAAAACAAGGGTTTAGAGTTTTAAAAACTCCAAACCCTTGCTATAATTTATAAACATAAGTTCTTATAAACTTTGTTCAATCTCATCCTTAGGACCAACGATTAAATCATCATAACTTCTCATTCCTGTACCTGCTGGTATACGTTTACCAACAATTACATTTTCCTTTAATCCTTCTAATGTATCTACTTTACCATTTACTGCGGCTTCGTTTAATACTTTAGTTGTTTCCTGGAACGACGCAGCTGAGATAAATGACTTCGTTTGTAACGAAGCTCTTGTAATACCTTGTAATACTTGCTCAGCTGTTGCTGGTTGAGCATCACGTGCAATTACTAAGTTTTTATCTTCTCTACGTAATAAAGAGTTTTCATCTCTTAATTGACGAGCAGAAACTATTTGTCCTGGTTTTAAGTTTGCAGAATCTCCTGAATCTTCAACAACTTTCATTCCGTAAATAGCGTCATTTTCTTTGATGAAATCAGTTTTATGAACTAATTGATTTTCTAAGAATAAAGTATCTCCTGAATCAATAATTCTAACTTTACGCATCATTTGACGTACTACTACTTCGAAGTGCTTATCATTAATCTTCACCCCTTGTAAACGATATACTTCTTGAATTTCATTCACTAAGTATTCTTGTACAGCTGAAGGTCCTTTGATATTTAAGATATCCGTTGGAGTAATTGCTCCATCAGATAACGGCATACCTGCTTTGATAAAGTCATTTTCTTGAACTAAGATTTGGTTAGATAACTTGATTAAGTATTTTCTAACATCACCTGTTTTAGATTCAATAATGATTTCACGGTTACCACGTTTAATCTTACCGAAAGATACAACTCCGTCAATTTCAGCAACTACTGCTGGGTTAGATGGGTTACGTGCTTCAAATAATTCTGTTACACGTGGTAAACCTCCTGTAATATCTCCTGCTTTACCAGACTTACGAGGAATTTTCACTAATGTTTTACCAGACTCAACTTTATCACCATTATCAACAATTAAGTGAGCTCCTACTGGTAAACTGTATGAACGTAACGCGTTACCATCAGCATCTTCAATAATTAATGAAGGAATGATTTTCTTGTTCTTAGAATCAGTAATTACTTTTTCTTGGAAACCTGTTTGTTCATCGATTTCTACAGAATAGTTAATTCCTTGTTCTAAGTTATCAAACTTCACTTTACCAGCGAATTCTGAAACGATAACTCCGTTAAATGGATCCCATTGACATACTGCATCTCCTTTTTTGATAGTTTCTCTATCTTTATCAAAGATAATAGAACCGTAAGGAATGATATTAGTACTTAATACAACTCCATTCTTTTTATCAATAATCTTGATTTCAGCAGTACGAGAAATAACGATATCTACTTCTTCACCAGCTGCATCTTTACCTTTTACTGTACGTAAATCATCAATAGTTACATTACCATCAAACTTAGCGATTAACTTGTTGTCTTCTGAAATGTTTCCTGCTACCCCTCCAACGTGGAACGTACGTAACGTTAACTGTGTTCCTGGTTCTCCAATCGATTGTGCTGCAATTACACCAACTGCTTCACCTCTTTGAACTTTCTGACCAGTAGACATACTTTGTCCGTAACACTTCTCACAAATTCCTTTTTCTGATTCACAAGTTAATGCAGAACGAACTTCAACTGTATCTACACCTGCAGCTTCAATTTTATCAGCTAATAATGGAGTAATTAATTCTCCTGCAGCTATTAATAACTCATCTGAGTTTGGAGGATATACATCATGTAATGCTGTACGTCCAGAAATTCTATCGCTTAAAGATTCAACGATTTCATCATTTTTCTTTAATGGAGAAACTTCTAAACCTCTTAAAGTACCACAATCTACTTCGTTAATAATAACATCCTGAGATACATCTACTAAACGACGTGTTAAGTAACCTGCATCAGCTGTTTTTAATGCGGTATCGGCAAGACCTTTACGAGCACCGTGTGTAGAGATAAAGTATTCTAAAATTGATAAACCTTCTTTAAAGTTAGATAAAATCGGGTTTTCAATAATTTCTCCACCGCTGGCAGTAGATTTCTTAGGTTTCGCCATCAGACCACGCATACCTGTTAACTGACGAATCTGCTCTTTCGATCCACGCGCTCCAGAATCTAACATCATAAATACCGAGTTAAATCCTTGTTGGTCTTCACGTAAACGCTTCATCGATAATTCAGTCAATCGGTTATTGGTAGATCCCCAAACATCAATTACCTGGTTATAACGCTCTTTTTGCGTTAACATACCCATGTTATAGTTCATGATAATACCATCCACTTCTTGATTCGCTTCTGCAATCATAGCGTGTTTCTCTTCTGGAATAATGATATCACCTAATGAGAATGATAAACCACCTTCGAAGGCGTATTTATATCCCATATTTTTAATTTCATCTAAGAATTTTCCAACAGCTGGTATATCAGTAACTTTTAAAATTCTGCTAATTACACCTCTTAATGATTTCTTAGTTAAAACCTCATTAATAAATCCTGCTTCTTCAGGTACAACTTCGTTAAATAAAACTCTACCTACAGTAGTTTCTATAATTCTAACTACGCGTTCTCCATTCTCTACATCTTCTGTACGAACCTTAATACCTGCGTTAAGGTCTACTTTTTCCTCATTTAAAGCAATAATTACTTCTTCTGGAGAGTAGAAAGTTAATCCTTCACCTTTAATTGGTACTTCAGGAGTTGACTTTCTTTCTTTAGTCATATAGTAAAGTCCTAATACCATATCTTGTGATGGTACTGTAATAGGAGCTCCGTTTGCTGGGTTTAAGATGTTGTGAGAACCTAACATTAATAGTTGAGCTTCTAAAATAGCTTCTGGCCCTAATGGTAAGTGAACCGCCATTTGATCCCCATCGAAATCCGCGTTAAATGCCGAACATGCTAATGGGTGTAAACGAATTGCTTTACCTTCTATTAATTTTGGTTGGAATGCTTGAATACCTAAACGGTGTAAGGTAGGGGCACGGTTTAATAATACCGGATGTCCTTTAATTACATTTTCTAAGATATCCCAAACAACTGGTTCTTTACGATCTATAATTTTCTTTGCAGATTTTACAGTTTTTACAATACCTCTTTCTATTAACTTACGAATAACGAAAGGCTTGTATAATTCTGCTGCCATATCTTTTGGCAATCCACATTCAAATAATCTTAATTCTGGCCCAACAACAATTACCGAACGTGCAGAGTAATCAACACGCTTACCTAATAAGTTTTGACGGAAACGTCCTTGTTTACCTTTTAAACTATCAGATAATGATTTTAATGGTCTGTTTGACTCAGTTTTTACTGCAGATGATTTACGTGTGTTATCAAATAATGAATCTACTGATTCTTGTAACATACGTTTTTCGTTACGTAAAATTACTTCTGGTGCCTTAATTTCCATTAATCGCTTTAAACGATTGTTACGGATAATTACACGACGGTATAAATCATTTAAATCAGAAGTAGCGAAACGACCTCCATCTAATGGAACTAATGGACGTAATTCTGGTGGAATAACCGGAACTACTTTCATAATCATCCATTCTGGATTGTTCTCTCTATTCTTTTGAGAATCTCTGAATGCTTCAACAACATTTAAACGTTTTAATGCTTCGTTTTTACGTTGTTTAGAAGTTTCAGTATTTGCTTTATGACGTAACTCATAAGATAATTGGTCTAAATCGATTCTTTCTAATAAATCGATTAAACACTCTGCTCCCATTTTAGCGATAAACTTATTAGGATCAGTATCTTCTAAGTACATATTTTCTTGTGGAAGCGTATCTAAAATATCTAAATACTCTTCTTCTGTTAAGAAATCCATTTTTTGTAATGGCTCTCCCTCAGCATTTTTAGCAATACCTGGTTGAATTACTACATAACGCTCGTAGTAAATAATCATATCTAACTTTTTAGATGGTAATCCTAAAAGGTATCCCATTTTGTTAGGTAATGATCTAAAATACCAAATATGTGCTACAGGCACTACTAAGTTAATATGACCTACTCTATCTCTACGTACTTTTTTCTCAGTAACTTCAACCCCACAACGGTCACAAACGATACCTTTATATCGAATTCTTTTGTATTTACCACACGCACACTCGTAATCTTTTACAGGACCAAAGATACGCTCACAAAACAACCCATCTCTTTCTGGTTTATGTGTACGGTAGTTAATAGTTTCTGGTTTTAACACCTCACCTTTAGAAGCCTCTAAAATAGACTCAGGTGATGCTAAACCTATTGAAATTTTGTTAAACTTCTTAACAGTGTATTTTTCGTTTTTTCTTGCCATGATAATGGATTCGAATTAAAAATAAATGTCTTGTAATAAGACTGATATTGAAAAAATGATTTGCCTCAGAGCCTAAACTCTGAGACATTTCACTGTGATTATTCTTCTAATTTAACGTCTAATCCTAAACCTTTAAGTTCATGCATTAATACGTTAAATGATTCTGGTAAACCTGGTTCTGGCATAGCCTCACCTTTTACAATACTTTCGTAAGTTTTTGCTCTACCTAATACGTCATCCGACTTAACAGTTAAGATTTCACGTAAGATACTTGATGCTCCATATGCTTCAAGTGCCCAAACTTCCATCTCTCCAAAACGCTGACCTCCAAACTGAGCTTTACCTCCTAATGGCTGTTGTGTAATTAATGAGTAAGGCCCAATAGAACGCGCGTGCATCTTATCTTCAATCATGTGACCTAACTTAATCATATAAATTACCCCTACCGTTGCTGGTTGATCGAAACGCTTACCTGTACCTCCATCATATAAGTATGTATGACCGAATCTTGGAATTCCTGCTTCGTCTGTTAATTTGTTAATTTCATCTAAAGAAGCCCCATCGAAAATAGGAGTCGCATATTTTTGACCTAATTTTTGACCTGCCCAACCAAGAACTGTTTCATAAATCTGACCAATGTTCATACGCGATGGTACCCCTAATGGGTTTAATACGATATCTACTGGTGTTCCGTCTTCTAAGAAAGGCATATCTTCTTGACGAACGATACGTGCAACAATACCTTTGTTTCCGTGACGTCCTGCCATCTTATCCCCTACTTTTAATTTACGTTTCTTAGCAACATAAATTTTAGCAAGTTTTAAGATTCCTGCTGGTAATTCGTCTCCTACAGAAATAGTAAATTTCTCACGACGTAAAACTCCTTGTAAGTCGTTTACTTTAATTTTATAGTTGTGAACTAATTCTACAACTAAATCGTTTAACTCCTTATCGGTAGTCCAAGTTCCATTTAAATGTGTAAAGTCTTCAACAGAGTTTAACATTTTTTGAGTGAACTTTTTACCTTTTGGTAATACTTCTTCTCCTAAGTCGTTATAAACTCCTTGAGAAGTTTTACCAGATACTAAGTTGAATAATTTTTCAACTAATACATCTTTTAACTCTTCAAACTTAGATACGTAAGATGCTTCTAAAGCAGCGATAGCTTCTTTATCACGAGCACGCTTATTCTTATCTTTTACTGCACGTTTGAATAATTTTTTGTTGATTACAACACCTCTTAATGATGGAGAAGCTTTTAATGATGCATCTTTTACATCACCTGCTTTATCACCAAAGATAGCACGTAATAACTTTTCTTCTGGAGTTGGATCAGATTCTCCTTTTGGTGTAATCTTACCAATTAAGATGTCACCAGGATTTACCTCTGCTCCGATACGAATCATACCGTTTTCATCTAAGTCTTTAGTAGCCTCTTCTGAAACGTTAGGAATATCGTTTGTTAACTCCTCTGCTCCTAACTTCGTATCACGAACATCTAATGAATACTCATCGATGTGGATAGAAGTAAAGATATCTTCACGAACAACTTTTTCAGAAATCACAATCGCATCCTCGAAGTTATACCCTTTCCAAGGCATGAAGGCTACTTTCATGTTTCTACCTAAAGCTAATTCTCCTTTTTGTGTTGCATAACCTTCACAAAGTACTTGTCCTTCCTCAACTCTATCACCTACTTTTACGATTGGCTTTAGGTTGATGTTCGTACCTTGGTTGGTTTTTCTAAATTTAATTAAGTCGTAAGACACTTCATCAGAATCAAAGCTTACCATTCGCTCTTCTTCTGTTCTGTCGTACTTAATTGTAATTTTGTTGGCATCTACATATTCAACAACTCCTGCTCCTTCAGCATTGATTAAAATACGAGAGTCTTTTGCAACTCTACGCTCTAAACCAGTACCTACGATTGGAGATTCTGGACGTAATAATGGAACTGCTTGACGCATCATGTTCGATCCCATTAACGCACGGTTCGCATCATCATGCTCTAAGAAAGGAATTAACGATGCTGAAATCGAAGCGATTTGGTTAGGCGCAACGTCCATATAGTTAATTGCTTCAGGACTTTCTACTGGGAAATCTCCTTCTTCACGAGCAATAACTCTATCTCCTTCAATCTTACCATCTTTTGCAACTGGTAAGTTAGATTGAGCAATCTTCATTCCTTCTTCCTCCTCAGCACTTAAATAAATAGGTTCTTCAGAAGAAACTGAACCATTTTCTACTTTCTTGTATGGAGTTTCAATGAACCCCATATTGTTTACTTTAGCATATACAGCTAAAGAAGAAATAAGTCCAATGTTTGGTCCTTCAGGTGTTTCAATCGGACATAAACGACCATAGTGTGTATAGTGAACGTCACGAACCTCGAAACCTGCTCTTTCACGTGATAAACCTCCAGGTCCTAATGCCGATAAACGACGCTTATGCGTAATCTCTGCTAATGGGTTCGTTTGATCCATAAACTGAGATAATTGGTTGGTACCAAAGAAAGAGTTAATTACTGATGATAAAGTCTTAGCATTAATTAAGTCGATTGGAGTAAATACTTCGTTATCACGAACATTCATTCTTTCACGAATAGTACGTGCCATACGAGCTAAACCTACACCAAATTGACCTGCTAATTGTTCACCAACAGTTCTAACACGACGGTTAGATAAGTGATCGATATCATCTACTTCAGCTTTTGAATTGATTAACTCAATTAAATACTTAATGATGGTAATGATATCGTTCTTTGTTAATACTTTTTGATCTAAATCTTCGTTTAACTGAAGTTTAGTATTCATTCTAAAACGTCCTACTTCACCTAAGCTATAACGTTGTTCTGAGAAGAATAACTTTTCAATAATTCCTCTTGCAGTTTCCTCGTCTGGCGGTTCAGCATTACGTAATTGTCTATATATATGCTCTACAGCCTCTTTTTCAGAGTTTGTAGGGTCTTTTTGTAATGTGTTATGGATGATTGCGTAATCTGCTTGCTGATTATCTTCTTTGTGTAATAAGATAGTTTTTGCTCCAGATTCGATTATCTCATCTATATGTTCTTTTTCAATAATGGTATCACGGTCAAAAATAATTTCGTTACGCTCAATCGACACTACTTCTCCTGTATCCTCATCAACGAAATCTTCGTGCCAAGTTTTTAAAACTCTCGCAGCTAATTTGCGTCCTAATACCTTCTTTAATCCAGCTTTTGAAACTTTTACTTCTTCAGCTAAATCAAAAATTTCTAATATATCTTTATCTCTTTCAAAACCGATGGCTCTGAATAATGTTGTTACTGGTAATTTCTTCTTTCTATCAATATAAGCATACATTACTTGATTGATATCGGTAGCAAATTCTATCCAAGAACCTTTAAATGGAATTACTCTTGCTGAGTATAATTTAGTTCCGTTTGCGTGGAAAGATTGCCCAAAGAATACACCTGGTGAACGGTGTAATTGTGATACTACAACTCTTTCTGCTCCATTAATAATGAAAGTTCCAGAGTTAGTCATATAAGGAATTGTACCTAAGTATACATCTTGAACTATCGTTTCAAAATCTTCGTGTTCAGGATCGGTACAATATAATTTTAAACGTGCTTTTAAAGGTACACTGTAAGTTAAACCACGCTCGATACATTCTTGAATGCTATATCTTGGTGGATCTACAAAGTAGTCTAAAAATTCTAGTACAAATTGATTACGTGTATCGGTAATCGGGAAGTTATCCATAAAGGTTTTGTACAAACCTTCTTCTCCTCGTTCTTCTGCTTTAGTTTGCAATTGGAAAAAATCTTGGAATGATTTCACCTGAATATCTAAAAAATCTGGATAATCAGTTCCTAACTGCGAAGACGCGAAGTTAATTCTTTCAGTAGTATTTATCGTTGCCAAAAGAGATGCTATTTTTAATTAAAAATATTATTTTTGAAACTTAACCGTTTCAATACTGCAATTTTAATTGCTTTTACTGATTAAAAATCAGCACTTTATAATCGTAAAATCACAATGAAAATTATTGTGAAAAATAAAGAACGAATATATACACAAAATGGTTTAGGCCTAAAAACATGTGTTTTTAGTACCTAAACCTTAATTGTTTTTCCCCGTTTTAAATCGGGAGTATAGCTTACTTAAGCTCTACCTCAGCTCCTGCTTCTTCTAAAGATTTTTTAAGACCTTCTGCCTCATCTTTAGATATAGCTTCTTTTACTGGTGCTGGTGCGCTATCAACGATTTCTTTAGCTTCTTTTAATCCTAATCCAGTTAATTCTTTAACTAACTTTACAACTGCTAATTTAGAACCTCCTGCTGCTTTTAAGATAACGTCAAATTCAGTTTTCTCTTCAGCTGCATCTCCACCACCTGCTGCTGGACCTGCTACTGCTACAGCTGCTGCTGCTGGCTCAATACCATACTCTTCTTTTAAAATATCAGCTAATTCATTAACTTCTTTTACTGTTAAGTTAACTAATTGTTCTGCGAAATCTTTTAAATCTGCCATTTTAATTGTTTTTAAAAATTTTATTATTTTAGTTTATTAGTGCGCGAAATTATTTTTCTGATAATGTCTTTAAGATACCTGATAACTTACCACCACCTGATTGTAATGCTGAAACAACATTCTTAGCAGGAGATTGTAATAAGGTAATAATATCTCCAATAAGTTCTTCTCTAGACTTGATGTTAACAAGAGCGTCTAATTGGTCATCTCCAACATAAACTGCTTCTTCAACATACGCTCCTTTTAATAAAGGCTTGTCTGATTTTTTTCTGAACTCTTTGATAACTTTTGCTGGTGCGTTTGCAGCCTCAGCAATTAACATTGAAGTATTACCTTTTAATACATCTGGTAACTCTCCGAAATCTTTATCAGAAGCTTCCATTGCTTTAGAAAGCAATGTATTTTTAACAACAGCCAATTGTACGTTAGCTTTAAAACAAGCTCTACGTAAGTTAGATGTAGTAGCTGCATCTAAACCAGAAATATCTGCTAAATAGATTGTGCTAGTATCTGCTAATTGTGCTGTTAAATCTTGTATTACTTGTGATTTTTCCTCTCTAGTCATAATTAAAAAGTTTTAACTGCCTTACGATACTGTTTTAACATCTACAGCAACACTAGGGCTCATAGTAGAAGAGATAAAGATGCTCTTAATATAAGTTCCTTTAGCCGCTGTTGGCTTTAATTTAATTAATGTTTGAATTAACTCGTTTGCATTTTCTGTAATCTTAGCTGCATCAAAAGATGCTTTTCCGATTGCAGCGTGTACAATACCAGTTTTATCTACTTTAAAGTCGATTTTACCAGCTTTTACTTCTTGTACTGCTTTTGCAACATCCATAGTTACTGTACCTGTTTTTGGGTTTGGCATTAAACCACGAGGGCCTAATACACGTCCTAAAGGACCTAATTTACCCATTACTGAAGGCATAGTAATAATAACGTCAACATCAGTCCATCCTCCTTTAATCTTTTGAAGGTATTCATCTAATCCAACATAATCAGCACCAGCTTCTTTAGCTTCTGCTTCTTTATCTGGAGTAACTAATGCTAAAACTTTAACATCTTTACCAGTTCCGTGAGGTAATGTTACAACTCCACGTACCATTTGGTTAGCTTTACGAGGATCTACTCCTAAACGTACTGCTAAGTCTACAGATGCATCAAATTTTACGTTTGTAATTTCTTTAACTAAAGCTGATGCTTCACTTAAATTATAAACTTTAGAGCTATCTACTTTAGCACGAGCCTCTTTTTGTTTTTTAGTCAATCTTGCCATTTTCTAAATCTCTTTTAAGTTTATGCAGGAGCATCACCTGTTACTGTTAATCCCATAGAACGAGCTGTTCCAGCAATCATTCTCATTGCAGACTCAACTTCAAAGGCATTCATATCTGCCATTTTGTCTTCTGCAATTCCACGAATTTGATCCCAAGAAACGCTTGCTACTTTCTTTCTATTAGGCTCACCTGAACCTTTCTTAATTTTGGCCGCTTCTAATAATTGTACCGCAGCTGGTGGAGTTTTTACAACAAACTCGAAAGATTTGTCTGTATAAACTGTAATAACAACAGGTAATACTTTACCTTGTTTGTCCTGTGTACGAGCATTAAACTGCTTACAGAACTCCATGATGTTAACACCGGCAGCACCTAAAGCGGGTCCAACTGGTGGCGACGGATTCGCTGCACCTCCCCTAACTTGTAGTTTTACTAATTTACTTACTTCTTTTGCCATTGTTTAAGATTTAACGATGTGTTTAAATTGGAAGCCTAAACACATCAAAATATAGGTGTAACAATTATATTTTCTCTACTTGCATGTAATTTAGTTCTAATGGTGTTTTTCTTCCGAAAATCTTTACCATTACCTCTAATTTACGCTTTTCTTCATTAACCTTCTCAACCGTTCCATCGAATCCATTGAAAGGTCCGTCAATTACTTTTACAGTCTCACCAACTGAGTAAGGAATTGCAACGTTTTCATCTTTAACAGAAAGTTCATCAACCTTACCTAACATTCTGTTTACTTCTGACTTACGCATTGGAACTGGATCACCTCCTTTTGTTTCACCTAAAAAACCAATAACTCCTGTTACTGATTTAATAACGTGAGGAACCTCACCTGCTAAATTAGCTTCTACCATTACATAACCAGGAAAGTAAACTCTCTCTCTGTTTATCTTCTTTCCGTTTCGTACTTGAATAACTTTTTCAGTTGGAACGATTACTTGGTTTACATAATCAGACAACCCATGACGTGCTATTTCAGTTTCGATATAAGATTTAACCTTATTTTCTTGACCTCCAATAGCTCTCACAACATACCATTTCATCACCGAATCAGCCATCATTAAAACATTTTAAAGAAGTTATCTAACCCTGTTTGAAAAACTTTATCTATACCTGCTACTGCTAAAGCAAAAACAATAGTAAATACTGCTACTACCACTGTAGACTTTTGAGCCTCTTCACGAGATATCCAAGTCATGTTGGTATTTAATTCTTCAAAAGAATCTTTAATATATTGTACAAAGTTACTCATATTTTATCCTTTTAACGAGTTGCAGTAAAACTACAACTCGTTTTTAATTTTTGCACGGGTTGAGAGACTCGAACTCCCGACACCTGGTTTTGGAGACCAGTGCTCTACCAACTGAGCTAAACCCGTATTTATAAAGGAGTCTCACTAATAAGGAGACTCCTTATAATTTATAATTAAACTATAATTAGTCTAAAATTTCAGTTACCTGACCAGCTCCTACTGTTCTACCTCCTTCACGGATAGCGAACTGTAAACCAACGTTTAATGCAATTGGTTGGATTAAGTCTACAGTGATAGTTAAGTTATCACCTGGCATTACCATCTCTACTCCTTCTGGCAAGTTGATGTTACCAGTTACGTCAGTTGTACGTACGTAGAACTGTGGACGGTAGTTGTTGTGGAATGGAGTGTGACGTCCACCTTCTTCTTTCTTTAAGATATACACCTCAGCTTTAAACTTAGCGTGTGGAGTAATAGAACCTGGCTTACAGATTACCATACCTCTCTTAATATCTTCTTTAGCAATACCTCTTAATAAGATACCAGCGTTATCTCCAGCTTCTCCTCTATCTAAGATTTGACGGAACATTTCAATACCAGTTACAGTAGAAGTTAATTTCTCATCTCCCATACCGATGATCTCTACAGGATCTCCTGTGTTGATGATACCAGTTTCGATACGTCCTGTTGCTACAGTACCACGACCAGTAATAGAGAATACATCTTCGATTGGCATTAAGAATGGCTTTTCAGTATCTCTTGGTGGCTCTTCAATCCAAGTATCAACAGCTTCCATTAATTCTAATACTGTATCAACCCACTTTTGCTCTCCGTTTAATGCACCTAAAGCAGAACCAGCGATAACAGGACCATTATCTCCATCATAGTCATAGAAAGATAATAAATCTCTTACTTCCATTTCTACTAATTCTAATAACTCCTCATCATCAACCATATCAACTTTGTTTAAGAAAACAACGATACGTGGAATACCTACCTGACGACCTAATAAGATGTGCTCACGAGTTTGAGGCATTGGACCATCTGTAGCAGCTACTACTAAGATAGCACCATCCATTTGTGCAGCACCAGTTACCATGTTCTTTACGTAATCGGCGTGACCTGGACAGTCAACGTGTGCGTAGTGACGGTTTGCTGTTGCATACTCTACGTGAGAAGAGTTAATTGTGATACCTCTTTCTTTTTCTTCTGGAGCGTTATCGATTTGATCAAAAGCTCTCTGCTCAGAAAATCCAGCATCTGCTAATACTTTAGTAATTGCAGCAGTTAAAGTAGTTTTACCGTGATCTACGTGACCAATAGTACCTACGTTTAAGTGCGGTTTCGAACGATCATAAGTTCCTTTTGCCATGATTATTAATTTTAATTCTTAGTTAAATATATTTAGTGTTATTTTTAAACTCTTGTCAAATAAACTCTAAAATAGAGCCAACAACGGGATTTGAACCCGTGACCTCATCCCTACCAAGGATGCGCTCTACCAACTGAGCTATGTCGGCAACGAATTTAGAGCGGGAGACCGGGTTCGAACCGGCGACATTCAGCTTGGAAGGCTGACGCTCTACCAACTGAGCTACTCCCGCAATTTTGCTTGTTTAAGATTTTAGTGGGGAGAGCAGGATTCGAACCTGCGAAGTCGTAAGACAACGGAGTTACAGTCCGTCCCATTTGGCCGCTCTGGAATCTCCCCAATAATCTTAAATCAAAATTTTAATGAACTTTTGTTCTTTTAGAGCCGATGGAGGGACTCGAACCCACGACCTGCTGATTACAAATCAGCTGCTCTAGCCAGCTGAGCTACATCGGCAATTGTTATAAAAAAACAATCCGCTATTTCTAACGGACTGCAAATGTAAAAAGTAATTTTCGATTTTTAAAACTTTTTTTAATTATTTTTTATTGTTTTTTTACACAAGAGCATCTTTCTTTTTTTCTTTCGACTTTTGCAACTGTCTTTTTAATGATTCTACCGACACACTAACACCTTCTTCAAAAGTTTTACATTGCTTTTTTACCATTAACTCATCTCCTGGTATATTGATTTTTACCTCTGTAATTTTATTTTCTTTTTCGCTCGTTTTTTGCACTTTCAAAAATACTTCTGCATCAACGATCTTATCATGAAACTTTTCTAATCCTCCTACTTTTTTCTCAATGTAATCTATTAATTTTTTGTCTGCTGAGAAATTTACTGATTGCGTGAATACCTTCATAATTCTTCGATCTTTTAGGTTGACTCTCTAGGATGAGTCTTATTATACACTTTTTTTATTTGCTCCAAGCTATTGTGCGTATACACTTGGGTAGAGGCTAAACTTGAATGCCCTAGTAATTCTTTAACCGAATTTAACGACGCACCGTTATTTAGTAAATGTGTTGCAAATGCATGCCTTAAAATATGAGGGCTTTTTTTTGCTTTTGTCGACACCCTACTAAAGTACAAATTTATTATTCGGTAAACAAGGGTTTCATAAATTTTAACTCCCTTTTTAGTTATAAAAAGTGCCTCTTCATTTTCTATTTCGTACTCCTTTTTTTCAGACAAATATTTCTCTAGTGTTTTATAGACTGAAGGCAAGATTGTTACATATCTTTCTTTGTTTCTTTTCCCTAAAACTTTAATTGCTTTTTTAGAATAATCTACATCTTTCTCTTTAACATTTATTAACTCTATTCTTCTCATCCCTGTTGAATATAACAATTCAACTATTAACCGGTCTCTTATCGATTCAAAATCGGAAGCTTCATTTAACAACTTCAACACCTCTTCTACTTCCTTTTGCTCAAATGGTGTTTGAATTTTCTTTTGAACTTTTAAAGCTTTATGACTAGCTAATGGATTAATTGTTACTTCACCTATTTTTTGTAAAAACTTATAAAAGGTTTTTAAGGAACTCACCTTTCTATTCACACTTCTATTCGACACACCACTGTTTACCAAACTAACAATCCATGTTCGTATTTGATTATAATGAATAGCCTCTAAATCATCTTGATCAAATTCAACCTCACAAAAATCTTTAAAGGCAATTAAATCTGTTTTATATGCTTGTATTGTATTTTTTGAATAGTTTTTTTCAAACGTTAAGTATTCTAGGAAAGCTTCTATAAGCATTTTATTCTTATTTTGTAAAATGAAGGTACAAAAAAAACCTGTATTGAGATCAATACAGGTTTTATACATTATAAGGATGATTACTATCCTACTTCTTCTTGAGTTCTTAATCTCTGAACGTAAGATGCTTTAATCATTTGAGCACGTTTTGCTACAGATGGCTTTGTAAATTGCTTTCTGTTACGTAATTGCTTCATCGTTTTTGTACGATCAAATTTACGCTTATAACGTTTTAACGCTCTATCGATATTCTCTCCTTCTTTAACTGGAATGATTAACATGTTTTTGCACCTCCTTTCATTGTAGTTTTCTATATTTTTAAAATCTTTTGATAAAACACAGTATATCAGAAGATTATATTGTTTTTAATTTATTTGGACGGCAAAGATACAAAGTATTATTTAAAATCAAATTATTCAAACTCTTTTTTCATAAAAAAATCCTGTTTTAAAAACAGGATTTTAACTTCTATAAATCTTTATTTTCAAGCAACTTATGTTGCTGGTTTGTATTCTTTCTTATCTATTACCATTTTAGCAATGATTTCTTTAAGAATCTCTGATGTACCTCCACCTATTGGTCCTAAACGACTATCACGAAGTAAACGCGCCATAGGATATTCTTCCATATAACCATAACCACCTAACAATTGCAATGCATCATAAATCACCTCATCTGCCATTTTAGTTGACAACAACTTACTCATACTCGCTTCTTTTACCACATAAACTCCGTCATTTAATCGTTTTGCGATAGAATAATTATATTCTTTACACATATCTACTCTACTTGCCATTTCAGCAATTTTATGACGTAACGCTTGGAATTTATCTAATGTTTTACCAAACGCTTGACGCTCGCTCATATATTGTATCGCGTACTCTACTGCATATTCTGCACGTGCGTGTGCATTAATTCCCATAACTAAACGTTCTAAAGCAAAATGTTGCATAATGTACGGAAATCCTTTTCCTTCTTCACCCATAAGGTTCTCTACAGGAATTACCACATTATCAAAAGCGATTTCAGCAGTATCAGAAGCTCTCCAACCTAACTTATCTAACTTAGTTGAAGAAATTCCTGGTGTATCTCTATCTACAATAAAAATACTCATTCCTTTATGCTTGTCTTCTGGATTTGTTTTTGCCGCAACCACTAAATAATCAGAATACACTCCGTTAGTAATAAATGTTTTTGAACCATTAATTACATAAGTATCTCCTTTTTTAATTGCAGTAGTTCGCATTCCTGCAACATCACTTCCTCCAAAAGGTTCTGTAATACACAAACATCCTATTTTATCACCTTCAATACTTGGTGTTAAGTATTCTCTTTTAATACGGTCGTCTCCTTCTTTATTCAAGTGTGTCATTGCTAAATAAGCATGTGCCCACATGTTAGCTGCGAATCCGCCTGAATTCACTTTTTGTAATTCTTCTAAAAAAATTACAGTATAAAAAAGGTCTAAACCTAATCCTCCATACTCTTCTGGTTGGTTTAAACCAAAGTATCCCATTTCACCGAATTTCTTCCAGATAAAACGTTCAACAGTTCCTTCTTTTTCCCATTTATCTATATGCGGAACAACTTCTTTTTGTAAAAAATCTTTAAAACTTTGACGAAAAGACTCGTGCTCTTCAGTAAAATACATACTGTTCATTCGTTCTCTAATTGTTTGTTGTTTGTTATTTTGCTTCCAAATATATAACTATTCTATCGTATTTGTCTAGTGGAAAATCTTTAATATTTCTTAATTCAGAAATATTTTGAAGTTCTGCTACCTCGTCTCGATACTCAAAAATCTTTTTACAGAGTTCATAATCTATATATGGATTCTTTAACACCTCTTTAAAAGTAGCTGTATTAACATTTACTTTTTCTATAATTGGTTTGTCTACTATTTTAAATATTGCTAGAACCTTATTAGCGGTTTCTTTGTTCAATCCCCAAACTTCATACAATTGAGAAGGGAACGAATATCCTTGTAATTTATTTCGATATTTTATAATCCTCGAAGAAAGCACTTCACCAACTCCACTAACAGTTTCTAAATCTTGTTGAGTTGCTTTATTAATATCATTAGTTGAAATTTTGTATACCTTATTATATATATGGTTTTCTGACAAACTCGCTTTAATAGTTTTGCTTTTCTTTTGATTTTCTCTTCTTATTACCCAATCTGGAAATTTAAAGTACGGAGAAACTATAGCTAACAAGCTATCTGACACTTTTGTTATTTGTTGAAATTCGGATACAGAGTTTACAAACTTATTCTGTTTTCTATAACTATGTAGTCTATCAATTTCATCTGTGGTCATTCCTAATTGATACCCTTTAAAATCTGTTATATAATTTGGATTGAACGGATACAACTTCGGCTTCCTGCTTTCTAGTTCTACTTGCTTTAAACTATCTATTTGGTGTTGAAAAGCTAGTAATTCTTCTGTTTCAATAGTTTTCTCTACCTCTGAAGAAAAATCAACATAAACATAAATGAGTTGCAATATGATGATTACTACCAATAAAAAGAAAACCCCATTTCGTTGGCGTTTGTTGTACCAGAAATGGGGTTTAAATATTTTCATCTTTTAATTTTTAATCTTCTATTGCTTCCTTTTTTAGGTTAATAGCATCCATATATCTTTTCAATTGCTTTTTAACCACTGGCATTAACAAGTATAAACCTACCATATTTGGAAACACCATTGCAAAAATCATTGCATCTGAAAAATCCCAAATAGATTTCATACTTGCTGCAGCACCAATTACCACGAAAGTTAAGAATAAAAATTTATATGTTAAATCGGCTTTTTTACCTCTACCAAATAAAAACTTCCAAGACTGTAATCCGTAGTAAGACCAAGAAATCATTGTTGACACAGCGAATAACACTACAGCAACCGTTAAAAACACGTTTGAGAAAGGAATATACGCTGCAAATGCTTTTGATGTAATTCCTGCTCCTTCATAAGCAATTCCGTCAATAAACACAGACCCTGTTCCATCTCCTCCATATTCAAATGCTCCTCCGAAGTTAAAAATAATAATTACTAAAGCTGTCATTGTACATATTAATACAGTATCAATAAAAGGCTCTAATAACGCTACTAAACCTTCTGAAGCTGAATATTTAGTTTTTACTGCTGAGTGCGCAATAGATGCTGATCCTGCTCCTGCTTCATTTGAGAAAGCTGCTCTTTTAAATCCTACTAATAACACACCTATAACTCCACCAACTCCAATTGCTGTTGGGTTAAATGCTTCTGCAAGAATTAAAGAGATAGCATCGTCAATTAAAGAGAAATTAACTCCTAAAATATATAAACAAGCTAATAAATATAACAACGCCATAAAAGGAACCACTTTTTCAGTAACCGAAGCAATTCTTTTAATTCCTCCAATAATAATAATTCCTACTAAAATTGCTAACACAAGTCCTATAATAGCTCCCGCTGCTGTGCTTTCTAGCCCTAATAACTCTTTAATTACAATTGTTGCTTGGTTTGATTGAGCAGCGTTACCACCACCAAAAGATCCTCCAATACAGAACACCGCAAATGCTCCTGCAGCAATTTTACCTAAAGTAGCAAAACCTTTTTCTTTTAATCCTTTTGATAAATAATACATAGGACCTCCATATACTGTACCATCTTCTCCTACATCACGGTAGTGAACACCTAAAGTACACTCAACAAACTTTGTTGACATACCTAATAATCCACAAATAATCATCCAAAAAGTAGCTCCTGGACCTCCTAAAGCAATTGCCAAAGCAACCCCTGCAATGTTTCCATTACCAACCGTACCTGAAACAGCAGTTGCTAATGCTTGGAAGTGCGATACTTCTCCTTCATGACTCTCATCTCTAATCGTATCTTTTATATCTCCATCTATTTCTAAATCGCTATGCAAGCTTTCAATATTCTCAATATGCTCTTCAATATCATCAACTTCATTCATATCTACACCCTGTGCAATACCATCTTCACCATATAATAATTGTGCTCCGTGCTTTTCAATATCTTCATACTTCCCTCTAACAACGTTGATTGCTGTAAAAAAGTGACGAATATTCGGGAACCCAAAATAAATCGTAAAAAAAGCGGCACTTGCCACTAACAAAATCAATACAAAAGGGGTTCCAAATACTGGAAAGAAAATTACACTGCTAAAGAAATCTGATATAGGCTTGAACCATTCATCAATTTGTTGATCCAGCCCCTTTCCTTGTGCAAATGTGAACATCGGCGTTATTAAAAACAGCAATGCAAGTAATCTTTTATTCATAATGTAAGTATTAGATTTTTTGATTTAGTAGCCCGCAATATCATAAAAAAATGAACTTACAACAAGTTTTAATCGTTAAATATGAATATAAGATTAGTTTTTCTTTAATTTTTTGTAAATATTCCTAGGCAAGTAGAGAGGACTTTAAGAGATCTCTTATATTATTTTTAGCTTCTTTTTTGTTTTTCTGAACTTTAAAACTAGAAACTTAAAATCTTGTTTAACTATAAGATTTTTAGACTTTTCAAAATAATAAAAAAGAGAGAAGTTTTTCTTGGTTTTTCGTAAATTTTCTAGCAGACATTTAAGAAAACATCATTCAGTTCTTTTTGGTACTTCAATTGATTACCAGTATCAATTCATCTCAATATTTTTTTTTAAAACAACCTTCTTAAAGTATTTATTTGCTCAGGCCTACCTAAAACAATAAGATTACCTCCTGCTTCTAGCTTTACTTCAGCTTCTGGGTTTATAATATACTCTTTATTTGGCGTGCGGTAACCTATAACGGTACATCCTGTTTTTTTTCGTAAATCTAAATCTAAAATTGTTTTGTCTAAGTATTTTTCTGGCAAATCGTTAATTGCGACTTCTTCTAAGTTTGCCGTAGTTTCTCCTTCAATAGTTAATCGATCTACAAATTCTATCACATCTGGAGTTACCACCAAAGACGCCATATGTGAACCTCCTAACTTATCAGGCATTATTACATTATCAGCTCCTGCGATTTTTAATTTGCTATATGATGTTTCTTTAGATGCTCTGCTTATTACTTTGCATTCTTTATTTAATTGCTTAGCTGTTAAAACAACAAATAAATTATCAGCATCAGACGGCAATGCGGTAATCAAATTATTTGCACTCATTATACCTGCCCTTAACAATGTTTCATCAAGTGTAGCATCTCCTTCAATAGTCAACACGCCTTTTTCATCTAACTGCTTCACAATTCCTTCAAACTTTTCTACCACTACAACTTGTTTTTTATAGCTTTTTAGTTTTGAAATAGCTTGTCTTCCATTTCTTCCATAACCACACACAATTGTATGCCCTTGTAATTGTTCTATTTGTTTTTGCACTTTTTTTACTTTTAGTTGATAGAAAAATTGTCCGCTAATTAGATATTCTGAAAACGATGAAACTGCGTAACCGAAGATAAATAAACTAGATATTATTAAACCTATTGTAAATAGTTTTTCACCTGTACCAAAAGGATGCACCTCTCCAAACCCAATAGTACTTATGGTTATTACTGTCATATAAAGAGCATCAATAAGTGAATATTCAAAAAATAGAATATACCCTAAAACTCCTACTGTAACAATTAATACAGAATAAGTAATCGCTCTATATAACCTCGATTGAAATACCGTGTTTATCATAAATCAAAAACAGAAGTTCTTTTTGTGTAAATCATATCTTTTAAGCGTAATAAAAACGCCATGGTAAGGTACAAACCAAACGACAAACCAATGGTAACAAATGATATATAAATAAAGAACAAACGCACATTAGTAGCTCGCATACCTAAACGATCTGCAAATCGGGAAGACACATTGAACCCGTGTCTTTCAAAAAAATGTCGTACAGAATGGATAAATTTCATTACACTATTTTTTTCAAGATATAAAAATTCTCATTTAAAATTAAATCTTTTTCTAACTTCACTTCATTATTATATTTTTTTGAAAGACTAAAATAATCTTGATGATTTAATAATTCATAGTTCTTATTCGTTTTATAAAAGTCATCTTCTACCGTTTGCCAATCAGAAGCTTCAGTTTTCACCATTTCTTTATTACAAAAATCGAGTAATTTTCCAAAAACCTTAGAAGCCTTTAACTCATTTTGAAAAGAAGCACTTCCTATATAATCTCCTTTTTCTTGCAATCTAGAAAAAAACTCAAATAATTTCTCTGTGTCTTTTTTCGATAAAAAGAAAAGCACGCCTTCTATTAAAATAAATGAAGACTTATTTCCTTTCAGTAAAAGTAGTTTTTCTAACAAGATATGAACATAATCTTGACTAAAATCAACTCCAATAAAATGAATATTTCTTTCAGGCAACTTTCCGTCCTTTTGAAACGCCTTTATCTTTTCCTCTTTATAACTCACTACTTCTTCCTTGTCAATTTCTATATGAATAATATCGTCACTTAACAAAAAAGGATACATACTAAAACCACTTCCAAAATTAATAAGAACTTCTGGCTGCAACCTTTCAATCTCTTCAAGAAAAAATCGGTTTCTTAAACAATGCGCTGATACTTCTTCTGAACAAACTTGATCAAGATACTTTTCTACCAAAACATCTGTCCGAGAATTATCCCAAAGTTTTGCATACACATCTTTACTCAAATCTTCGTTTAGAGATCTAAATGTTGATGTAACAAAAGCGGTTTCGTGTATTTGAATATTTAAATTACTCATATTATCAATTAATGCAAGATACCAATTTCAACTCATTTGTTAAACATCACTCCTTTAAAATAAATTTGGTTTTGGTAACTTTGCTGTTTTTGGTAAAATCCTCACTTTGAAAGAACAAGAATATATAGAAGTTTACGGAGCAAGAGCTCATAATTTAAAGAATATAGATGTTAAAATCCCTCGTGAAAAGCTGGTTGTGATTACGGGTTTAAGCGGAAGTGGAAAATCGTCACTTGCCTTTGATACTATTTATGCCGAAGGTCAACGCCGATATATTGAAACGTTTTCTGCCTATGCTCGTCAGTTTTTAGGAGGACTAGAACGTCCTGATGTTGATAAAATCGACGGACTATCTCCTGTAATTTCTATTGAACAAAAAACGACTAATAAAAGTCCGCGTTCTACCGTAGGTACCATTACCGAAATTTACGATTTCTTACGTTTACTCTTTTCTCGTACAGCAGATGCGTACTCATACAATACTGGCGAGAAAATGGTAAGCTATTCTGATGAACAAATCAAAGAATTAATTTTAAAAGATTTTGATGAAAAGCGCATTGCTATTCTTGCCCCTTTAATCAAATCGAGAAAAGGGCATTACCGTGAATTATTCGAACAAATTTCTAAACAAGGTTTTGTTCGTGTTCGTGTGGATGGTGAAATTCGTGAGATTGAAAAAGGCATGAAACTCGATCGTTATAAAACACACGATATAGAAGTAGTTATCGATCGTTTAGTTGTAAATGACACCGCAGAAAAACGTTTAGAAGAAACCATAAAAACTGCTTTATACACTGGTGATAACATCTTAATGGTAATTGATGTTGATGATGAGAAACCACGCTATTTTAGTCGTGAACTCATGTGTCCTACTACTGGAATTGCCTATCCAAACCCTGAACCAAATACTTTTTCATTCAACTCGCCCAAAGGAGCTTGTACCCATTGTAACGGATTAGGGATTACCAACGAAATCAACCATCAAAAAGTAATTCCAGACGATAGTATTTCAATTAAAAATGGAGGAATTGTTCCGTTAGGAGAGCAAAAAAACAGTTGGATTTTCAAACAACTTCAAACTATTGCTGAACGTTATGGTTTTAAGTTAACCGACCCTATAAAAAACATTCCAAAAGAAGCTATGGAAGTTATTTTACATGGAGGAAAGGAAAAGTTTGAAATTCAATCAAAAGCAGCAGGAGTTACTAGAAATTACGAAATTGATTTTGAAGGAATTATCGCTTTTATTGAAAATCAATATAAAAATTCTGAAAGCACTTCTATTAAACGTTGGGCTAAAGATTTTATGGACGAAGTTACTTGCTCTGTGTGTGATGGAAAAAGATTAAAGAAAGAAGCCCTCCATTTTAATATTACCGATAAAAATATTAGTGATTTAGCTCAGATGGATGTTTTGGAGTTAGCGAGTTGGTTTCAAAAAGTTGATAAAAAACTATCAGAAAAGCAATTAACTATTGCTTCTGAAATTTTAAAAGAAATCCGCACACGTATTCAGTTTTTATTAGATGTTGGTTTAGATTATTTGACTTTAGACAGAACATCAAAGTCACTTTCGGGTGGTGAAGCTCAACGTATTCGATTGGCTACACAAATTGGCTCTCAACTGGTTGGCGTACTCTATATTTTAGATGAGCCAAGTATTGGTTTACATCAACGTGACAATCAAAAATTAATAGACTCTTTAATCAAACTTCGTGATGTTGGTAATTCTGTTTTAGTGGTTGAGCACGATGAAGATATGATTAAAAACGCCGATTTCGTCCTAGATATTGGTCCTGGCGCTGGACGACATGGTGGTGAGATTGTGAGTGAAGGTACTTTTGAAGATTTAAAAAGTCATGATACGCTTACCGCAGATTACTTATCTAAAAGAAAAGAAATAAAGGTTCCTAACAAACGTCGTGAAGGAAACGGAAAATCAATTTTATTAAAAGGTGCTTCAGGAAACAACTTAAAAAATGTTTCTGTTGAGTTCCCTTTAGGTAAAATGATTTGTGTTACAGGTGTTTCAGGTAGTGGAAAATCTACCTTGATTAACGAAACCCTTTACCCTATTTTAAATGCACATATTTATCGAGCTGTAAAAAAGCCGATGCCTTATAAGAAAATTGAAGGTTTAGAACACATTGATAAAGTAATTGATATTGACCAATCTCCTATTGGAAGAACACCACGTTCTAACCCTGCTACATACACAGGTGTTTTTAGTGAAATCCGTAGTTTATTTGCAAAAACTCCAGAAGCTTCAATTCGCGGTTATAAACCCGGTCGTTTTAGTTTTAATGTAAAAGGTGGTCGTTGTGAAACTTGTCAAGGCGGTGGAGTTCGTGTGATAGAAATGAACTTTTTACCTGATGTTCACGTAGAATGCGAAACCTGTCAAGGAAAACGTTTTAATCGAGAAACCTTAGAAATTCGCTACAAAGGAAAGTCAATTTCTGATGTATTAGATATGACTATTAACGAAGCTACCGAGTTTTTTGAACATATTCCTAAGATACATCGAAAACTAAAAACCATTAAAGATGTTGGGCTTGGATATATTACTTTAGGACAACAATCTACCACTCTTTCTGGTGGAGAAGCACAACGTATTAAACTAGCTTCAGAATTATCAAAAAGAGATACTGGAAATACTTTTTACATTTTAGATGAGCCGACTACTGGGTTGCATTTTGAAGACATCAGAGTACTAATGGAAGTATTAAACAAACTAGCTAACAAAGGAAACACCGTATTAATTATTGAACACAATTTAGACGTAATTAAACTTGCCGATTATATTATTGATATTGGTATGGAAGGCGGTAAAAAAGGAGGAAAAGTACTAACTTCTGGAACTCCAGAAGAAGTTGCTAAGCATAAAACGAGTTATACTGCTAAATTTTTGAAAAAAGAACTAAACTAAAAACCTAAGAGCTATGATGAAGAATTATTTTTACGTATTGCTACTTTTCATTTCAATTGCTTGTAATTCCAAAAGACAAGAAATTAAAAAAGGAAATGAAAAAGCACAGATTTCTATTGGTGAAGTAGCTACCTTATACTCTTCTATTTTAAATGAAGACAGAAATTTAAACATCTACTTACCTCATGGTTATCATCCTGATTCAACTAGAACCTATAGCGCTATTTATTTGCTAGACGGTTCTAAAGAAGAAGATTTTAAACACATTGCTGGACTTGTTCAGTTCATGCAGTTATCAACTCAAATGGAGCCCATGATTGTTGTTGGTATTGAAAATATTGATAGAAATAGAGATTTTACACATCCAAGTAAAGATAGTTTAGATATTAAAGATTTCCCGACCCATGGTGGCTCTGAAAAATTTATCCGTTTTTTAAAAGAAGAAGTACAGCCATATATCAACAAGAGCTATAAAACCAACAGTCACAAAACTTTAATTGGTCAATCGTTAGGCGGATTACTAGCTACGGAAGTTTTACTAAAAAACCCAAGCATGTTTAATGATTACATCATCGTAAGTCCATCACTTTGGTGGAACGAATACCGAATACTTAAAGACATTGATGAGTTACTAGATAAGCAGCAGTTTTCTAATCCAACTGTATTTTTATCTGTTGGAAAAGAGCACCCTGCGATGAATGAAATAGCTGACACTTTAGCAAAAAAACTCAATAACAAAAGTGATGTCAACTGCATTTACAAACCTAACTATAATGAAGATCACGCAACTATATTACACCCTGCTGTATATAAAGCTTTGAAGACATTATATTAAATAGCTTCTCCTTAAAAACCAAAAATACAAACATCTTAAATAAATAGTTAAAAATATTTTATTTACATATTTATTTTGCTTATATAATCCTTTTTTCTAAATTTAAAAACTGTTTTTTATAAAAGCAGTAATTATTGTTTCCCCCGAAACTATTTAAACATGAGAAAAGAAAAACTATCTGCTTTAATAGCGGACAACTGCCCCCTTGTATGTGAAACTTACAAGAACATTGCATCTAAAATCACCAAAAAAACTTCAAATTTCAGTTTCAACATTGACATTACTTACAATTGTAATGGTGCTTACGACATTATTAAGAGAACAATTGAAAAAGAAACTAAATTAGATTTTGTTGTTTTAGATTTAAAACTCAAACCTTCTTCAAACAGAAAAATTTTATCAGGTGAAGATTTAGGCTTCTTAATCAGAAAACTACTCCCTAACACAAAAATTATCGTAGTTACAGACTGTAATGATAACTACAGAATTCATAATGTTATTAAAAGTCTAAACCCTGAAAGCTTTTTAACAAAAAGTGACTTGACCTCTGATGAATTTAAAAACGCCATTAAAAATGTTGCTAATAATATTCCTTACTACAGCAAAACTGTTTTAAAACTTTTAAGAAAAGAAGTTTCGAGTAATTTTATAATCGACACTATAGATAGACAAATTCTCTATGAACTATCTATTGGATCTAAAATGAAAGATATGCCCAATTACATACCTTTATCTGCTGCTAGCATTGAGAAACGCAAAAGACACTTAAAAAAAGTTTTCAACGTAAAAGACAAAGGAGATAGAGAATTAATTTTAGTAGCGAAAGAAAAAGGCTACATCTAAGAAATCAAAAAATAAGGTTTTCCCTTACTTTTTTTATGTGTTTTTTTAAAAAAACACAATTATTAAAAGATAGATTTGGAAAAATCTAAAAATTAGCTATTCTTAAAAAACCCTTCATTTTGAAAGATACATTAATACCTTTAGTACAAAAGTTACTCAAAAAAAACAGAATTCCTTTTGATAGAGAAGAACTTTCCTTCCAAATTCAAAGCCACCCATCCTATCCTAGTTTACATGCTATAACTGGGGTTCTTGATCACTTTAACATAGAAAATGTTGCGGCTGATGTTCCTGTAAATTCCGAAACATTGTTACAACTACCGGATTGCTTTATAGCTCAAATAAACAGCGACTATGGTCAAGAATTAATTGTTCTTGAGAGGAAACAACTGGATTATATAATCTATAACTCCGAGAACAAAAAAACTAAACTTTCAGAAAATGAATTCCTCGATAAATTTACAGGAATTATTGTAGCTGTTGAACAAACAGAAAACGCTGAAGTTCCTAAAGAAAATTCTAACTTCTTGAAAACTATAAGTCTTATCACTCTTAGTTTTTTAGTACTATTTTCTTTCTACAAAAGCTCTGTTTCCTTGTATAATATAGTTTATTTCTCTCTTTCAATTTTAGGTGTTATTATAAGTGTAGCTATAATGAAACAAGAACTCGGTTTAAAATCTTCTATTGGTGATGCTTTCTGTTCTGGAACAGATGAAAAGAAAGATTGTGATGCCGTTTTAACTTCTAAGGGAGCAGAGATTGTTAAAGGTTACAAACTCAGTGATTTTAGTATTCTTTATTTCTCTGGTTTATCAATTCTTACTTTAATTCAAATATCAGATCCTATTTTATCATATACAATAAGCTTATTAGTAATACCCATAACAATTTACTCTTTATACTATCAATATGCAGTTGTAAAAAAATGGTGTCTTTTATGCTTAAGTATTGTTGGTGTTTTATGGATTCAAGCACTTATCCCTGTATTAACTAACAATTATATTGACACTTATATTGTTAACGATTTTATTTCTTTAGGAATAATTGCTTTCTCATCTTTTATAGCATGGAGTTATTTAAAACCACTAATAACAAATGTACACACTTTGAAAAAGGAAAAAGTTGAAAGTGTAAAATTCAAAAGAAACTTTACACTTTTTGAAAGTCTTCTTCAAAAGTCTCCTCAACTTAACACCCATATAGATAATTCAAAAGAAATTACATTTGGAAACCATAATTCTTCTTTAGAAATAGCAATAGTTACTAATCCTTTCTGTGGTCACTGTAAACCTGTTCATACTCATGTTGATGAAATTCTAAAAAAGTTCAACAATAATGTTAAGATTAAAATTCGCTTTAATATTAATCCGAGTGATCAAAACAGTGATGTTGTAAAAATAACCAGTAGACTTTTAGAAATTTACGAATCTAAAGGAGAAAAGGAATGTTTATCTGCTATGGATGACATTTATGGAGGCGAAAAACCAAATACTTGGTTAAAAAAATGGGGAGAATGTAAGCATAATGAGCTTTATATACCTGAATTAGAAAGGGAAAATAATTGGTGTAAAGACAACAACATCAACTTTACCCCTGAAATTTTAATCAATGGAAGATCTTTTCCTAAGGAATACAACAGAACTGACTTAATTTTCTTCATTGAAGATTTAGAAGAAACTACCAAAATTTTATCAGCAGTGTAAGTTATACACTTTATATAAAAAACAAAGCCCAATTAAGGGCTTTGCGTTTTGAACAAAATTCTCTCGCGAAGAATAGACACATTGGTGAGTGTCTTTAAATGTTCGCCGCAAAAGTAACCTTAATATTTTAATTATGAAAAAATCAATTTTAAACTTAGGTAAAGCTTTAAATAAAGCGGAACAAAATCAAATTAACGGAGGTAGAATGCAATGTGATGTCAATGGAGATCGTATATGTGAAGATTACGGATGGAAATGTGCAGAAATTTATTGTCAATTAATTTAACCTCATTTTATCATGAAAAAATCAATTTTAAACATAGGAAAGGCTTTAAATAAAGCAGAAAAATCTCTAATTAACGGAGGTAAAAAACAATGTGACAACCATTACCAATGCGGAAGTGGGTATTGTTGTAATACGGCTGGATGGTGCCAATTATTCGGTGATCAAGGAAACACAGGATATTTATGTGACGGAAGTATTATTTAAAAACAATAATTATGAAAAAAACAATCTTAAACATTGGTAATGTTCTAAATAAAGAAGAACAAATTAAAGTTAATGGAGGAAAACCAAGATTTTGTCATTGTGATTCAGACTGTGGTAGTGGGTATCACTGCTGTAGCAACATGTGCTACTCTATTTCCGCTCCTGATTACCCTACTGGTAACTGCCCACCTCAACCATGTCTCGATTTGGAATAATTTAAAAACAAACTAAAAATTTTAATCATGAAAAAATCAATTTTAAATACAGGCAAGTCTTTAAGTAAAAAAGAGCAAAAATTAATTAATGGCGGTAAAACCCCTGTCGGGTTATGTGACTCTCAAAACAGTTGCCCTTCTGGTTATTACTGCGAAGGAATTTATTGTTACAAAGATTATGACGATAACGATAACGGTGACACTAGTTGCACAGGACCATGGCAATTCTGCCCTAATGGTGGCATAAGCTGTACAGGATGTTAATTTACTAATACAAAACTAACTTCATGAAAAAATCAATTTTAAACTTAGGTAAAGCTTTAAATAAGGTAGAACAAAAGTCTATTAATGGTAGCGGAGATGTTATAGGTTTCTGTAACGCTAATGGTGATTGTCCTACAGGAAGCTACTGTGAAGGATATTTATGTATAAAAGATAATTCTTCTGGCGGTGGTGGAAATACTGGTGGCGGTTCTGGAGGTGGTTGCACTCCTGATAGGTTTTGTGTTAACGAATTTGACACTTGTTGTATAGGGTATTAATAAATCTTAAAACTTTAATTATGAAAAAATCAATTTTAAACTTAGGTGAGACGCTAAGTAAAAACAATCAAAAGCAAATAAACGGCGGAAAAGAAATCCCAGGAGGATGTAGAACTGACAAAGGCTATTATTGGAACCCTATAGAAAGATGTTGTTGGACTGACCAATATAACTGTTGTTACGGAACTCCTGAGTGTCCTGCTCCTTATCTATAAAATTAAAATTTTATGAGAAAATCAATTTTAAAATTAGGTAAAACTTTAAATAAAGTGGAACTAAAATTAATTAATGGTTCAGTTGCTATTGCTTGTTATACTAACTCTGATTGTCCAACTCATATGGGATGTTGCAAAAACCCACCTTACATTGGACTTTGTATGGAAGGAGAAGACTATAGAAGGTTCTGTAATAATTAATAACTTTAAATAAGTTAGAGAGTTAACTCTCTAACTTATTTCTTATCTAAACTTAACTTGAAAAAATTCCCAAATTACAAACAAACTGAAGCAAAAGATTGCGGACCTACTTGTATAAAAATCATAGCTAAACACTATGGTAAAACTATCAATACTCAACAACTAAGAAACTTAAGTGAAACAACACGTGAAGGCAGTAGTTTATTAGGGCTAAGTGAAGCTGTTGAATCCATTGGTTTTAAATCTTTAGGTATAAAATTAGCTTACACCAAGTTAAAAGAAGCTCCATTTCCTTGTATTATTCACTGGAATAAAAATCATTATGTAGTTCTTTATAAAATTAAAAAGGACATTGTTTATATTTCTGACCCTGCTCATGGATTAATTACTTTTACAAAAGAAGAATTTATTCAACATTGGATTGGAAATAACGCAGATGAAAATACAGAAGAAGGAATTGCTTTGTTAGTTGAGCCAACCCCCAAGTTTTATCAAGAAGAATTTGAAGAAGATGAAAAGTTTGGATTCTCATTTATTTTTAAATACTTATACAAATACAAGAAGTTCATAGTTCAATTAATAATAGGACTTCTTGCTGGTAGTTTACTTCAACTAATTTTACCTTTTTTAACTCAAAGTGTAGTTGACGTAGGTATCAAAAACCAAGATTTAAATTTTGTATACCTTATCTTATTTGCACAACTGTTCCTTTTTATAGGAAAAGCTTCACTAGAAATTATTCGAAGTTGGATTCTACTACATCTTAGTACTAGAATCAACATATCTTTAATTTCAGACTTTTTTATCAAACTAATGAAACTACCTATCTCCTATTTCGATGTAAGAATGACAGGAGATTTATTACAAAGAATCAACGATCATAAACGTATTGAAAGAATTTTAACTACCTCATCTTTAACTGTACTTTTTTCATTTTTCAACCTTATAATTTTCAGTTTGGTTTTAGGGTATTATAGTTTACAAATTTTTGGGGTTTTTGTACTAGGAAGTGTTCTATATTTTGGGTGGGTATTATTCTTTTTCAAGAAAAGAAAAGAACTTGATTACAAACGTTTTTCTCAAGTAAGTCAAGAACAGAGTAAGGTCATTGAACTTATTAATGGGATGCAAGAAATAAAGCTTCATAATGCTGAAAGACGTATGCGCTGGAACTGGGAATATGTGCAAGCTCGTTTATTTAAAGTAGCTACAAAAAGTCTTGCTTTAGAACAAACACAAAGTGTAGGTTCAAATTTCATCAATGAGCTTAAAAATATGTTCATTACCATACTTTCTGCAAAACTAGTAATAGATGGACAAATCACATTAGGTATGATGATGGCTATTAGCTATATCGTAGGGCAGTTAAACGGTCCAATTACTCAATTAATTAATTTTATGAGAGACATACAAGATGCCCAAATATCTTTAGATAGACTAGGTGAAATCCACAACATGGAAGATGAAGAAAAACCTAGTGATGAAAAAGTGACAGTTATACCTGAAAATGCATCTATAAAATTAAATAACATTTCATTCAGATATACAGGTGGCTTAGAACCTGTTTTAAAGGACCTATCTCTTGAAATCCCTGCAAATAAAACAACTGCTATTGTTGGTGTTAGTGGAAGTGGAAAAACCACCTTAATGAAGTTACTCCTTGGTTTTTACCAAGTAGATAAAGGAGATATTTCAATCAATAATTTCAACTTAAAAAATGTCTCTCAAAAAGAATGGAGAAGAAACTGTGGAGTTGTAATGCAAGAAGGTTACATCTTTAATGATTCCATAGCTAAAAACATAGCTGTAGGGGAAGATTATGTCGATAAAGAAAAATTAGCTCATGCAATCGATGTAGCAAACATTGGTGATTATATTGAAAGCTTGCCTTTGGGTTACAATACAAAAATAGGTAGTGAAGGAAACGGATTGAGTACAGGTCAAAAACAACGCTTACTAATTGCTCGATCTGTCTATAAAAATCCGAAGTTCTTATTCTTTGATGAGGCTACTAGTGCTCTCGATGCTAATAACGAAAAGGTTATCATGGGTAAACTTAATGAATTTTTTGCTGACAAAACAGCGGTGGTAATTGCACATCGATTAAGCACTGTAAAAAATGCACATCAAATAGTGGTACTTGAAAAAGGAAAAATTATTGAAAAAGGAAGTCACGAAGAATTAATCAAATTAAAGGGAAGTTACTACCATCTAGTTAAAAACCAACTAGATCTAGGTAAATAAAAATATTCTCTCGCGAAGAATAGACACAAACCTTGAGTGTCTTTAAATATTCAAGGATTTAATAAATATTAAATCATATAATTTATGAAAAAGCAAATTTTAAACTTAGGAAAACTTCTAAACAAAAAAGAACAACAAGTAATTAAAGGAAAAGCTGGCTTAACTTGTGATGGATTTGAAATGTATTACGTAAATGATTGTAGCAAATGTGTTAATATTTTACTCCCTGGCGCACCTACTCTTTGCCATAACAATTGTTGTATGATGGCTTATTAATTAACATTTATCAACAAAAAACAACACCTTTAGAAACACATATGCCAAACAATACTCAAGACATAGAAATTCGAAGTGAAGAAGTTCAAGAAATTTTAACTCATGTCCCTAACTGGATGATTCGTTGGGGAAATACTTTGCTACTTGGGCTTATAATAATGTTATTATTCATATCATGGTTTGTAAAATACCCTGACGTTATAACTACAGAGGTAATGGTTACTACCTCTACTCCGCCTGAAAAAATTTATGCTAAATCAACAGGTCAATTCGAAACTTTTCTAACTAGTGAAGGTAAAAGTGTTTCTGAAGGTGATGTTTTAGCTGTAATTGAAAACAGTGCTTCTTATAAAGATGTTTTACTATTAAAGAGTATTGTTGATACTATTGAAATGAATCAACAAAAATTCTTTTTCCCTGTTGACAAAATCCCTCCACTAATTTTAGGTGACATAACATCTAGCTACTCTCAATTTGAAAACGACTACTCTGAATATGTTTTAAACGAAAAATTAACTCCGTTTAAATCTGAAAATTTCGCAAACCAAATGTCTGTTATAGAAGCAAGAGGTAGATTGCAAATTTTATTATCACAAAAGGAACTTAACTTAAAAGAGTTGGAGTTTAAAGAAAAGGACTTAGAACGTAGTAGAAAAATGTTTGGTCAAGGAGTTATTTCTGCCAAAGAAAAAGACCAAAAAGAAATAGAGTATTTACAAGCTAAACGATCATACAAAACTCTTGAATCATCTATCTCACAAATAAGAGAGTTAATCAACAATTCAGCTAAAAACCTAGAAGGAACCTCTATAAAAAAAGCACAACAGGACACACGCCTTAAAAATAAAGCTGTTCAGTCTTTCTTATACTTAAAAAAAGCTATTAAAGATTGGGAAAAACAATACGCTCTTACTTCTTCAATAAATGGAAAAGTGTCCTTCTTATCTTTTTGGAATAAAAACCAAACTGTTAATACAGGGGATTTAATATTCACTATTATACCTAACAAAGGAAATTCATTTATCGGTAAAATTGAGGCACCAGCTGCAAACTCTGGAAAAATTAAAAAAGGACAAAAAGTACAAATTAAACTATTAAACTATCCTTCTGATGAATTTGGTGAATTAAACGGAAAAGTAAAATCAATTTCATTAACCCCAAATGAAGAAGGTAATTATTTAATTAATGTAGAATTACCTCAAAACTTAGAAACCACCTACAATAAAACAATTCCTTTTAGACAAGAAATGAAAGGTGCTGCAGATATAGTAACTGAAGATTTACGCTTGATAGAACGTTTTTTCTATCAACTTAAAAATATAATTCAATAAAATTCTCTCGCGAAGAATAGACACAAACCTTGAGTGTCTTTAAATTATTCTAGGGTTAATTAATATTAATTTTTTTTAATCATGAAAAAACAAATTTTAAACTTAGGTAAAGCTTTAACAAAAGCAGACCAAAAACAAGTTAATGGAGGATTAGCAGCAGAATCAGGAACCTGCTGCAACACAATAACTTACGAAGACGGATACCAATATAGAGTTTGTGGAATAAGTAAATCTGAAGCTTTAGATAATTTAGGTGATAGTTACGACAATCTTGGTGGTTTTGGCGCTGCAACTGTTACCCACTGGTGTTGTAGTAGTTGTTAATTTGAAATCTATCCACGTGAATAAACTGAGTTATCCACGTGGATTAGAAGACTTAAATATCTATAGCCCTCCTTTTTTAATTATGATTTTAAAAATTTTACAAATGAAAACCTGTTTTATTTCAGTTTTGCTTTTCTTTATTATCTCATGCTACTCTCCAAAAAAAGAAATTGTAAAAAATAATACAGTTACTATAATTGTAAAAAACCAAAAAAAAATTAAAACTAGCATTGGTTCTGGTATAAATAGAAATCATAATAAGATTAATATTAGTTCTACAAAAGCCACAGATACAATTACTCTTAAAACTAGTGACTATTTAAAACTATATATAAAAAACGACAATTCTTTTACCTCTGTTTTGTGCAAAAAAGCAGACACTTTGTTAATAAATGTTGATAGTATCAGTACAAAATCATCTTTCTTAAATAGGCAATTAAAAAAATATGATAGCTTACCTCTTATTAATGAATTATACAAAGCTAACTTAAAACAACACATTCTAGCTTATAATAAAGTTTTTAAAAAATTTATAAAATTTGATAAAACAACCAATAATCTAGTCCCAGAAACTAACATTATTAAATCTAATCTTAAAGATTTTAGAAATTTGGATTCTTTAACTCATAAAAAATTTGAACTTAAAAAAGAAATATTAAACAAGATTTATAAACAAGACCTTATAAGCGATGTTAATTATGTTCATCAAGTTTCTTTATTAAATTTCAAATATTTCACTTCTCTTATTAGAAGTTACAAATTCAGTCATGATAGTTATTATATAAAAAAAATTAACACTCTATATTTTAACAATAGGTTAGCCTTTAATGATCCTTTCATCTCATACGGCTATTTAAATTCATTTATTATTAATATTGTTTTAATAGATGAAAAAGAAAAAATAAATATTGATTACCAAAAAGCTTATGATAATCTAGATTACCACCTAAAAAACAAAAAACTAAAGTTATTTAAACAATTCTGTCTTCATCAAATAGCTAAATCAAACAATAACTTCACAAATAATTATTTTGAAAAATATAAAAAAGAGTATAATGATTCTTCCTTTATAAAATCATTTACTAACAGATATCTAATTAACGAGAAAAAAATATCTACAGCTGACAAAGTAGATTTAATAGGTTCTAATTCTATAACAACTAATCTAAATGATATTATAAAAAAACATAAAAATAAAACACTTTATATAGACTTTTGGGCTAGTTGGTGCTACCCTTGTAGAAATGAAATGCCCGAATCAAAAAAATTAATGAAAGAATTTGAAGGTAAAAATATTGAATTCATTTACATCTCAATTGATTCTGATAAGAATGAGTGGATTAAGGCTAATAAGGAAGATGATTTAAGTCAAAAAAATAACTTCCTTGCTATTAATTATCCTTCTTCTATATTTTATGATGAACTTAAACTGCAAACAATCCCTAGATACTTAATTTATTCAAAAGGAAAGCTAGTAGATAGAAATGCTCCAAGACCAAGTTCTACTCAAATAAGAAAAACATTAGATAATTATCTAAAATAAAAAGTTCTCTCGCGAAGAATAGACACAAACCTTGAGTGTCTCTAAACTGTTCGAGGATTAAATAATATTAAATTTTTAATCATGAAAAAATCAATTTTAAACCTTGGTAAAGCTTTAAAAAAAGCTGATCAAAAACAAATAAACGGAGGAGCTAGTTGTAATACTTATTCTGGCCCTGGATGCTATGGAATAGACAATGGATTTTGTGGAAGTTGTCGAGACTACCATACTCTACCTGCTGAACACCAACCATGTGTTTTGGTTAGTATAAATTGTTTTTCTATCTAACATAGAAAATTAATAATCCCGTTTTAATTACTTCTAAACTATATTTTAGAATCTTACACAAACGAGTTAACCTAAAAATAAACTTTGCTACTAAGTAGCTAAGGTAGCTTTTTACAACTAAAATTGGAGATTTGCAAAAATCTATCAAAGAAACAATTAGTAAAATTTCTCTCGCGAAGAATAGACACAAACCTTGAGTGTCTTTAAATAGTTCAAGGATTTATATCAAAATTAAATTATTTTAAAATGAAAAAATCAATTTTAAACTTAGGTAAAGCTTTAAATAAAGCTGATCAAAAACAAATTAATGGTGGGGCTAATGGCTCTTGCTACCAAGAAGGTAGTAGGTGTTGTGAAAATAGACCATGGGGTGTTTTTTGTGATGCTGGTAGATGTGGTACTTACGGTTGTTTATGGTACTAATTTTTCAATAATATTTAAATCTTAAATTATGAAAAAATCAATCTTAAACTTAGGCAAAATTTTAAATAAAACTGATCAAAAACAAATTAATGGAGGTATCGCTCGTGGCTGTACTCAAGACGGAGTAATGTGTTGTGAATCTACTTCATGGGGTAACTTATGTGCACCTGGTAGATGTGATAGATTTGGTTGTATTTGGTTTTAACATTAAAGTTTTAATCATGAAAAAATCAATCTTAAACTTAGGTAAAGTTTTAAATAAAACTAATCAAAAACAAATATCAGGTGGGTACCCCCAAATACCTGATGAAGAGAAATGTAAAGACTACTGTTTTTTTCAACGTTTTGATGGTGTCTTTTATTTAGACTGTTGCCCTACATAAAAATTAAACTAATATTTTATAGTACTATCTATATTATAACTGATAGAGGGAACAAATCCCTCTATCTTTAATTTTTAAATAAAAAACCTTTCGCGAAGAATAGACGCATACCTTGAGTGTCTTTAAATGTTCAAGGATTATTTATTTTAAAATTTTTAATCATGAAAAAATCAATTTTAAATTTAGGTAAAGCTTTAACCAGAGCTAATCAAAAACAAATTAAAGGAGGAAACAAACTTAAAGATCCATGTCCATGTACCTCTTCTTATACAAATAATGGAGACGGTTCTTGTATGTATCCCGCTTTATTTCCAGAGGGATTTTACTGTTACGGTGAAATACAAGGAGGTCAATGTTGTGAAAGCTAAATATCCCTAATCATGAAAAAATCAATTTTAAATTCAGGTAAAGCTTTAAAAAAAATCGATCTGATTAAAATTAATGGAAGCAGAGGAACTATAGAGTGTACTGGTGACTTTGTAACTTCTAATTATTGTCCTTGCCCTTATTGGTGGGATGTAAACGGGAGTTGTGTTACGGCCCCTAACGCTTTCAGTAAATCATGTGACTAATAATTTAAACTACCTTGACTATCAAGGTAGTTTTTTTCTTTTATCTTTTTTCTAATATTAAAAACTACTAAATTAGCAGGCTTGCTAAAAATCAAATTTTAGCAGTTTAATTTGTTATTTAATATAAAAGTAGAAGAATTATGAGTCCGAATGATGACAGAAAAATTAGAGAAAAACTACAACAAAAAACTTGGAACGAAATAAAAACAAACGATTCTTGGGCAATTTTTAAAATTATGTCTGAGTTTGTTGATGGCTATGAAAAATTAAGTAAAATAGGCCCTTGTGTGTCTATTTTTGGTTCTGCACGTACAAAAACCGATGACCCTTACTATAAATTAGCTGAAGAAGTTTCTTATAAATTAACGCAAAGTGGTTTTGGTGTTATTACAGGTGGTGGACCAGGTATTATGGAGGCAGGTAACAAAGGCGCTCATCGAGGCAAAGGAACCTCTGTAGGTTTAAACATAGACCTTCCTTTCGAACAACACGATAATCCTTGGATTGATCGAGATAAAAACCTAAACTTTGATTACTTTTTTGTTCGTAAAGTAATGTTTGTAAAGTACTCACAAGGTTTTGTAGTTATGCCTGGTGGTTTTGGCACAATGGATGAGCTTTTTGAAGCAATTACGTTGATTCAAACCAACAAAATTGGTCGTTTCCCTATTGTATTGGTAGGTAGAAAGTTTTGGGGAGGTTTATTAGACTGGATTAAAAACACTTTAATAGAAGAAGGCAACATAAGTGAGAAAGATTTGAATTTATTTAGAGTTGTTGATACTGCTGATGAAGCTGTGGAACATTTTAACAAATTCTATGCTAAATATCAATTAAAACCTAATTTCTAAAAATATTTATCTTTAAAGCTCGTTGAATTCACATCGAGCTTTTTTATTTAATGTTGAAAGAAAGAATACTACTTTTTATATGTATTATTTTTTTGTGCAATTTCAAGGTAACAGCGCAAAAAAATACAGTTAACATCAAAGCTGTTCTTGATGTTAAGAATGATCTTCTTCATATTCAACAAAAAACAGTTTATTTTAACACTTCCAATTCAATTATATCTGAATTATACTTACACAATTGGGGAAATAGCTTTATTGACAATGAAACACCTTTAGCTAAACGTTTTATTGAAGACTACAAAAATGATTTTTCCTTTTCTAAAGATAAGGACAAAGGATTTAGTTATATAAAAAACTTAACTATTAACAATAACCAAGTCACTTACAAAGAGAAAAAAGAACATTCTGATATTGTTAAAGTGAATCTTAATGAAAAACTACATCCCAATGATAGTTTAATTATAAACACTTCTTATTTTATAAAAATCCCGAATGCTAGATACACAGGATACGGAAAAACAAAAACTGGGTATCATTTACGCTTTTGGTATATTACTCCAGCTGTTTTTGACGGTAACTGGCAATTAATGAGCAACCTAAATTTAGATGACTTATTTGAAGATCTTTCTAATTACAAAATCACAATTGAAGTTCCTAAAAATTATTTTATTGAAAGTAACTTATATCAATATAAAACTAAAGAAAAAAACTTTACCAGTTATTACTTAGTTGGAGGTAAGAAGAAAGACATTATACTACATATAGATTCTCTTAAAACATTCAAATCCTTCAAAATAAAGGATAAAGAAATAAAAACTGACTCTTATTTAAAAAGTATCCCAAATAAAGAAACTACTAAAATTATTGACAGACAAATACAATTTATTGAAAACTTTATTGGAAAACATCCACATCCTGAAATTCTTGTTGATGCTCGCACTGTAAATAAGAACTCTTTGCACGAAATTTACGGTCTCCCTAAATGGTTAAAACCTTTTCCCAACAACTTTAGATGGGAAACCGGATTTTTCAAAGCTCTTGTGCAAAAATATTTTGACGATGTTATTATTCAAAATACCCGAAAAGATTATTGGTTAACCGACGGCTTACAAACCTTTTTAATGATGGAATACATCAAGGAATATTATCCTGATGTTACCGTTTTAGGTAAATACTCTAACTATTGGCCTATTAAATCGTATAATATTTCGCAGTTAAAACAAAATGATAAATACGCACTTGTTTATCAGTTTAGTTCTCGTAAATTCTATGACCAATCTTTAACTACAGCTAGCGATTCTCTTTCTAACTTCAACAGAAAAGTAGTTAGTAAATATAAAGCAGGACTTGGTTTTAAATATCTTCAAAACTTTCTTGGAGATAGTATTTTAAAAAAATCTGTAAAAGAATTTTATATTAAACATCAATTAAAACCTTCAACTAGTAGTGATTTTGCCAACATTATTCAAAAAAACACTATTAAAGATTTACAGTGGTTTTTTGGAGATTATATTACCACAAACAAAAAAATAGATTATAAAATAAATAAAGTTTCTTTTTCAAAAAACAAAGATTCATTATTCGTAACTATCAAAAACAAAAGAAACTTTTCTGCTCCTGTCGCTTTATATGGAATTCAAGAGAAAGAAATTAAATTTAAAACTTGGGTTACTGGTGTTGATTCTACTAAAACCGTAAAAATTAAAAGAGGTGATTTTAAAAAGCTTGCATTAAACTATGAAAACATCTACCCTGAATTTAATTCTCTAGATAATTTTAGAAATGTAAACAATAACCTTATTAACAAACCCCTACAATTTCGTTTTTTTAAAGATTTCGAAAACCCTTATTACAATCAACTATTTTATTATCCAGATTTCAAATACAATTTATATGACGGATTAATACTTGGGGTTAATATTAACAACAGATCAATTGTTAATAGAAATTTTGAGTTTAGTATCACCCCTAATTATAGTACAAAAAGTCAAAACTTAACAGGTTCTTTTGTGGTTGCCTACAACCACTTTCTTAAAAATCAGGACTTATACAAAATACGTTATGGTGTTGGTGGTAGTAACTTTCACTACGCTCCAGAACTTGGTTATAATACTTTTTTTCCTTTTATTAATTTTCAATTTAGAAGAAATTCACTTCGTGATATTGGCTCGAAATCATTCACGGCACGCCTTATAAGTGTTAACAAAGAAATCCCTTCTGGCGAAATAAAAAGTGACAAAGACAAATACAATATTTTCAACTTACGCTACATCAACAACAAGTTTGACGCGATAAAAAGTATTAGATACGCTTTAAACGCCGAATTAAATTCTAATTTCAGTAAACTTTCAACAGACATTAGATATAAAAAGTTTTTCGCTACAGACAAAAGTTATGAAGTCAGGTTTTTTGGAGGGCTTTTCATAACAAACAATACTGATGGAGATTATTTTAGCTTTGGTTTAAACAGAATAAATGATTATTTATTTGAACAAAATTTATTTGGACGTTCTGAAAATGAGGGAATTTTTAGTCAGCAATTTGTAGTAGGACAAGGAGGGTTCAAATCTAATTTTAAACAACCTTATTACGCCAATCAACTTATAACTTCTCTTAACACCAGTATAAGTATTTGGAAATGGGCTGAAGTATACAACGATGTAGCCATGTTAAAAAACAAAAATAGTTCTCCAAAGTATTTTTACGAAAATGGAATCCGTTTAAACTTCCTTCCTGATATTTTTGAATTCTACCTTCCTATATATACAAACGAAGGATTTGAAGTTACTAAAGAAGCCTATCCTTCAAAAATTAGATTTATAATTACGACTGATATTGATCAGATTTACAACTTTATCAGAAGAGGAGTATTATAAATACTTCAATAAAAACTGATTTTTTCTCTTTTTTTTGAAAAATATTCAATGAAAATAGAAATTTTTAAATTTCAACTAAAAAAACTATCTTTGTAACCATACCTAAATTAGATGATTATGACGCAAAATACCGAAATAGTTAATACTCAACAGCTTTCTTTTGAAGATTTTAAAAACGAAGTTTTAAACGACTATAGAATTGCTCGTATTAGTCGAGAATGTAGTTTATTAGGACGTAGAGAAGTTTTAACAGGTAAAGCAAAATTTGGGATTTTCGGTGATGGTAAAGAAATACCTCAATTAGCTATGGCTAAAGCCTTTCAAAATGGAGATTTTCGCTCAGGTTATTATCGTGATCAAACATTTATGATGGCTATTGGAGAATTAACTCCACAACAATTTTTTGCTGGTTTATATGCTCATACTGATATTGATGTTGAACCAATGTCTGCAGGTCGCCAAATGGGAGGTCATTTTGCAACCCATTCTTTAGATGAAAACGGAAACTGGAAAAACTTAACAGCTCAAAAAAACTCATCTTCTGATATTTCTCCTACTGCAGGTCAAATGCCTCGTTTGTTAGGATTAGCGCAAGCTTCTAAAATATACAGAAATGTTGAAGGATTAGAAAAGTACACCAACTTTTCTATTAATGGAAACGAAGTTGCTTGGGGTACTATTGGTAATGCTAGTACTAGTGAAGGGTTATTCTTTGAAACAATTAATGCTGCTGGTGTTCTACAAGTTCCAATGATAATGAATGTCTGGGATGATGAGTACGGAATTTCAGTACATGCACGTCACCAAACCACTAAAGAAAGTATTTCTGAAATTTTAAAAGGATTCCAACGTGAAAATGAAAGTAACGGATATGAGATTTTCGTAGTGAATGGTTGGGATTATGTTCAATTAGTTGACACTTACAATAAAGCTTCTCAAATTGCAAGAGAGCAACATATACCTGTATTAATTCACGTAAAAGAATTAACACAACCTCAAGGGCATTCAACCTCAGGTTCACATGAACGTTACAAATCAAAAGAACGCTTACAATGGGAGCAAGAGTTTGATTGTATTACCCAAATGCGTAAGTGGATTTTAGAGTTTGAATTAGAAAATGAAGATGGAGAAACGTTAAGGTTTATCGATTCTGAAGAAGACTTAATCAACATTGAAAAAGAAGCTAAAAAAGAAGTAAGTAAAGCAAAGCGTGATGCTTGGAGTGCTTATACAAATGAAATAAAAGCAGAAGTGGCTGAAGCTATTTCTTTATTAGAAACCATTGCTCAAAAAAGCAATAATGGTTCTTTCATTACGAAATATAAAAATGATTTAGCTGCCATAGCAGAACCAATTAGAAAAGATATTTTAGTAGCTGCTCGTAAAACTTTACGTTATTTAAGAGATGAAGATTTTGCTGAAAAAACAGCACTTAAAAACTTCATCAAAGCTTCAACTGATAAAGCTGCTGTAAAATATTCGGCTCATTTATTAAGTGAAACTGAATTAGCAACTGAAAATATTGCTGCAGAAGCTCCAACTTATGCTTCAGAAAAAAATATTGTAGATGCACGTATTATTATGCGTGATAATTTTGATGCTATTTTAGCAAAACACCCTGAGGTATTAATCTTTGGTGAAGATGCTGGATATATTGGTGATGTAAACCAAGGATTAGAAGGCTTGCAAGAAAAATTTGGTGAGTTACGTGTTTCTGACACAGGAATTCGAGAAGCTACCATTTTAGGTCAAGGTATTGGAATGGCAATGCGTGGTTTACGCCCTATTGCTGAAATTCAATATTTAGATTATTTATTATATGCTTTACAAATTATGAGTGACGATTTAGCAACGCTACGTTACCGTACTTTTGGAAAGCAAAAAGCTCCATTAATTATTCGTACTCGTGGACATCGTTTAGAAGGAATTTGGCATTCAGGTTCGCCAATGGGTGGAATAATAAACAACGTAAGAGGAATTCATGTATTAGTTCCTCGTAACATGACAAAAGCTGCTGGTTTCTATAACACTTTATTAGAAGGTGACGATCCTGCTTTAGTAGTAGAGTGTTTAAATGGATATCGTTTAAAAGAAGAGTTACCAACAAACTTAGGAGACTTTAAAACACCTATTGGTGTTGTTGAAACAATTAAAGAAGGAAACGACATCACTATAGTTTCTTACGGTTCTACTTTACGAATTGTAGAAGAAGCTGCTAAAGATTTAGCACAAGTAGGTATAGATGTAGAAATTGTAGATGCGCAAAGTTTATTGCCTTTTGATATTAATCACGATACAGTAAAATCTGTTGCAAAAACAAATCGTTTATTAGTTGTTGACGAAGATGTTCCTGGTGGAGCTTCAGCATATTTATTACAAGAAATTGTTGAAAACCAAAACGGATACAAACATTTAGATAGCAAACCTCAAACTTTAACAGCAAAAGCACATAGACCTGCTTATGGTACTGATGGAGATTATTTCTCTAAACCTTCTGCTGAAGATATTTTTGAAAAAGTATACGAAATTATGAACGAAGCAAACCCTGCTAAATTTAAGAGTTTATACTAAAAAATACTGATAAAAAAATAAAGACAAATCTCGTGAGTAGTTAATATTCACGAGATTTTTTTATTTACGCAACAAACTATTTCCTATAGCACATTGTAAGCATTCTTTCTTTGAGCAATAGTTATTTTTTAACTCTAACAAAGCTTGAGTTTCAAAAGCACTTTTTGCATCAATCTTTAATTCAGAAAACTTATTAATGATTGAATTTTTCTCGGGCCTCAATTGCTGCATCAGTTGTAATAATTGTTCTTCATTTATTGTCCCTCTTTCTTGTTCATAAACAAATCTCAAAGGAATAATTGTATTGATAACAAGTAAATCGATAAATGATTTCGTAAGTCTTTTAGGTGATTTTTTTGAAGATGTTTCAAACGTATAATGTGTTTTCCAAAAGTCATTCACCTCTACCGAAAACAACATATAAAAATCTTTTAATCTAGAAACCTCCAATATTTGAGAAAATAAATGTTGATGTTTGAAATATAAAGCTCCCAACTGAGCTATTCGAATCGTTGGAAAATTATTCGGCCGCATTCTAAAAAACTGAAATCTATTCTTTCTTATAGGTTTTAACTTATACTTATGTTGTAAATAGTTATACTCTTTTTTAAGTTTTACATAACAACCATCTTCTACTTCGTCTTCTAAAAAACCTGCTTGCCCAAATAATAAAGCCGATAATTGTTCTTGATTAAATCTAACTTTCCTTAACACTGAAAAATCGAAAGAATTTGATAAATCAAAAAAAGCGTCTCCATTTACTTTTAAACCAAAATTTTTAGCGAGTAATTTAAATAACACCGCTTCATAATCATTATTTGATTTTGACAATACCTCTTTTATAAAAACAGCTTTGTTTTCTAACCGTTCAAAATATAAGCGCTCTAACCAATTATTCAACAAAAAAGAATCTATTTCAGTTATTTGTTTCTCACAAGGAATCCATCGTTGCTCTTTTGAAAATAACTTCTGATAATTTATCAATACTTCTTTTTGAACAAACTGCTCCAGTTCTAAAGTAGGTAAAGGAAGATTGTTTTTCATAAAAACATCAGCATCATAACTCCACACCACATGTAATATTATCGCATCATAATTTTCATCTTCCTCATGATAATGTGCATACCAATCAGATGATTTTAGATGAATCTCTACATTTCCAATCCATAACTGACCATCAATTTTTAATTGAGCATTAAAAAAATCAGGACCGGTATTGGTGTTATAAATTCCTGGATTAACAATCTCTATAAACTCCCCTGCTATCGATTTTAAGTCTGTTGTGCTGAATAACTTGTATTTCCATAAAAAGTGCAAAAATTCTTCTTTCATATACTTCCTTTTTCTCTATCAATTTACAAAATATTTTTATGGCATCATCAATTTTTATTATCCAAAGTATTTTATAACAACCCCTTATTCAACTATTTTTGCCAAATAAGAAAATTAAACCACATGAATAGTATAGAGAATTTACAATGGCGTTATGCTGTTAAAAAATTTGACGAACATAAATTTCTTTCCGAAGAACAAATCAATATTTTAAAAGAAGCATTTAATTTAACGGCCACTTCTTATGGATTACAACCTGTAAAAATGGTTGTGGTTAAGAACAAAGATTTACAGCAACAATTGGTAGCACATTCTTGGAACCAGCATCAAGTTGTACAAGCTTCACATTTATTAGTGCTTTGTATTCCTAAAGAATTGACTTCAGAACACGTTGAGAACTACTTTAAATTAGTTAAAGACATCAGAAACACACCTGACGAAATTCTAAACCCTTTTAAAGAATTTTTAACTAACGATATAGAAAACAAATCGCAAGAAGTATTATTTCATTGGATGAAAAACCAAGCTTATATTGCTTTAGGCAACTTAATGACTGTGGCTGCTAATGAAAAAATTGACAGCTGCCCTATGGAAGGTTTTGTTCCTGAAAAGTACGATGAAGTTTTAGGTTTAGACAAATACAATTTACAATCAATTTTAGTTTTACCTGTTGGTTTTAGAGCTGAAGACGATTATATGAAAGACTTAAAAAAAGTTCGTAGAAAAACCGAAGAGGTGGTTATTGAACTTTCTTAGATATCGTAAATTATGAATTACGAATGATAATTTTAGTACATTCGTAATTCATAATTTAACTATATGCAACCATTACATATACTCCTTCTAATTTTAGCTTATTTCGGTGTATTAATTCTTATTTCATACATCACAGGTAAATCGGCAAACAATCAAACATTTTTTAAAGCAAACAACTCATCACCATGGTATTTAGTTGCCTTCGGTATGATTGGCGCTTCGCTTTCAGGAGTTACTTTTATCTCTGTTCCTGGGTGGATTGAAGGTGACAAAATGAGCTATATGCAAATGGTACTAGGGTATGTATTAGGATATGCCGTAATTGGCTTAGTACTTCTCCCTCTTTACTACAGGTTAAATCTGACTTCAATTTATACCTATTTAGAAGGACGTTTCGGTAGATATTCTTATAAAACAGGAGCTTCATTTTTCTTACTTTCTAGAACGATTGGTGCAGCCTTCCGTTTATTTTTAGTGGCCAACGTATTACAATTAATTTTATTTGATGCCTATGGAGTTCCGTTTTGGGTTACCGTTGCCATTACGATTTTATTAATTTGGTTATATACGTTTAAAGGGGGAATAAAAACCATTGTATGGACAGACACCTTACAAACTCTTTTTATGTTAATTGCTGTTGGAGTTTGTATTGTAATGATAAAAGATGAAATGCAAATCGACAATCTATTTTCGTACGTTGTTAATAATGATCTATCAAAAACCTTCTTTTTTGACGACATAAAAGCTGGAAATTACTTTTGGAAACAATTCTTTTCAGGAGCTTTCATTTCAATTGTAATGACAGGCTTGGATCAAGATATGATGCAAAAAAACTTAACATGTCGTAACTTAAAAGATGCTCAAAAAAACATATTTTGGTTTACTATTGTATTAGTCATTGTAAACTTTTTCTTCTTAGCTTTAGGAATTTTATTAACTGATTATGCTACTGCTAATGAAATAAACGCACATAAAGATGAACTATTTCCAACTATAGTAATGAGTGGCGATTTAGGAATAGCTACAGCTCTATTTTTCTTATTAGGTTTAATTGCAGCCGCTTATTCTAGTGCAGATAGTGCTTTAACTTCGTTAACTACATCCTTTAGTATTGATATTTTAGAAATTGACAAAAAAGATAATGAAGAAGAAAGGGAAAAAACACGAAAGAAAATCCACATATTATTCTCCTTCATTTTAGTGGCAACCATTTTAATTTTTAAATATTTTATTGCTGATGAAAGTGTAATTGCTAAAATATTCCAATTTGCAGGTTATACGTATGGACCACTATTAGGTTTATACGCTTTTGGATTATTTACTAAACTAAACGTAAAAGACAAATTAGTACCTATCATTTGTTTAATAGCTCCTGTTTTAACGTATGTAATTAGTTTTTACAGTAAAGAAAAAATGGGATTTGACTTTAGTTTCTTTGTGTTAATCTTAAACGGAGCTTTGACTTTCTTAGGTTTATTAGCTATTAAAACATCAAAAAATGCCTAAAAAAGGAAAAGCAAAAAATACGGTTAACAAAGCGAAACATACTCGTTTAATGAAACAAAAGGAGAATAAACTTCGCCTAGAAAAACAACGAACCAAAGAACGCTTAAAAGAAATTATTAAAAAAGCGAATGAACAAAAAGAAGAAGAGTAAAAGTCTTAAGTTTCAACTAAAAACTATATCTCACTACTAGTACATAAAAAACCGATAATATAATTTAACATTATCGGTTTTTAAGTTTTACATAAACGCTATTTGCAGTCCCATTAAAACGAATACTGCTCCTGAGACCTTATTCATTCGAATACCTATCTTTTGGTTTTCTCTTACTTTCCTCGAAAACACTCCTGCAAACGACACTAAAAACAAGTACCAAATAGTATTCATAATGGTATATGAAACACCCATAAAAATAAAAGGCACAGGGCTTTCTATTTTATCTGGACTTATAAACTGTGGAAAAAATGCAATAAAGAATAATGCGACTTTCGGATTTAATATATTTGTTATAAAACCTGATTTAAAATCTTTAATTGCTGAGTTTTTCTTTTGTTCCTCAGCACCTTCTTGTATCAATTCTTTTTTTGAGAACACTTTTGTTACCCCTAAATAAATTAAATAAGCAGCCCCTAAATATTTTATCAACGCAAATAGTATTGCCGATTTTGCTACAATAATTGACAATCCTAATGCTCCAAACAAAGTATGCACTAAAGACCCTGTATTTAAGCCTAAATTAGTATAAATTCCAGATTTCCTTCCTTGACTTATCGACTTGTTAAGTAAAAAGATCGTTTCCATTCCTGGTGTTAGTACAAAAAGAATAGTTGCTGTAAAAAATGCGATATAATTCTCAATTCCCATTTCCTTAAATTTTAAAAATGAATACCAATGTTTTTTTATGCAAAGCAACGGTGGTTCTCTTTATTAAAAAATACTTATTTTTGAACAATTAATGCAAAAACCGCATTAAAATGACAATACAACAAATTCGATATTTTTTAGCGCTTGCTGATGAGCTACATTTTTGGAAAACTTCAGAAAAAGTGTACATCTCACAATCATCATTAAGTAGGCAAATTCAATCTTTAGAAGAAGAACTTGGTATTACCTTATTTGAACGCGATAAAAGAAACGTAAAGTTGACCGATACCGGTATTTTTCTTAAGAAAAAATGGGAAGACTTATTAGACGAGTTTGACCGTACGCTTCAACATGCAAAAAAAATTGAAGAAGGTTCTTCTGGGTTAATTAGCATTGCCTACCCTGGTTCTATTTCTTATAACTATTTACCAGAATTACTTAGGATATTTTCTGAAGAAAAACCTGACTTAAAGGTAGAGCTTATGGAACCCACCGACATTACACTTGAAAACTTACTAACAAGCTATCAAATAGATGTTGCTTTTAGTAGAAATGAAGTTTTAAATACTTCTATTCTCTCTGAGAGATTATATGCAGAACCTGTTTGTCTTGTAGTTCCAAAAAACCACTGGTTAACCGCTGAAAATTTTGTAGATTTAAGAGATGTAAAAGATGAAAAATTTATTCTTTCTGGTTTACATCATACTACTTACTTTTCTTCATTACTTCGTACTATTTTTAACACTTACAGTTTTGAACCACAAACACATATTGAGTCTGATTTTGGAAGCATGATATTAAACTTAGTTTCTAGAGACTTAGGAATTTCGATACTACCCTACTCTTTTCAATTTTCATTAAACTCAAGTGTTCGCTTTATTACACTTCCTGAAAAAACAGAATTATTTATTAACTGGCGTAAAAATGATGATAGAAAGATTGTTAAAAATGTAATTGAGTATGCTACAAATTTAGGCAAAAGGTATAATCAACGATTTATATAAAACAAAATCCCAAGCAAATTGCTTAGGATTTTTATTTTCTTTCGTAGTAAAACTATTGGTCAATCGAACCTAAAACACGTTTCATAAAATTATTCAACGCTTCTTTTTTAGGTGTTCCGTCTTTAATCATTTTATCAACTTCAATTGCTCCGTACATGTTAGAGATTAATTCTCCTATCACATCTAACTCTTCGTCTTTTAAAGAAGGAACTTCTGTTAAAGCTTCAAGAGTTTCAATAGTTTCTAGTACGTAATCTTGATCGTTTTCTTCAATAAATGAAGTTAGGTGTTTAATTACTGGTAATTTCATAATTAAGCTACTTCGTTTACTAAATCTTTTAACACTTCAAACTTATTTGTTTGCGTTTGATTTACAAACTTCCCATCTACAAATGTAGCAAAAGTTGGTAAGTTGCTTACATCAGCAAGTTTTCTACTTTCAGGAAACTGTTCTGCATCTGCAATAATGAAAACCACATCTTCATTTTCAGAAGCTAACTTCTTAAATTTTGGTTTCATAATACGACAGTTACCACACCAAGTAGCTGAATATTGTACCACTACTTTTTTATTACCTGCAACAACTTCTGATAAATTATCTTGACTTAATTCTTGTACCATAGTCTTAAAATTATTTTATTTCGAAAGGAGCTCGTGCTCGACCCCTTCACCTATCTCACACGAACTTATTTCCTCTCTTAATGTTATATTAGTTTACAGCTAAGTACTCTGCTGTAGCTTTAGCGTTTGCTTGCATAGCTTCTTTACCTTCTTCCCAGTTTGCAGGACAAACCTCGCCTTTTTCTTGTACGTGAGTGTAAGCATCGATTAAACGTAAGTACTCGTTTACGTTACGACCTACAGGCATATGGTTAATTCCTTCGTGGAATACAGTTCCTTCTTCATCAATTAAATACGTAGCTCTATATGTTACGTTATCTCCTTCTACTTGTACAGTTCCTGTAGCTTCATCATAAGTTTCATTAGTAATATCTAAAATTCCTAAGATTGATGATAAATTACGGTTACTATCAGCTAATAATGGATAAGTAACTCCTTCGATTCCTCCATTAGCTTTAGATTGGTTTAACCAAGCAAAGTGTACTTCAGGAGTATCACATGACGCACCAATTACAATTGTATTTCTTTTTTCAAATTCTGACAAAGCAGCTTGAAAAGCATGTAATTCAGTTGGACAAACAAAAGTAAAATCTTTTGGATACCAAAACAATAACACTTTTTTGTTATTTTTTACTGCTTCTTCTAATACATTTAATTTAAACGTATCACCCATTTCATTCATTGCATCTACGCTTAAACTTGGAAATTTTTTTCCTACTGTAGCCATTTTATAATTTTTTAAAGGTTAATATTAATATGTTCTTTTATCGGTGGCAAATTTATTCCCTTTCTTACTATCTCTAGCTTAAAAGCAAAAATATTTTTTTATTCAACTATAAGCATTATCAATACAAATAAAAAAACAAAATAAATTAAACAAATACCTTTCTTAATATCAAATAGTTACATCTTTAAAAAATAAAAACATAAGAAAATATTATATTGAAATAAAAAATATAGATAAAAATTATTCAAGGTTTTATCGTAAATTTGATGGTATTCTAACCTATAAAAATATAAATATGAAAGAAGCACACACTCACTCTACTAGCAGCAATGGAAAGTGTCCTTTTTCACAAGGCGCTAATACTGAGATACATGATAACATTATGGAATGGTGGCCTAAATCTTTGAATTTAGACATCCTTCATCAACACGATACTAAAACGAATCCACTAGGAAACAATTTTAATTATGCTGAAGAATTTAAAAAACTAGACCTTGAAGCTGTAAAAAATGATTTAAAAACGTTTATGAACGACAGCCAAGATTGGTGGCCTGCCGATTGGGGAACTTACGGAGGATTAATGATTCGTATGGCGTGGCACGCTGCGGGTACTTATAGAGTTGCTGACGGAAGAGGTGGTAGTAACACCGGAAACCAACGTTTTGCTCCGTTAAATAGCTGGCCAGATAATGGGAACCTAGATAAAGCAAGACGCTTATTATGGCCTATTAAAAAGAAATATGGTAATAAATTATCGTGGGCTGACCTTATTATTTTAGCTGGAAATATGGCTTACGAATCGATGGGATTCAAAACTTTCGGTTTTGCAGGAGGACGCGAAGATATTTGGCACCCTGAAAAAGATATTTATTGGGGATCAGAGAAAGAATGGTTAGCTCCTACTGGAAGTAAAGGTACTCGCTATTCTGGTGATCGAGATTTAGAAAATCCTTTAGCAGCAGTTATGATGGGATTAATTTATGTAAACCCTGAAGGTGTAGACGGTAAACCCGACCCGTTAAGAACCGCACATGATGTAAGAGAAACTTTTAAGCGCATGGCAATGAATGATGAAGAAACCGTTGCCTTAACTGCAGGTGGACATACTGTTGGTAAAGCTCATGGTAATGGTGATGCAGGAGTCCTAGGGCAAAGTCCAGAAGGAGCGGAAATTCAAGATCAAGGTTTTGGATGGATGAATCCAAAAGGAAATGGAAATGCAGCTGATACTGTAACTAGTGGTTTAGAAGGTGCTTGGACAACAACTCCAGATAAATGGAATCACACATACTTTCACCTATTATTAAATCACGAATGGGAATTAAAGAAAAGTCCTGCTGGTGCATGGCAATGGGAACCTGTTAACATGGATGAAGCTGATAAACCTACCGACGCTCACAATCCAAACGTAAAAAGAAATCCTATCATGACCGATGCAGACATGGCAATGAAAATGGATCCTGAATACAGAAAAATATCAGAGAAATTCTACAATGATCCTGCTTCTTTTGAAGATGCTTTCGCTAGAGCTTGGTTTAAACTTACACATCGTGATTTAGGACCTAATACACGTTATTTAGGTGCTGATGCTCCAGCAGAAACACTTATCTGGCAAGATCCTGTCCCTACTGTTGACTATACTTTAAATGACAGTGAAATTGAAGAATTGAAAGAAAAACTATTAAATAGTGGACTTTCTCGTACTGAACTTATAAATACTGCTTGGGACAGCGCAAGAACTTATAGAGGATCCGACTTTAGAGGTGGTGCTAATGGAGCTCGTATTCGTTTAGCTCCTCAAAAAGACTGGGAAGGAAACGAACCAACAAGATTAAAGAAGGTACTAGATAAGCTTACTGAGATTCAATCAGCACTAAGTAAAAAAGTAAGTATTGCTGACTTAATTGTGTTAGGAGGTAGTGCTGCTGTTGAAAAAGCTGCTCAAGAAGGTGGTGTCAACATTAAAGTTCCTTTTACTCCTGGAAGAGGTGATGCAACCACTGAAATGACAGATGCTGAATCTTTTGATGTTTTAGAGCCTTTACATGACGGATACAGAAACTGGCAAAAGAAAGATTATGTAGTAAAACCTGAAGAGTTATTATTAGATAGAACACAGCTTATGGGCTTAACCGCTCCTGAAATGACTGTTTTAGTTGGAGGAATGCGTGTATTAGGAACCAACCATGGAGGTACCAAACATGGTGTATTTACAGATAATGAAGGTGTATTGAGTAATGACTTCTTTGTAAACCTTACTGATATGAAATACTCATGGAAACCTGCCGGTGAAAACCTTTATAATATTATTGAGCGCAAAACTGGAAATACAAAATGGACAGCAACTAGAGTTGATTTGATATTTGGTTCAAATTCAATTTTACGTTCGTATGCAGAAGTATATGCACAAGATGATAACAAAGAAAAGTTTGTAAAAGACTTTGTAGCTGCTTGGACTAAAATAATGAATGCTGATAGATATGATTTAGCATAATCTAAAAATTTAATTATAAAAAAAGAAGAGCAAAAGCTCTTCTTTTTTTGTGTTTATTATCTAGTAATGTTATTTACTTGCAAATAGTTTTACATCATTTTTAGAGACTTCTTTTTCTCCTAAAATAAGCAATCGTTCAACTACATTTCGTAACTCTCGGATGTTTCCTGTCCAGTCATATTCTTGTAATTGCTTAATAGCATCGTCTGCAAATGCTTTTTTAGGCATTCCTTGTTCTTCGGAAATTTTCTTTGCAAAGAAGTTTACTAATAACGGAATATCTTCTCTTCTATCATTCAATGCAGGAACCTTAATTAAAATAACTGCTAAACGGTGATATAAATCCTCACGAAAACGTCCTTCCGCAATTTCCTTTTTCAAATCTTTATTTGTCGCAGCAACCACACGCACATTTACTTTGATATCCTTATCAGAACCTACGCGCTGAATACGATTTTCTTGTAATGCACGCAATACCTTTGCTTGTGCAGACAGACTCATATCCCCTATCTCATCTAAAAAAATGGTTCCTCCATTTGCTGCTTCAAACTTCCCTGCTCTATCTTTGTTTGCTCCTGTAAAACTTCCTTTTACATGACCAAACAATTCACTTTCAATCAATTCCGAAGGAATAGCCGCACAATTTACCTCTATCATTGGTGCTTTAGAACGATCAGATTTTTCATGTAACCAATGTGCTACTAACTCTTTTCCCGTTCCATTAGGACCTGTAATTAACACACGAGCATCGGTAGCTGAAACCTTCTCTATCATATCTTTAATATGAGTAATAGCTTCACTCTCACCAATCATTTCGTAGTTTTTACTTACCTTCTTTTTTAAACGTTTATTTTCAACTACTAGTTCTTTTTTATCTAATGCATTACGAACTGTATTTAACAAGCGATTTAAATCTGGTGGTTTCGAAATATAATCAAAAGCACCTAAACGCATTGTATTTACTGCTGTATCAAGATCTCCATGACCTGATATCATTACCATTGGTGTTTCAGGTTTAATTTTCCTAGCCTTTTCTAACACCTCAACACCATCCATTTTTGGCATTTTAATATCACACAATACTAAATCGTAATCTGTATTTTTTATCATTTCAATTCCAGCCAATCCATCTTCAGCTTCTTCTACTTCATAGGAATCATTCTCTTCAGAAATGATTTTTTTTAATACTCTGCGGATTGCAGCTTCATCTTCTATTATTAATATTTTAGCCATATTTTATTTTTATTCTTTCTAGAAAAGCAACAATTAAGCCATTATTTATTCTTCTCAATAATATGTATGTCTCTTTGAGGAAACGGAATACTTATATCATGCTCTCTAAATAATTCATCTATTCTAAACCTAATATCACTTTTTGGCACTGCCGCCTGAAAGCTATCATTCAGTGTAAAAATCAATTTAAAATCTAATGAACTATCTCCAAAATTTTCAAAAAGCACCAATGGTGCTGGATGCTGGTACACCTTAGGATGCTCATTAGCAGCTTGCATCAACAGTTTTTTAACCAGAGCTACATCACTACCATATGCTACTCCTACTATAACATTTTCACGAGTTGTAGTTCCGTTTTGCGTCCAGTTATATAAGCTGTTTGACAAATACTTGTGGTTAGGAATAACCAACACTTTATTATCGATAGTTACCGCTCTAGTAGTTCTTAATTTTATTTCCTCTACCCTTCCAACTTTATCATCTAACTCTATAATATCTCCTACATGAACACTCTTATCAACTATGATAAAAATTCCAGAAATAATATCTTGAAAAAAGGTTTGTAAAGCCAAACCAATACCAATTAATAAAGCAGAAGATGCTACTAAAATTGCACTTAAATTAACTCCTGCAGAACTTAATCCTATTGAAAAAACAACTACATAAGCCAACCAACTTGTAAATGAGAAGATAGTATCAAACTTGTTTTTATCTTCTTGCTCTAACTTACTTTTTGCTAGTTTCTTTAAGTACTTTAATAAAAACTTGACTAAAAGTAAACCTACAATTAAAAACAAGACTGTTTTTAGTGTAAACTCAACATCTTTTCCTCCCACAGGGATTCTGTAGTTTAAAAAATCGGTTATTTCCTTTATAATTTCTTTCATCTACTAGTTCTTATTGTTTTTATTAATCAAATCCAATTCACTATTAAACTCTTTAAAATAAAATTTATTAAGTCAATTTCATAAAGATTTAATTATCCATTATAACGAATCCACTTCCATAAGTCTTTATAAGTTGGCTTTTTACCATACATTAAAATACCTACGCGATAAATTTTAGCAGCAATCCATACAATTACCATAAAAGTAAGAATTAATAGCAACATAGAGATTGCTATTTCCCACCAAGCTACTCCAAATGGAATTCTCATTAACATAACGATTGGCGACGTAAATGGTATATATGAGAATATTACTGATACTGGTCCGTGAGGATCATTAATTACCGTTGCAAAACCTACATATACTGCTAAAATTAACGGTAACATAATAGGCATCATAAATTGTTGCGTATCCGTTTCGTTATCTACTGCAGCACCTACCGCTGCAAACAAAGAACTATACAACATATATCCTCCTAAGAAGTAGAAAATGAATAAGAAAAACATTTTTACTAAAGGCAATCTGAAAATTTCTTGCACAATCATTTCACCTTTATTGGTTGCTGTTTGCTGAATAGCTTCCATTTGTTCTGGTGATACTTTTGCTGACTGCATTTCCATCATATCAACTCCAAAGAAAGAAGATGCTACTAGGCTAAACACTAAAAACAAAATTCCCCAAATAAAGAATTGTAACAATCCTGCTGAAGCATTTCCAATAATTTTTCCTAACATTAATTGAAAAGGTTTTACTGAAGAGACAATTACTTCAATAATTCTACTTGTTTTTTCTTCAATTACACTACGCATTACCGATGTACCATAAATCATTACAAACATCATTAACAAATATCCGGCAATAGCTCCCACACCAATTTTTAACCCGTTGATTAACTTTGATGATTTCTCACCAGAGAAGTTCAACATTTTTATTTCTGATGAAATTTTAGACTCTTCAATGTGAGCAATATCAATTCCGAAGCTTGTTAGTTTTTTATGACGCAACTCCTTATCAATTTTATCTTCTAAACTTTCCATGATAGACATACTTGGTGAATCTTTTGAGAAAAACTCAATCGATTTTGCCAACACCTCTAAACTATCTTGTTTTGGAATATACAAAGCTCCATAATAATCCCCTTCTTCAACTTTCTTTTTTGAATCTTCTATTCCTAAAGCAGTAAAGTCCTCGTACTTTACTGTTTTTGAATCTTTAAAAACATCTTTAGAGAACATTCCAGACTCATCAATATATACTATCTTTTTAACCTTTTCATCGTTCTTCTTCATTAAGAAAAACACTAAAGCCCCCATACCAATCATTAACAGTGGACTTAAAAAAGTCATAACGATAAACGACTTATTTCTAACTTTAGCAATAAACTCGCGTTCTATAATTAATCGTAATCTTTTCATTGCTTAACTGTTTTTATGGATTGCTTGAATAAAAATATCATTAGCACTTGGCACCAACTCTACAAAATGCTGTACTTGACCTTGGTTGGTTAAATACGATAGTAAATCGTTTGGAGAACTTCCGTTAGTAAGTTTTACATTTAACTTTAACCCTTCATTTAACAATTTAAAATCTGCTGGTAAAACCTCAAAGTTTTCTTTTAGCTTTTGCTCCACTTCTTTTGAATTAGAAGTAGCTAACCCAACCTGAAAAGTATTTGTTCTAAACTCCTTTTTAATATCTTCTAACTTACCATCTAAAATTTTATTCGACTTGTTAATCAAAGCTATATAATCACACATTTCCTCAACAGACTCCATTCTATGAGTAGAAAAAATAATGGTAGCTCCTTCATCTCTCAACTGTAAAATTTCCTTTGCTATTAATTGCGCATTAATAGGATCGAAACCAGAAAAAGGCTCATCAAAAATTAATAATTTAGGCTGGTGTAGTACAGTTACTATAAACTGTACCTTCTGCGCCATTCCTTTAGATAACTCTTCAATCTTTTTATTCCACCAAGCACCAATATCAAATTTATCAAACCAATATTTCAATCGTTTTTTTGCTTCCGATTTACTCAACCCTTTTAATTGAGCAAGGTATAATGCCTGCTCTCCTACCTTCATACTCTTATACAGTCCTCTTTCTTCTGGTAAGTAACCTATATGCTCTATATGGTTTGGAGCTAACTTTTCTCCATCTAATATAATTTCACCAGCATCAGGCATTGTAATTTGATTGATAATTCTAATAAGCGAGGTTTTTCCTGCTCCATTAGGACCTAACAAACCAAAAACGCTTCCTTTAGGTATGTGCATAGACACATTATTTAATGCAGTATAATCGCCATAACGTTTTACCACATTATTTATTTCTAATAAATTATTCATAGACATAATAGTTGATTAATTGCCGTTTATTAAAAAACAGCAGTGACAAACTTACATATTTTTATACTCAATTAGTATCTACTTCGCAGTAAACGTTACAAGATTAATTTTATGTTAATTTTATTATGCATGCATAATTTTTTTATGAAATACTATGCATGCATAATAAATTTTTATATATTTGGCATCGATGGATAAAGATAAATCGATAGATCACCAATTAAGAGCCACTTGGCAAGCGGTTGCAAAAATGTATAATGAGCAAGCTGCTAAGCACGATAGCACCATGGCTACAGCTTTTGCTTTGTTGAATATAGATTCTGAAAACGGTACTCCTTCTACAGCTTTGGGCCCTTTAATGGGAATGGAGCCTACAAGTCTTTCTCGTTTATTAAAAACCATGGAAGATAAAGGAGTTATATGTCGCGAGAAAAATCCTAATGATGGGAGAAGTGTTATTCTAAAACTTACCGGATACGGTAAGGAAATGCGTGAAGTTTCTAAGGGGCATGTTTACCAATTTAACAATAAAGTAAGAGAGTATATTACTGAAGAAGAGTTAGAAAACTTTTTTAAAGTTACAACAACAATAAACAAACTAATTACAGATAAGTTAATATACGAAGATGATATTGACAATAAAGCTGTATAAAAACAAACCAATAAACAAATGGCAAGAAGAATTAAAAAAGTAGCAATTATCGGTTCTGGTATCATGGGATCTGGTATTGCATGTCATTTTGCTAACATTGGCGTTGAAGTATTGCTTTTGGACATCGTTCCAAGAGAGCTTAACGACAAAGAAAAGGCAAAAGGATTAACCTTAGAAGACAAAGTAGTTCGTAACCGTTTGGTAAATGATGCTTTGACTGCTTCGTTAAAATCGAAACCATCACCTATCTACAATAAAAAATTTGCAGATAGAATTACTACTGGAAACCTTGAAGACGATTTACACAAAGTAAAAGATGTAGATTGGATTATGGAAGTAGTTGTTGAACGCTTAGACATTAAACAAAGTGTTTTTGAACAAGTTGAAAAATACCGTACACCGGGTACAATTATTTCTACCAACACTTCGGGTATTCCAATTAAGTTTATGAACGAAGGACGTAGTGAAGATTTTCGTAAGCACTTTGCGGTAACTCACTTTTTTAACCCTCCTCGTTATTTAAAATTATTTGAAGTTGTTCCAGGACCAGACTGTAAACAAGAAGTTACTGACTTCTTAATGGATTATGGTTCTAAATTCTTAGGAAAAACTTCAGTATTAGCAAAAGATACACCAGCATTTATTGGTAACCGTATTGGTATCTTCGGAATCCAATCTTTATTTCACCAAGTAAAAGAATTAGGATTAACAGTTGAAGAAGTTGATAAATTAACTGGTCCTGTTATTGGACGACCAAAGTCAGCTACTTTCCGTACTGTTGATGTTGTTGGATTAGATACTTTAGTACACGTTGCTAACGGAATTTACGAAAACTGTCCTAACGACGAAGCTCACGATTTATTCAAACTACCAGGTTTCATCAACACCATGATGGAAAATAAATGGTTAGGAGATAAAACTAAACAAGGTTTCTATAAAAAGACAACCAATGCTGAAGGAAAGCGTGAAATTTTAGCTTTAGACTTAGACACGATGGAATACCGTCCGTCAAAAAAAGCAAAATTTGCTACGTTAGAATTAACAAAAACAATCGATAAGCCAATTGACCGATTCAAAGTATTAGTTGGCGGAAAAGATAAAGCGGGAGAATTCTACCGTAAAAACTTCGCAGCAATGTTTGCGTACGTTCAAAATAGGATTCCAGAAATTTCTGATGAATTATATAGAATTGACGATGCCATGAAAGCAGGTTTCGGATGGGAAAATGGTCCTTTCGAAATTTGGGATGCTGTAGGAGTTGAAAAAGGTATCGAATTAATGAAAGCTGAAGGGAAAGAACCAGCTGCTTGGGTAACTGAAATGTTGGCTAAAGGAGAAAAATCTTTCTATACAGTTAAAGACGGTGCAACATATTACTACGATGTACCTGCAAAAGCACAAGTTAAAAAACCAGGACAAGATTCGTTTATCATCTTAGATAACATTCGTAAAACTACTGAGGTATTCAAAAACTCTGGAGTTGTTATTGAAGATTTAGGAGACGGAATCTTAAACTGTGAATTCCAATCTAAAATGAACACTATTGGTGGTGATGTTTTAGCAGGATTAAATAAAGCAGTTGATTTAGCTGAAAAAGACTTCCAAGGATTAGTTATTGGTAACCAAGCTGCAAACTTCTCAGTAGGTGCCAACATTGGAATGATTTTTATGATGGCTGTTGAGCAAGAGTATGATGAATTAAACATGGCTATCAAGTATTTCCAAGATACAATGATGCGTATGCGTTACTCTGCAATTCCTACTATTGCTGCTCCTCACGGAATGGCGTTAGGTGGTGGATGTGAGTTATCATTACACGCTGATAAAGTAGTTGCTGCTGCTGAAACCTACATCGGATTAGTAGAGTTTGGAGTTGGAGTAATTCCTGGTGGTGGTGGATCTAAAGAAATGGCTTTAAGAGCTCAGGACTTATTCCACACTGGCGATGTTCAATTAAACGTATTACAAGAGCACTTCTTAACTATTGGTATGGCTAAAGTAGCAACTTCAGCTTATGAAGCATACGACTTAAACTTACTACAAAAAGGAAAAGACGTTGTGGTTGTAAACAAAGACCGTCAAATAGCAGAAGCTAAAAAACACGCTGTGTTATTAGCAGAAGCAGGTTATACACAACCAGCAAAACGCAAAGATGTTTTAGTACTAGGTAAGCAAGCCTTAGGTATGTTCTTAGTAGGAACAGACTCTATGGAAGCTTCTAAATATATTTCTGAACACGATCAGAAAATTGCAAACAAACTAGCCTATGTAATGGCTGGAGGAGATTTATCAGAACCAACAAAAGTTACTGAGCAGTATTTATTAGACCTTGAACGTGAAGCTTTCTTAAGTTTAACTACAGAACGTAAAACGTTAGAGCGTATTCAGCATATGTTAAAAACTGGTAAACCTTTACGCAACTAAAAGTTGCGAGTTATTAGTTTTCAGTTATAAAGTGGTCAGTTAATAATCACTAAAAAACTAAAAACTAAACACTAAAAACTTAAAAGTATGAAAACAGCATATATAGTAAAAGGATATAGAACCGCCGTAGGGAAATCTAAAAAAGGTGTGTTCAGATTTAAAAGAGCTGACGAATTAGCTGCTGAAACCATCAAATATATGATGGATAAGTTGCCCGAATTCGATGTAAAACGTATCGACGATGTTATTGTTGGTAACGCAATGCCAGAAGGTTCTCAGGGATTAAACATGGCAAGAATTATTTCATTAATCGGATTAGATTCTGTGGATGTTCCTGGAGTTACCGTAAACCGTTTCTGTTCATCAGGATTAGAAACTATTGGTATGGCTGTAGCAAAAATTCAATCTGGAATGGCAGAATGTATTATTGCTGGTGGAGCAGAAAGTATGAGTTCTGTACCAATGACAGGCTTTAAACCAGAATTAAACTACGATATCGTAAATGCAGGTCACGAAGATTACTATTGGGGAATGGGTAATACTGCTGAAGCAGTAGCTCAACAATACAATGTATCTCGTGCAGACCAAGATCAATTTGCATACGAATCGCACATGAAAGCTTTAAAAGCGTTAGATAGTGATCGTTTTCAAGATCAAATAGCTCCAATCAATGTAGAGGAAACCTACATTGATGGAAACGGAAAACGAGCTACAAGAAATTATACAGTTACTAAAGACGAAGGTCCTCGTAGAGGAACAACAGTAGAAGCTTTAGCAAAATTACGTCCAGTATTTGCGGCTAATGGTTCTGTTACCGCTGGAAACTCATCACAAACAAGTGATGGTGCTGCGTTCGTAATGGTAATGAGTGAAGATATGGTAAAAGAGTTAGGTATTGAACCAGAAGCTCGTTTAGTAAGTTATGCAGCAGCAGGAGTTCCACCTCGTATTATGGGAATTGGTCCTGTAGCAGCTATTCCAAAAGCATTAAAACAAGCAGGTTTACAACAAAGTGATATTGAATTAATTGAACTAAATGAGGCATTTGCTTCACAATCATTAGCAGTTATCCGTGAATTAGGTTTAAATCCGGATATCATTAACGTAAATGGTGGAGCAATTGCTTTAGGTCACCCATTAGGATGTACTGGTGGTAAACTATCTGTTCAGTTATTTGATGAAATGCGTAAGCGTAGCATGAATGGTAAATACGGAATGGTAACCATGTGTGTAGGTACTGGTCAAGGTGCTGCTGGTATTTTTGAATTCTTAAATTAAAATTAAGATATAAGTATTGAGAATTTTCTCATCTCTTTTAAAAAATAAGTAACAAAATTATAAAAGTAGTTAGTATCTCAATACTCACTACTAAATACTAAAATCTAATATACTATGTCAGAATTAAATAAAGATCTTTTACGCGGAGGGCAGTTCTTAGTAAAAGAAACAAAATGCGAAGATATATTTACTCCTGAAGATTTTTCAGAAGAACAAACAATGATGCGTGATGCGGTTAAAGAATTTAACGACCGTGAAATTATTCCTTATAAAGATCGTTTTGAAAAGAAAGATTATGCACTTACCGAAGAAACTATGCGTAAAGCAGGTGAATTAGGATTCTTAGGTGTGGCTGTTCCTGAAGCTTATGGCGGATTAGGAATGGGATTCGTTTCTACCATGTTAACTTGTGATTATATTTCAAGTGGAACAGGATCTTTTAGTACAGCTTTTGGTGCACATACAGGTATTGGTACTATGCCAATTACTTTATATGGTACTGAAGAGCAAAAGCAAAAATACGTTCCTGCGTTAGCAATGGGTGAAAAGTTTGGAGCTTACTGTTTAACAGAACCAGGAGCTGGATCGGATGCGAACTCAGGTAAAACTACTGCTGAGTTAACTGAAGACGGAAAGCACTACAAAATTAACGGACAAAAAATGTGGATTTCGAATGCAGGTTTTGCTGAAATCTTCATCGTTTTTGCTCGTATTGAAGACGATAAAAACATTACTGGTTTTATCTTAGAATATGATAAAAACAATCCTAACGGAGTAACTTTAGGAGAAGAAGAGCACAAATTAGGTATTCGTGCTTCATCTACTCGTCAGGTATTTTTCAACGATACATTAATTCCTGTTGAAAACATGTTATCTGTTCGTGGTGGTGGATTCAAAATCGCAATGAACGCCTTAAACGTTGGTCGTATTAAATTAGCAGCTGCTTGTTTAGATTCTCAAAGAAGAATTGTAACTAATGCTGTAAACTATGCTAACGAGCGTAAGCAATTCAAAACTCCTATCTCAGAATTTGGAGCTATTAAAATGAAGTTAGCTGAAATGGCTACTAGTGCTTATGTTGGTGAATCTGCATCATACAGAGCAGCTAAAAACATTGAAGACAGAATTGCTATTCGTGAATCTGAAGGAAGTTCTCACCAAGATGCAGAATTAAAAGGTGTTGAAGAATATGCTATTGAATGTTCAATCTTAAAAGTAGCTGTTTCTGAAGACGTACAAAACTGTGCTGATGAAGGAATCCAAATTTACGGAGGTATGGGATTCTCTGAAGAAACTCCAATGGAGTCTGCTTGGAGAGATGCTCGTATTGCTCGTATTTACGAAGGAACTAACGAAATCAACCGTTTATTATCGGTAGGAATGTTAGTTAAAAAAGCAATGAAAGGTCATGTAGATTTATTAAATCCTGCAATGGCAGTTCAAAACGAATTAATGGGAATTCCTTCTTTCGATACTCCTGATTATTCTGAATTATTCTCAGAAGAAAAAGAGATGTTAGCTAAACTTAAGAAAGTATTCTTAATGGTAGCTGGAGCTGCATTACAAAAATTTGGTCCAGAATTAGAGCAACACCAACAGTTATTAACTGCTGCTTCTAATATTTTAATTGAAATATACATGGCAGAATCTGGAATTTTAAGAACAGAAAAGAACGCGAAGCGTTTTGGTGAAGATGCTCAAAAAGAACAGATTGCTATGGCTAAGTTATACTTATACAATGCCGTAGAAACTATTACTAAAAGCGCAAGAGAAGGAATTATTTCTTTCGCTGAAGGTGATGAGCAACGTATGATGTTAATGGGACTTAAGCGTTTTACAAAATACGCAAACTACCCTAACGTAGTTGAGTTACGTGACACAATCGCAGAAAAATTAAAAGCAGAAAATAAATACTGCTTCTAAAAAATAGAAAAATTTTCTTCAACTTTTATAGGTTTTAGAATTTAGTTGTTTGTTTAAAAGATCGTCAAATTAGTTTTTGGCGGTCTTTTTTTTATCCTCTAAAAAAACATTAACAAACCTATACACTACAATATCAAGCTTCTGTAAAATTAAGGTTCTTAAGTTTTTCTTAAAATGCTTTTTCATATCTTTAATGGTATATTTATTGAATCAGTCCCTATGAAAAATAAAATAGCATGATAAAACTTACCAATACAGCACTACTAGGAATGGCATTTTTAGCCATAGTTAGCTGTAAAAAAGAAGCAAAAAAAGCAGACACACAAAAAACCGTTAACCAAGAAACAGTAGCTACTATGACTGATGTTACTGGAAACTATGTTTCTTCAGAATATGAAAAAAGAAACGAAGGATACGATTGGGTTTCTGTTGCTGTAAAACCAGCTGTAAATAATCAATTAAAAATTGTAGTTCGCTCGCGAGCTGATAAGAAAAAACCTACCTGTACTTTTGACGCTCTTGCTAAAAAAGCAAATGACAGCACGTATACAACTGACATAAATGGTAAAACTGTAGTGTTTTCTTTTAAAAACAAACAAATTTCTATTGCAACGGCAAACAGAGAAGACAGTAGTTTATTAAACTTTTACTGTTCAGGTGGAGGAAGCCTTGCAGATTCTTACCATAAAATTGACGGAGACCTAGACCAAACACAAATAGACAAAACCATTTTTAAGAAGCATTTAACCCTACAAGGAATTGGTTTTAATATTTCTACTAAAAAAAATGGAATGGATACTGAATTAACGGTTGCTCCTTACGGTTTAGAAATTGATAATTCAGCAATTACTCAAAACATTGATGGTAGTGTTGTTGATGCTGAAATTGAAGATTTAAACTCAGATGGTTTTCCAGAAGTAGTTATTTATACTCGATCTGATGGAAGCGGAAGCTACGGTAACGTAATTGGATACTCTGTTAATAACGGAAAATCGGTGAGTCAAATATACTTCCCTCCTATTACTGAAAATAAAAAGTTAAGTGGAGGATATATGGGACACGATGAGTTTACCATTGTTGAAACTACCCTATCTCAACGCTTTCCTATTTATACAAAAGAAGATTCTAATGCTAACCCAACAGGAGGCATCAGACAAATTAATTATAAATTGGTTGATGGTGAAGCTTCAAGAAAATTTGAAATAAAGAACTCAACTGATTTTAACACTAAAAATTAAACTATTTATTATGAAAAAACTATCATTTTTATTCGCTACCATTTTACTAATCACAGTTTCTTGTACTAAAAAAGATGCTGCTGATCAGCTATACAATACCACTTGGGAACTAGAATATATTACTGGACCAAGAATTGCTTTTGATGGATTATACCCTACTAAAAAGCCACAACTTACGTTTGATAAAGAAACAAACAAAGCTACAGGAAATAACGGTTGTAACGGTTATTCTGCTGAATTTACGTTAGGTGAAGAAAATGCTATTTCTTTTGGAGAAGCAGGACCAACTACTATGATGTATTGCGGACAAGGGGAACAAGTATTTTTAAAAACCATTAAAAAAATTAACAAGTATAGCTTTGACATAGAAGGAAAACTAAACTTATTAATGGACGATGTAACCATGATGCGCTTTAAAAAAGTAACCACTGAAGAATAACTCACTATAGTTGTCTCTTTAAACTGAGTGATAACATAGGGGAAAACCTCATACTATACAGCCTTTTTTTGGTTTGTTGGTATGAGGTTTATTTTTTTACTACCAAAGGCAGCGTCCGCTAATAAGTATACAGTTTCAGCGACCCATACCGTGGTATTAGCGACCCGTGCCGTAGTGTCTTCGGAGCACGCCGTGATATTAGCGACCCGTGCGTAGTATCTGCGGAGTATGCCGTGATATCAGCGACCCATGCCGTGGTGTCTTCGGAGCATGCCGTGATATTAGCGACCCGTGCCGCGGTATCTGCGGAGCATGCCGTGGTATTAGCGACCCGCGCTACCTTTAATGACACTTAAAACATCTTTTATTCCCTAAATAGCTGAGCTTATGGGATTCCGTAAGAAAATTAAATTATTATTAGTAAGTTCGTTAAAGTATAAACAAACATAAACCTACTAAAATGGTTATATAACTATGTATGTTACATCTATATAGAAAAGTTATGGACAATTAACAATAAATGGAAAAAGATAAAATTGAACTAGCAATTGAGAACATTGCTAAATACGGAGACACTGACATATTCCCTTTTCCAATTGAAAAACTCTTGTTTTTTGATGAAAAGGACAAAGTTGTGGAGCTAATAGAAAAAATTGATTCTGATTTCTATAACTACATAAACACAAATCCTCCTGTGAACATCAATACTTCCGTTCCTCTAGGATATACAGGATTTAGATGGGCGACTCAAATTGACCCTATTTGGAATGCATATTTTCTTTCATCTGTTCTGAGTATTGCTGAAGAAATTGAAAATACAAGAATTCCTAAAGAAGAAAATATAATTTATTCTTATAGGTTTTCGCCTAGCCTAACAGATTTTAAACTTTTCGATAAAGAATATAATTGGCTGAAATTTCAAACAGATTCATTGAACTATCTGGAAGATAATGAACAATTCAATTATGTTGTGATTTGTGATATTGCTGATTTTTATAGTAGAATCTATCATCACCCCTTAGAAAATGCTCTTGAAAGACTTCCTGTTTCAAATGACACTCCCAAAAAAGTAAAGAAGATAATTCAAAAGTTTTCAAATACTAAATCTTATGGTTTACCAATAGGAGGTGAAGCATCGAGAATCCTTGCAGAGTTGGTACTAAATAATACAGACAGACTTCTCCACAGTAGAGGGGTGAAATTCAAAAGATTCGTGGATGACATCCATATATTCTGTGAATCTCTTCAAGAGGCTCATTCTGCTCTATATTTCTTAGCCATGAAATTAATGAGGAATGAAGGGTTAACTATTCAGAAACACAAGACGCAAATACAATCTCGTTTAGAATTCACCAAGTTAGTTTCTTCAAGAATTAATGCTGAAAGTGATGATGAAAAAGAAAAACATCGAGCTAAGTTCATGTCATTGCCAATCAACTATGATCCATATTCTGATACTGCAGATGAAGATTACAAAACAATAAAAAACCAACTCAGCGAATTCGACATTGTAGGGCTTTTAAATGACGAATTACGTAAAGTAAGAATTCATCAACAGTTTGGAAAAAGATTGATAAAAACGTTTGATGTATTAGAGCCTGAAATCATTTCTAGGGCATTCGATTCAATGATTAATCGTTTCGAGACATTATATCCTATTTTCCCTGCTATAATGAAAGCTGCTTATAAGCACCATGATAAGTTAGAGCCAGAAACAAAAGAAAATCTTCATGAGGCATTAAGACAACTAGTTAAAAGTAATTCTTATGTAATTCAGTCAGAGATAAACATGACTTATTTACTAAGAGTGCTTGGGTTGGAAAATAATTTTTTTAATGAAGAAACTATTAATACTGCTTACAATAATTCGTCTGACAGTATCTTGATCAAGAGTATTGTTATTCAAATTATGACTAGATGGAAAGCATATCATTGGCTTACAGATAAAAAAGATACATTTTCAACCATGAATAAATGGGAAAGAAGAATGTTCATAATTGCGGCAAATTTTATAGGCGATGAAGGAAGTCATTGGTTAAGTCATTCCAAAAGAGGGTTTTCAGATAGCGAAAAACTTATTATGGAATGGGCTAAAGAAAAGTCGAAAATTAATAATTGGAAACTGCCATTATGATTTCGGAAAAAACATTCATACGTTACTATTCTAGTTTTTGGGAACAATTATTACCAGGGATTGATCATTACATTAGAATGATTAATTCAGGATTTAAGGAACGTTTATTCACTCCAATAACTACTCCTGATATTCCTAATCGAAGAGCAATAATAAATGGTATTGCCTTTAGGCTATTTTATAATTTCAAAGCACATTCTATTCCTTATAAGAACCTCAAGATAAATTCTCAGGAATTGTTGAAAATTAAGAAATCGGAAGAAAAGAAAATGTCATTTCTTAATAATTCTAATGACTTTGAAAATGAATTAAACGATAATGAGTTTAAAATAATAATTGAACTTACTAATCGACTAATTCAATACGTCTCCTCAAAACCAGAAATGCTTATTTACCCTGAATTTCAAGGTTGTGGATTATTATTTAATTGTTCTGGTGATCTTCTGTTTAATGATACACTCATTGAGGTTAAAGCTGGTAATTCAAATTTCAGTCGCCAAGACATGTATCAACTATTAACCTATGGTGCATTAAATCACATATCAACCAATAAAATAAATCTTACAAACTTTGAATTGATAAATATCAGAACGGGTATACAATGGAATGAAGATATAGAATCGGTATGTGAGATTATTGGAGGAGCTTCTTCATCTGAAGTTTATTCAGAAATAGTTAATTATATATCAAACAATTACAGATCAATATAAAAAAACCATAACAAGGTGTATAATGCATACCCTTCGGGATACGCACCATACACAGAACGTTGTTCACAATTATGACAAAACCACAAAACATCATTGCTCAAGTAAGTAAAAATGTAAAAAAAATACAATGGGAATGTTTAGTGGATGATTGTAAAGAAAACGCTATAAACTCACATTTAATTCAACGAAATGGTTTATTGAGCAACATTGCTATTAACGGACATTTAATTGAAATTAAAATGGTGGATGCTTATAAATGGAATAGTAAAGAGCCTCCTTTTAATTTTAGTTTAGTTGGTATAAAAAATGCCTTATCTCATAAAGTATTTTGTAACAATCACGATACTGAGATTTTCAAACCAATAGAAAATGAGAAAAAAGATTTTAAGACTTACATTTCATTTCTTTTGTTCAGTTATCGTGCAATTTGTGCCGAGATTCGAAAAAAGATGGTAAATATTGAAAATCATACTAGACTAATAAATTCAAAAATACTTGACGGAAAAATTAACAAAGAACAATTGCAACTCATAATCAATGGAAATAAATTAGGGATAACTGACCTTCGAGCAATGAAAGAAATGCTAGAGGATGAAATTCAAAATGAAGAAGGCAAATATTCTTTTTATGCTTATAAATATGATAGTATTGAAGTATATGCTTCAGCTGCTTTTAGTGCGACTAGCATAGAATTACCGAAAGAAGAAGGTTCACTTGATTTAGAAAACCTTTATATTCATATTTTACCGTTATATGAAGAAACATTAATCCTAGTCGGATATCACAATGATTATAAAAATGATGAAATGATTGAATATTGTGAATCTTGGAGTGAATTAGATAAAAAACAATTAGAAGTAAAATTGACAAATTTATTTGCAACTAGCATTGAAAATTGGGGTGTTTCACCAAGTTTATATAATGATTTTAAAGAAAAAAATAAAAAACAATACATTAAAGAATTGACCAAAAATTCCAGTTATTTTGGAATAGCAAAAACTACGGATTTTAATTTATTTGAAAAAAAAAACTACCCACAACAATAGCTATAAGTAATATCTTGCTTTCGCCTAGCCCTAAGAGACTGTAATTTTCTTATTCATCTCGTATTCACTAAATTAGAACTTTAAAAACACAACTAATTTTATACGAATACGTTATGTATCTTTCTAAACACAAAACACTAAAACACTATTTAGGAGCGCTTTTTTTAATACTAATTGTAACTTCCTGTAAAGGACAGTCGCAAACAAACATAGAAAGAAATGTAGGTGGAGGTTGCCAAGACTGTAAAGCTTTATTAGATTATAAAATGCTTAATATAAATCCTAAATCAGTTGATACCTTACCTGGTTTTCATGAAAATGAACCAAAACTAAAAATAACGGGTACTGCATTTAAAAAAGACGGAAAAACACCGGCTAAAAATGTTATACTCTACATTTATCACACAGACAGAAATGGAATTTACCAACCTAGTGAAAAACCTGTAGGTTCGGAAAAAAGACACGGACAATATAGAAATTGGCTTAAAACAGGAAAAGATGGAAAATTTACTTTTTATACATTCAGGCCTGTATCTTACCCAAATACACAAGAGCCAGAGCATATTCATATTTATGTAAAAGAGCCCAATACTGTACCTTATTATATTGATAGCTATCAATTTGAAAGTGACCCTGCTCTTACTGAAGAAAAAAAGCAATCAGAAAAAAACAGAGGTGGTTCTGGAATTATACAACTTAAAAAAGAAGATGGTATTTGGACAGCCAACAGAGATTTAATCTTAGGATTGAATATTCCTGATTATGAGTAAAAAATCATCAATGATTACCTATTCTCCCTTACTTCAAAAACAATAAAACCTAAAAAGTAAAACCATTGTCTTCTATTAGAACTGTATCTTTACAAAAAATAGAAGTAAGAAAAATACGATGACTCTTTTTATCAAAAACATGGTTTGCAATCGCTGTATTCTAGTCATTCAAAATGAATTAGACAAACTAGGTGTGGGTGTAAAGAATATTAAATTAGGTGAAGTTACACTTGAAAAAGAGCTTACTTCCGAAGAAAGAGAACACTTAAACAAAACCTTACTTAGCTTAGGGTTTGAGATTATTGACGATAAAAAAAGTCGCATTATTGAAAAGATTAAAAACCTAATCATCAACTTAGTGCATCATCAAGACAGTGAAACAAAAATCAATTTATCTGAATTATTAAGCAACGAACTACATCACGATTACAACTACCTATCTAATCTTTTTTCTGAAGTAGAAGGCACTACTATAGAAAAGTATTTTATTGCCCAAAAAATAGAAAAGGTAAAAGAATTACTTGTTTACGATGAGTTATCGTTGAGTGAAATTGCTTTCCGTTTACACTATTCAAGCGTAGCGTACTTAAGCAATCAGTTTAAAAAAGTAACAGGATTAACCCCAAGCCACTTCAAAAAAATCCGTAAAGACAAACGCACACCGTTAGACGAGGTGTAAATCTTATAAATCAATTACAAAATTCCACAATAAATTTTATTTAACTTATAGCCAACTTTGTAGTATACAAATTCATACAAGAAAAAAATGGCAACAAATAATAATAAAGAAATCATTTACCTCCCCTTAGAAGGTGTGGAAAGTGAACACTGTGCTTTAATCGTTGAAAAAGGCTTAGCACATGTTGAAGGAATTGAAACCCATAAAGTAGAACTAAACAACCGAAGAGCTGCTATTACAGTTAGTAACGAAGAAGTTCTTGCTAATGCCGTTACTACTATAAAAGATTTGGGGTACGGTGTTACTACTGTTAAAAAAGTTTTTCCAGTATTAGGTATGACCTGCGCCTCTTGTGCAGGAAGCGCTGAAAGTATTGTTAGCTTTGAACCAGGCGTAGTTAATGCTTCAGTAAATTTTGCTAGCGGAAACTTAACGGTAGAATACCTTCCTAATATGACCAATGCTACAAAACTGCAAAAAGCTGTACAAGGTGCGGGTTATGATTTGTTAATTGAAGACGAAACTAAACAGCAAGAAACCTTAGAAGCAATTCACGAAAAGAAATTCAACCAATTAAAAACCAAAACCATTTGGTCGGTAATACTCTCATTACCCGTGGTTATTATTGGTATGTTTTTTATGAATATGCCTTATGCAAACCCTATTATGTGGGCCTTCACTACCCCAGTGTTGCTATGGTTTGGTAAAGACTTTTTTATCAATGCATGGAAACAAGCCAAACATCGTTCTGCAAATATGGATACCCTAGTAGCCTTAAGTACGGGTATTGCTTATATATTTAGTGTATTTAACATGCTATTTCCTAAGTTTTGGGAATCTAGAGGATTAGAAGCACATGTATATTTTGAGGCTGCTTCAGTTATTATTGCATTTATTCTTTTAGGAAAATTATTAGAAGAAAAGGCCAAAGGAAATACCTCATCAGCTATCAAAAAATTGATGGGTTTACAACCTAAAACCGTTGTTGTGATACAACCTGACGGAACGGAAAAGCAAACTGCTATTGAAGAAGTGAACGTAGGTGATATTATTCTTGTAAAACCAGGAGAAAAAATTGCGGTAGATGGTATGGTTATTACAGGAAGCTCGTATGTAGATGAAAGCATGTTAAGTGGTGAACCTGTTCCGGTACTAAAAGAAGAAAATGAAAAAGTATTTGCAGGAACCATTAATCAGAAAGGAAGTTTTCAGTTCAAAGCTGTTAAAGTTGGAAAAGAAACCATGCTTGCTCAGATTATTAAAATGGTACAAGATGCACAAGGTAGTAAGGCTCCTGTACAAAAATTAGTTGATAAAATTGCAAGTATTTTCGTTCCTGTAGTTATGAGTATTGCTGTTATTACATTTATTATATGGTTTGTTTTAGGTGGAGATAACGGAGTTGTTCAAGGGTTGTTAGCTGGTATTACGGTACTGGTTATTGCATGCCCTTGTGCTTTAGGACTTGCTACTCCTACCGCTATTATGGTGGGTGTGGGTAAAGGTGCCGAAAATGGTATTTTAATTAAAGATGCTGAAAGCCTTGAATCTGCTAAAAAAGTAAACGCTATTATTTTAGATAAAACAGGAACTATTACCGAAGGAAAACCAGAGGTTACTGGCATATCTTGGCTACGTAATGATGATACCGCTAAGAACATTCTTTTAAGTATTGAGAAAAATTCTGAACATCCATTAGCAGAAGCTGTTGTAAAGTTTTTAGGAGATACTACCACTACCCCACTAACAAATTTCAACAGTATTACTGGTAAAGGTGCTAAGGCAGATTATAATGAGGAAACCTTTTTTGTGGGTAATAAGAAGTTATTGGCTGAAAATAAGGTTACCATAACGGAAGAGCTTTTAAAACAGGCGGAAGAATGGAGCAAACAGGTTAAAACAGTTATTTGGTTTGCTAATAATAAGGAAGCACTTTCTGTACTTGCTATTTCAGATAAAATAAAAGAGACCTCAGCACAAGCTATTAAAGAGTTACAGGCTATGGGTATTGAATTATACATGCTTACGGGTGATAACGAAGCTACTGCAAAATCTATTGCTGAAGAAACAGGTATTCAACATTATAAAGCTGAAGTATTACCACAACATAAAGCCGATTTTGTAAAAGAATTACAACAACAAGGAAAAACTGTTGCTATGGTAGGTGATGGTATTAACGATAGTACTGCGTTGGCTACTGCTGATGTAAGTATTGCCATGGGAAAAGGTAGTGATATTGCAATGGATGTTGCAAAAATGACCATTATATCATCCGATCTAAGTAAAATTCCGCAAGCCATAAAACTATCAAAACAAACGGTGGCTACCATTAAACAAAACCTATTTTGGGCATTTATTTATAACCTTATTGGTATTCCTATTGCAGCTGGTATTTTATATCCAATTAATGGTTTCTTATTAAATCCTATGATTGCTGGTGCAGCTATGGCTATGAGTAGTGTTAGTGTGGTTAGCAATAGCTTACGATTAAAGTGGAAAAAGTAACAAGTATTTCTGCACTAGTTAGTGTCGGAATATTTCAAACCTTACTTAGTAAATAAATCTGTAAATCTCATAAATCAATCTTTAAATTGTACAACAAAAAATAACGGTGTTGTGCTGAAATTTGTAGTATTCAATAACAAATAAATTTTTAATATAATGGAAAGCAATAAAGAACTAAAATTTAAAACTAACCTTAACTGCGGAGGATGTGTATCTAAAGTGCAAGCTGATTTAGACAATGCTGAAGGTGTTAGCCATTGGAATGTAGACACTAATTTTGATGATAAAATTCTTACCGTAAATTCTAAAGGAATTACTGCGGATGAAGTAATTGCTATTGTAAAAAGTAAAGGTTTTAAAGCAGAGCCTTTAGTATAAAAAGCATTTATAATATTATGATGCGTTAAAGAACATCATAACTATTTCACAAGCTGTTAGCGTAATTTTCTTATAATTTTATACATAAATACACTCTTCCTTGGGGTGTATTTTTCTTTTATATTTGAAAGAATAAAATTGCAAAAACTACTTCGTTATTCTATTTAAAAAAAAATTGAGTAAAACACATAATCTTATGATATATTGGTTTTACTTAAGATTCTGTGACATTTCTGATGAATCTTATTTACCGTTAAACTTATAACAACTAATTTTTTAGAGTTGACACTCTATTAAACTTTATTTCATTCAAATCTTAAAATGTTAAAAATACATACAGACTTGTCTGTTTTTTTTTCTGTTCAATAACTTTGTCAAAAAATAAGAAACATGAGCAATCCTAAAGAACGAATATTAGAAACCGTTTCATACCTATTTCATCAACAGGGTTATAATAGTACAGGAATCAATCAAGTTATTAAAGAAGCTAAGGTTGCAAAAGCTAGTTTTTACCAGCATTTTAAATCTAAAGATGCTTTATGTATTGAATTCTTAAACAACAGGCACGAGTATTGGTTTAAGGAGCTTTTTAAATTCACTTCAAAAGGTACAAATTCAAAAGATAAAATACTACTCGCTTTCGATTTTGTAATTCACATGAACACAAAAGAGAATTTTAGAGGCTGTAGTTTTCTTAATATTTTATCAGAGATTTCTAAAGAACAAGAAGCTATTTTAACTGTTATTCAACTACACAAAAAAGAGTTAAACTCATTTTTTTTACAACTAACCAATAATGATTTATTAGCTACTCATATATACTTACTTTTTGAAAGCTCTATCATAGAAAGTCAACTGTTTAAATCAAACGAAATAATAGAAAAATCTAAAACAATTATAAACGAAATATTATAACATATTTATGGAACAAAAACACCCGCTTCCACCATTTACACTTGAAACAGCGAAACAAAAAATTCAAATGGCTGAAGATGCTTGGAATTCTCAAAACCCTGAAAAGATAGCATTAGCTTACACTATTGATAGTGAATGGAGAAATAGAGGCACCTTTGTAAATGGTAGAGAAGAAATTATTGGTTTCTTAGCTAGAAAATGGCATAATGAACTTAATTATAAACTAAAAAAAGACTATTGGTCACATAGTGAAAACAGAATTGCTGTACGCTTTGAATATGAATATCAAAACAAAGAAGGAAAATGGTTTAGAGCTTATGGCAATGAAAATTGGGAGTTTGACGAGAATGGACTAATGAAAAAAAGATATGCGAGTATTAATGATCTTGAAATAGAAGAGCACGACACCTATCTTTAAAACACTTATTTAGCTTAATTATAACAGCGACTTTGATACTCTTTCATAGTCGCTGTTGTATTTATTAGAATACAAGGTTAGAGAATTAAACTTACAATAAAACTCATGGTGACCTATAAAATCTACTTTCATAAATTAAAGCAAAAAAACTACCTTTATCTAATTACATCTTCTACGAAGAATATGTAGAGATATATAGCGTCACCAAACACTAACCAAAACTTTTTATTAATTAATTTCTATGGAAACAACTAACATTACTACCGATCGAATTAAATTACCTTTTAATTTTGATGTTGTTAAAATGCTTGAAGAAACTAAAATTTTACAATCAGGTAATTTTGAATACTATGATGTAATTCCTTTACGGTCACCTGCTCATTTAGTAGATACATCATTACCTTTTCCACCTCCTGCTGAAGATTATGCAGATGGTTCATGGACGGATTGGTTAGACACCTCAGCTTTAAATAAATCTCCTTACTTAACCAGTATTGTTAACTTTTTTAAAGAACATACAACTGTAAACCTTGTCAGACTGCTTAGATTAGCCCCACATGCTACCGTTAAAGAACATACCGACCCTACTTTAGGTTTGGAGATTGAAAAATCAGTGATTCGTCTTACCATTCCTATTCTTAATAATGAAAATGTAACTTTTTACTTGAATAATACTCCTGTATTAATGAAACCTGGAGAATGTTGGTATATGCGTCTTACCGATCCTCATAAAGTTATAAACAACGGCAATGAAGAAAGAATAAACCTAACTATTGATATAATTCCTAATGACTGGATTAAACAAGTTATTAAAGAAAGTGAATCATAATTTTGTGTTTTTCTCCTTCTAGTTCTTAATTATTACTTCTTAATCTTATTATTTTTGTAAGATTGTTTAATTAACTTAATGATGTTAAAAAAAATTGCTTTAAAAATTATACTATTGTATACAGTTATTGGCGTAGCTCAACAAAAAATACAGATTGATTTTTCTCCTAAACTGAATAAAAAATACGAATATAGTACACACACCCACAGTAAAGTGTCTTCCCAAAAAATTACTACTAAAATAAAAAACACCATTTTATTTTCTAAAGAGAAAGAAGGCTATAAAGTACTACAAGAATTTACCGATGTTCAATTAATTGAAGGTAATGATCTTCTTTTCTTTCTAAATCAACCTGCTGACTCCGTTAAAGACTACAAAACTTATTCCCTAAAAAAGTTTTTAACTGAAAAAAAACTTTCCTTTAAACTTGATAATAATGGAAACATTATTCAAAATAATAATAATACTTTCTTTGAAGAAACTCCTTTTTTAAAAAGAAGAGAAAAAAAGTTTTTTAACGAATTTCTTAATAATGCTAACCTTAATACTTTCAATTACTTTTCTGGTAGAACTTTCACTGTAGGCGAGTCTTTTACGATAAAACCTATTAATCAATATCATTTTGATAAAAATCAATCGGTTCAAGCAAAATTATTAGCTGTAGTTGATAATAAGGCCATTTTTAAACTCTATTCTGAACCTTATACATTGACTGAAAATGAAAATAAAGATTCTAATGAAATGGTGGGTATCTTTGTTATTAACACTAAAGATGGTATGCCTTTACAAATGAGACTGTTTTTAAAGAGCCATTCACTAATTCTTAGGTTAAAAGGTGAACCGGAAGTTGACGTTGTTCAATTAAGAAAGGCACATCTTTCCAGTGGAGATTACGAAATTACTGACATCCCCGAATTGTTTAAAAAACCTAACCGAGATTCTTTAACAACCTTTTTCAGTAAAATTCTTTTTGAATCAAAAAAAACAGCGAAAACTACCTTGCAAAATTTGCAACCTCTTAGCTTAAACTATACTGAAAATTGCACTCAACTTTACTTGAACACGTATACTAATTCTGCTCCAGTATTAATCAATGTTAAAAATATAAGAGCCTATAATTCTTCAAAAGAATTGATTCTTGAACAAAATGTTCATTTAGATTTTAATCTTACTAATTATGAAGACTCTTTTATAAAAGAGCTTCCTATTGGTCATGAACTTTGCAAACTCCCCATTTCTTTTTTAGAAGTTGACATAGAATTACTAGCTCCTTATGGTGATACACAAATAATTTCTTTAACCCGTAAAAACAGTAAAAAATACGATATCGTACAATGGAACGACAAGGACATTCAAACTCTAAATTTTGGTGATTTTCACATGTTTTATGATGAACATAAAAATATAGCTCCTATTAAGAAAATTATAGTTAAAGGCTATTCCTCTTCGCTTCCATTTTTAAAAGACACTAAAGAGCGAGAAATGCTACTTCTTTACTATAATTTATTAGATAATAGTGTTGATAATAGAGGATTCCATTTATGCTTTGACAAAGAGATAAAATATATAGACAAAATAGCGCCCAAAGGAGAATTTAAAGTTTCTAAAACCATAAAATTATCTGTTAAACAAGAAGAATAAAAAATGGTATTTTTCCATAAAAAAAAGAGCTCTTAATTTAAGAGCTCTTTTTATTTTCTTTTTTACTAGTTTTTATGCTAACGCACCTAAATAACGTTCTGCATCTAACGCAGCCATACAACCTGTACCTGCTGCTGTTACAGCTTGACGGTACTCTTTATCTTGGACGTCACCAGCAGCAAAAACTCCTGGTAAATTCGTTTTTGTAGACTTTCCTTTAGTAATTAAATATCCTGTTTCATCCATATCTAACACTCCTTTAAATAATTCTGTGTTAGGTTTGTGTCCGATGGCAACAAACACTCCTGTTACAGGAATCTCAGTTTTCTCTCCTGTTTCATTGTTTACAGCACGAACACCTTCAACAACATTTTCTCCTAAAACTTCATCTATTTCAGTATTATACATTACTGTAATGTTTTCTGTTTTATTTACACGGTGCTGCATTGCCTTTGAAGCACGCATATAGTCTTTACGAACTAACATAGTTACTTTACTACAAATATTCGCTAAATACGTTGCCTCTTCAGCAGCAGTATCTCCTGCTCCAACTACAACAACATCTTGCCCTTTATAAAAGAAACCGTCACAAGTAGCACAAGCCGAAACCCCACCACCTATTAAACGTTGTTCACTTTCTAATCCTAAATATTTAGCAGTAGCCCCTGTAGAGATAATTACTGTTTGCGCTTCGATCTCTGTTGATTCATCTACGGTTACCTTATGAACGCCTCCTTCTTTATCAGAGAACTCTACTTTAGTCACCATTCCAAAACGAACATCAGTTCCAAAACGCTCTGCTTGACTTTTTAAATCTTCCATCATTGCTGTACCATCAGTTCCTTTAGGGTATCCTGGAAAATTATCAACTTCAGTAGTCGTTGTTAACTGACCTCCCATCTGCATTCCTGTATACATAACTGGTTTCATATCTGCTCTTGCTGCATAAATTGCTGCAGTATATCCTGCAGGACCAGATCCAATAATTAAACATTTAATTTTTTCTGCCATTATCTTAAAATTTTGAAGTTACAAATGTAATTTTTTTTTGCATCTATTATCTTCTTTTAAATATATTTTAACTATCGTCTTATAAAATCAAATTATTTAATAAATATTTCATTTTTTTATTTGTTGTTTGCTTTTTTTTTCTACATTTGCAGTCCCAATTATTCGGGGTGTAGCGTAGCCCGGTCATCGCGCCTGCTTTGGGAGCAGGAGGTCGCAGGTTCGAATCCTGCCACCCCGACTAAAAAACCTGTAATCATATGATTTACAGGTTTTTTATTTGAAATTAGTATTATAAACCTTACTCTAACACTAATTAACCCCAACTTCTTTCTTATTTTATAAGATCTTATTCAAAGAATCTAAATCTCAAGAATAGTTATTTTTTTAATTTATTACCATCTACTTAATAAATATAAAAATAGAGCTTGTTATATTTAATAATAAAATAAATCAATTACCAAAAAACAGAAACCTTGGAATTCTCATCCCAAGGTTTATCAACTAAATCTACTAATCTAACAAACTTGCTTTCACAAGTATGTTATTCTTTTCTTAGAGCCTCTTCAAACAACTTATCTTTTAGCTGTTGGTAAGCCTCTAAATTATCTTTATAATTTTCTCGTAATCTATCATACTCTCCTAAATATGCCATATCACATTGAATGTCATCACATTCTGCAACATTAGTATACGTGATTGAATATGGTAGCACTTTTTCGTAAAGCTCTTTGTTTAATTTTTTTCTTTCAGAGAAAAGTTCTTGTATTCCTGCTGGTATACTTTTTTCTCCTAAAGAGTTTGCATATAAACTTAAAAGGTTATCAATCTCTCTATCTATATACTGTAGTTGATCTACCCATCCTTTTAGTTCTACATGATTGTACTTGTGTACTACATCTATATCGCTATCGTGATTATTAAGTGTCATAACTTTTATAGTATTTTAAATTATGGAATTGATATTTTCACTTCCTACTTCTTGAGTAACCTTTAAAATTTTAACTTCTTTATTTCCTCCTGGAAACTCCCAATGAACAACATCGTTTAATGCATATCCAAATAGGGCTATTCCGATTGGAGTTAATATAGAAACCTTATTATTTTTTAGGTCTTTCTCTGTTGGTTTTACAATCTTTATAGTTTTTTCCCAAACATCACCAGAAGCTACAGTAACCGTACTGTTTAAGCGTACTACATCATCTAACATTTCTTCTTCATCTAAAATGATTGCTGTTTTTAATTCTTCAGCAAACTTTATTAATGATTTTTGAACTTGATGACCTTCAGAATGCTCTGAAACATTTAGTAAACTCTTAATATATACGTACTCTTTTTTCTCTAAAATTAAACTTCCGTGCTTCATTTGTAATACTCTTTATGGGAAAATTCCACGTTGAACATAAGCCTTTTCTATTCGTTGAATAGCTATACAATATGCTGCTTTACGCATATCAATTCCTTCTAACTTAGCGTAATCAGAAACTTTTGTATATGACTCTTTTAACTTCTTATCTAATCTTTCAATTACTTCTTCCATGTTCCATAATTCACCGTTACGGTTTTGAAGCCACTCAAAGTAACTTGTAATAACTCCTCCTGAATTACATAAAATATCTGGAATAATTGTCACCCCTTTTTCTAAAAGGATTTTCTCTCCTTCAACATTTATTGGACCGTTTGCTCCCTCAGCTATTAAGTTAGCTTTTATTAAGTGAGCATTTCCCTCAGTAATTTGATTTCCTAAAGCTGCTGGAATACAAATATCACAATCAAGTGCAAAGAAATCTTCCTTTTCCATAGCCTCAGACTCTGGGTAACCAACTAAGCTCCCGTTGTTAGCTTTTGTATAGTTGAAAAGATCTTCTACTTTAATTCCGTTACCATTCTTAATACTTCCATAAGCATCTTGAACTCCTATCATTTTAGCTCCTTCTTTTTCTAAGAAATAAGCTGCCCAGTATCCTACGTTTCCAAATCCTTGAACAATAAAAGTTTTACCTTCTAAAGTTTCATTATTTTCTTCTATCCAAAATTTGATAGTTAAGAAAACACCGTAACCAGTAGCTCTATCTCTTCCTTCAAGACCTCCACTACCTATTGGCTTTCCTGTAACTACGTGTTGGTTCATTGAACGCGCAGCAGGAGCTTTAGTGCTCATATACGTATCAGCCATCCACGCCATTGTTTGCGCGTTTGTATTAACATCTGGCGCAGGAATATCGTGCTCTGGCCCAATGTTGTCTCCTAAAGCAAATGTGAAACGTCTAGTGATACGCTCTAATTCATCTTTAGAGTATTTAGAAGGATCTAATTGTATACCTCCTTTACCTCCTCCGTATGGTAAACCTGCTAATGAAGTTTTCCAAGTCATCCACATAGCTAAAGCTCTAGCTGCATCGATATCTACCGTTGGGTGGTAACGTAAACCTCCTTTATAAGGTCCTAATGCATTGTTGTGTTGTACACGGTATCCTTGAAAAATTTCAACGTCTCCGTTATCCATTTTTACAGGAAAGTTAACAATGACTTCGTTATTAGTAATACTTAATATTTTACGAATATTTGGGTGTAACCCTATTTGGTCTGATGCACTATTGAATTGCTCTAGTACATTATCAACCATACCTCTAGCATTCTTAGGCTTCGCTGGTACTTTTAACTCTTTTGTTAATGTCATCTCTTTTGTATTTGAGTTCGATTCTCTATCTGAAATTTCACTTTTTGTATTCTTCATACATTCATAATTTAGTAAGTCTGTTTTTTAAGGCTGCTAAAGTAAAAAACTGTTATTGAGTCTTTAACTTATTTTTTTGTTTTTTACACTAATTCTACCTCTTTTTCAGTCATTACTTCTTTCTGAATATCTTCTTTGCATTCTACCTCATTATATTCACTACATGACCAAACTTTTTCTTTTGATTTGGTCAATACACATGTGTTTAAATATGCACACGAGGGACAAATATTGAAAGGATTTGCATTCATAAAATTGTTTCGTTTAATTTCTGTTCCATTAAAGGCAAATGATATGCCGTTAAATGTGCCAAAAAACACAAAAAAGCAAAAATCCCTTTAAAATAAAGGGATTGAAATGTTCAATAAAATTTATGATAAAATTTACACTGGGGAGTTTTTCCTCGGGTGAGTAAAAAATCTCCATGAAGTTAACTTGTTATTCTTTGAGTTTTTCTCGTAAAGTTTTTCGATCAATTTGAAGAATTTTAGCTGCCTGTGTTTTATTATTATTAGTGGCATTTAAAACATGTTGTATATGACGTTTCTCCATCTCTTTCAACGAAATTAATCCTTCTTCAGAAAAATTAACGTTGTATTTTAATGAATCTGGTAAATGCTCTACCTCTACCACTCTATCACACATAATTACCGCACGCTGTATAATGTTTTCTAACTCTCTAATATTACCTGGCCAATCATAACGCATTAAAACATCTAGGGCTTTCGGACTCATTTTTACAAATCTATCCTTATACTCCACTCCATATTTAAAAAGAAACTTTTCCGCCAACATTGAAATATCTTCTTTTCGTTCTCTTAATGGAGGTACTTCTATCTCAACTACTGTTAACCTATAAAACAAGTCTTCTCTGAAAGAACCTTCTTGAATCATTTCTTTTAAATTATTATTTGTTGCTGCAATGATCCTAACATCAACTTTCTCGGCTTTTTGCGCCCCTACTTTTACCACCTCTTTTTCCTGAAGTGCTCTTAACAATTTAGCCTGTACATTTAATGAGGCATTCCCTATTTCATCTAAAAAAATAGTTCCCCCATTTGCCGCCTGAAAAAAACCATCTCTATTTTTATCTGCTCCTGTAAAAGCTCCTTTTACATACCCAAACAATTCAGACTCTAACAAGTTCTCTGGAATTGCCCCGCAATTCACTGCTATATAAGGTTCTTTTGAAAACTTCCCTTCATAATGTATTGCGCGAGCCACCAGCTCTTTACCTGTCCCGCTTTCTCCCCTAACAGAAACAGTTGCTTTGTTATTTTTAACACGATCGATAATCTGAAATATTTCATTAATTTTTTCAGAAGCTCCTATCATGTCTCCATAAAATTCTTTATGTTCCTTTTTTTGTGTATTAGAATCTTGTACTTTTTTCGATTTTTTAAGAGCATCATCCATCGCATCTTTTAACTCACTTTTTGTAAAAGGTTTAGTTAAATAAGCTACCACTCCAGATTTAATCGCTTCAAGAGAGTCTTGTACTGAAGGATATCCTGTTACTATAAGTTTAGGTAATTTAGGGTAATGCTCAGAAACAAACTTTACAAGCTCAAAACCATCAACCTCTGGCATTTTTAAATCAGTAATTAATAAATCTATTGATGTATCTCTTAAAATCGCCACTGCTTCTTTCACTGAAACAGCCTTATAGGTGTGGTAATTCCAAGATTGTAAATGCCTGTGCAACAATTCTAGAATATGAACATCATCATCTACTATCAGTATATTTTCTTTTTTTAGTTGCATTTCTTTTATTTTGGTAACCTCACTTCAAAGATAGCACCTTTTTCGATGCCATTTTTAGCTGTTATGGTTCCTTTATGACTTGATACAATTCCATGCACAACACTCAACCCTAAACCAGTACCTTCTCCTGTTGGTTTTGTAGTGAAGAAAGGTTGAAATACTTTTTCTAGAGCTTCTTGTGTAAGTCCTTTCCCTTCATCAGAAATTCTAAGAACTACTTCTTTATCTGTTTGAAATGTTTCTATAACAACCAACCCGTTTTTAGGCGAAAAATAAATTGCATTTATTGTAAGGTTAAAAATTATTTGTGTTAATTGTACTGTATCTGCTCGTAATAACAATTCTTCATCTTCAACTTTTACAATATACTTAACTCCATGTTTTCTAAATGTAGCGTCTAATAAATCTATAGCATCTTTTATACTAGGAACTATATTTACTTGTTTCATTTCATTTGGCATTTCACAAGCAAAATACATTAACTTTTTAACTACCTCTCTAGAGAAAATAGCACTTTGAATAATTTTTTCTACATCTTCTAATGCCTTGTTATTTCCTTTTAAATCTGCTTTCAACAATTCTGAAAAACCTAAAATATTAGCCAAAGGGGTATTTAATTCATGAGCTATACCTGCTGTTAATTCTCCTAAAATAGATAATCGATCTGCGTGCTCCATCTTACGCCTCATCGATAGCTCATTTTTCTTTATCTCTATTCGTTCTAAAAGTCCCCCAATTTTTATAGCTACCGAATCAAATAATTCTTGCTCTTCTTTTAAATATAAATTTTCTTTAAACTCTTTTCCTTTGATATAAGCCTCGATTTTACCTTTTGGTAAATTAAACACAGGAATATTACTCGAAATAATACAAATACTACCCTCTACCTTCTTATCTTCTATAACATCACCTTCTATTTCAATAACCACCTCCGTATTTTCAGGAAATTGAAGTGCTTTTTTTAAACTATAGGCTATTGCTTTTAAAGTAATATCTATCTGCTCAAGATCTGCACTTATTATTAAAGAAGTTACTTTATAAAGACATGTTAACTCTTTAATACGTTCGTGTAATTCTGCTTCTGTAGTACTGGATACTCTCATCTATTTTTTAAGATTTTATTAAAACAACTATAAAACAATAGCCGTATAAAAATACAAAATTACTCCCCAAGAGACATTCAACACTAATTCTTTTTATGTAAATTCGTTGTTATGGAATTACTATTTTTAGGTTTAGCAGGAGGCGCTATCATCTCCTATTACATTTTTAAAAAATTCACCTCAGTAAAAAGAAAAAATTTAACCGAAAAACAATCAGTAGTATTGTTAGATAAAATTAAGAAAGTATCTAAATTAATTACTGTTGAAGGAGAGTTTGCTGAGATTTATCATCACGAAAACACCAAAGAGAAGTTTTTAGGACTTGTTACTAGCAAGAAAAAAGCCATTATTTTAATCAATGCCAAAGTACATATTGGTTTTGATTTTAGAAAAATAAAAATGCATACGGATACTAAGAAGAAAGTATTAGTTCTTTCTGAATTTCCGCAACCTGAAGTTTTTTCGATAGAACCTAACTTACGTTTTTATGATATTCAAAACGGATTACTTAACAAGTTTAGTTCAGAAGATTTAACAGAAGTAAACAAGGAAGCGAAAGAACATATTCTTCAAAAAATACCTGAAAGCAACTTAATGCAAACCGCCAACAAAGAAGCTTTAGAAGCTGTTACTTTAATGCAAAATTTAGTGGAAACTATTGGATGGAAACTAGATTATTCTGCTTTAGAAATACCTGAAGTTGAACAAAATTTGATTAATTAAATTATATATGAATTATTCTAAGACCTTAAAACTGACATTGCTTTCTTTAATTTCATGGCTATTATATTTTTGGATAGAAAATGCAAAAATTATTGAAAACTTTTCAGATAAACTAGATCGAGTTTATTCAACAAGGGGTTTAGGAATATTGATTTTCATGTATTTAGGAAAATATTTCTTATTTCTTTTAGCAGTGATATCGATTATATTTCTTTTTAAAGTTTTTTTAACTAAAAAAACTATTAACTAATGCACATAGAAAATTACCGAGAATATTGCTTACAAAAAAAAGGTGTAACTGAACACTTCCCTTTTGATGATAATGTATTAGTTTTTAAAGTAATGAATAAAATGTTCGCTTTATCGGGTTTAGATAGTTGGGAACAACAAAAGCCTAAGGTTAATTTAAAATGTGATCCTGAACGTGCTTTAGAATTAAGAGCTGAGTATGAAAGCATTAATCCAGGATTTCACATGAGTAAGAAACATTGGAATACAGTTACTTTAAACAATGATGTTTCTGATACTTTTGCTTATGAGCTAATTGATCATTCCTACGAACTTATAGTGAAAGGACTAACAAAAAAACTGCAAGAAGAACTAAAATCAATGTAATTAAACATGCTGAAATCAGAACTTAGAAAATTATACAAACAAAAAAGAAATACTCTTACAATAACTGAAAAAGAAAAATTACAAGAGAGTATTTACCAACAAATATTCGAGTTAAAAACTGATAATATTAGTACTGTACATTTGTTTTTATCCATGCGAAAGTTTAATGAAATAGACACTCAACCTATCATTGATTTTTTTAGAGATAAAGGAAAAAGAATTATTGTTAGTCGTTGTAATTTTGAAGATGACTCGCTAACTCATTTCTATTTTGAAAAAGAAACCAAACTAGAACTCAACAAATTTGGAGTTCCAGAACCTATAAATGCAGAAGAAGCAAATGTAAAAGATATTGACTTGGTTTTTGTGCCTATGTTAATTTCTGATGAGGAAAACTATCGAGTTGGTTATGGCAAAGGATTTTATGATCGATTTTTATCTGAATGTAGAAAAGACACTCAAACTATCGGACTCAACTTCTTCTCTCCTATCAAAAAAATTGAAGACACGCACAAGTTTGACATTCCGTTAGATTTTGTGATATACCCAAAATAAAAAATCCCGCTAAGTGCAGGATTTTTTATTTTATATAACTAACGATTATCCATTCATTGAAATCAGGAACTCATCGTTATTTAATGATCTTTTAATTCTGTCTTGAATAAACTCCATTGCTTCAATAGGATTCATATCTGCTAAATACTTACGTAATACCCACATACGTTGTACTGTCTTTTCATCTAATAATAAATCATCACGACGTGTGCTCGATTTAATTAAATCAATAGCAGGATAAATTCTACGATTGGCAATATTGCGTTCTAATTGTAACTCCATGTTACCTGTTCCTTTGAATTCTTCAAAGATAACTTCATCCATTTTCGAACCAGTTTCGGTAAGTGCAGTAGCAATAATAGTTAACGACCCTCCATTTTCAATATTTCGAGCCGCTCCGAAGAAACGTTTTGGTTTGTGTAATGCATTCGCATCGATACCTCCTGATAAAATTTTACCAGATGCAGGAGCAACTGTGTTATAGGCTCTTGCTAAACGAGTAATTGAATCTAACAAAATCACAACATCGTGTCCACATTCTACTAAACGTTTTGCTTTTTCTAAAACAATATTAGCTACACGAACATGTTTATCAGCTGGCTCATCAAAAGTAGACGCTACAACTTCACCACGCACACTACGTTGCATATCGGTAACTTCTTCAGGACGCTCATCAATTAATAAAACAATTTGATAAACTTCTGGATGATTTGCTGCAATTGCATTAGCTACATCCTTTAACAACATTGTTTTACCTGTTTTAGGCTGTGCTACAATCATACCACGTTGTCCTTTACCTATTGGAGAAAACAAATCGATGATTCTTGTAGAAAGAGAACTTCCTTTTTCTGCTAAGTTGAATTTTTCATCAGCAAAAAGTGGAGTTAAATGTTCAAAAGACACTCTATCTCTTACTATATTCGGATTTAATCCATTGATTTTTGATACTCTAATTAACGGAAAGTATTTTTCACCTTCTTTTGGTGGACGTACATTACCACGAACAGTATCTCCTGTTTTTAATCCGAATAATTTAATTTGGGATTGTGATACATAAATATCATCAGGTGATGATAAATAGTTATAGTCAGAAGAACGTAAGAAACCATATCCGTCAGGCATCATTTCTAACACACCTTCACTTTCAATAATTCCATCAAATTCAAAATCAGGATCACGATACTTGTTTCCACTTTTATGATGCTGTTTAGATGTATTTTGATTTTGATTTTGGTTCTTATTACTCTTATTACCTCTATTTTGGTTTTTAGTATGTTGTTTTTGAGGTTGCTGTTGTTTTTTATCCTCATTAGACTGACTTTGTGGATGCTGTTTTTTGTCTTCAACCTTTTTTACGGGTTTATTAACTACAGTCTCAGTCTTTTCTACCTCTTCTTTAGCCTCTACCTTTTTTACAGGATTATTATCTTGTTGTTGCTTTGAAGTATCTCTAGGGACATCATCTTTAGCTATTCTTTTTCTTTTAGGTTTTTCTGCCTTTGGCTTAGCTTCATTAGCACTTGCTTCGGCTTGCGCATCTAAAATTTTATATACTAAATCTAATTTCTTTAACTGACTAAACTTAGTTAATCCTATAGTTTTGGCAATAACCTGTAAATCAGCTAATTTTTTAGTTTTTAATTCCGAAATTTCGAACATTCGTTAAATAGTTAAGTTACTTAAAATTCTCTGTGTGTAAAGAATTGATTTTGTATTAAGTTTTGTTTTGAGTGCTAATTATATAGGGGCTATATAATAATTTTGTGCGGTTACATACAAGGCAAATATATACAAATATTTTAACTTCTAATATTTCTTTTTAAAAAAAGAAGTATTACATTTGCTTCCCGATAAAAAATTATGATACAAAGAATACAATCTATATACTTATTAGTTGCCGGAATTATTTCTGGAGGCTTAACTCTATTAGTTAACCTTTGGAGTACTTCTAATACAAACTTACCAGTATTTATTCTAGATTTATTTTCGAGCAATTCTTTACTTGAAAAATCAATTCCTGTATTATTTTTTTCTTCCGCATTAATATCAATTGTAGCTATCTTTTTATTTAAAAATCGTCAGTTACAATTTGTAATTAATCGCTTAAACATATTGATAAACCTTTTTTTATTAGGAATATTGATATATTTATCACAAACGTTATCTGGAGAAGCTTCGGTTTCTGAGAAAGGTATTGGGATGTTCTTTCCTGTCATTGTTATTTTGCTTTTATTTTTAGCAAATAGAGCCATTAAGAAGGATGAAAATCTTGTAAAATCTGTTGATAGATTACGATAAGCCTAACATCTTAGTATATTTAGTGCGAAAAAACCGAGATTTAAATCTCGGTTTTTTATTTTTGAAAAACTCTGTATTTACTTAGCCTTTAAACTAAAATGTTAAAGAAATGTTAAAGAAATCTCAGGGTTATCCCTATATACAAAATGAAACAAATAGGGATACTGTGTATTGCACACACTTGTTTTATACCATAGATTTGTAACTGTAAACGACCATGAATTACAAGATTAAAGTTCACATAGCAGATGACCACAAGATATTAATAGACGGAGTCATTGCTTTATTAAATACTGAAGATGACATTGAAGTTGAAGGATTCTCTTTAACAGGAAGGCAAGTCGTTAATTGGTCCTCAAACAATACAGCCGATGTATTAGTTTTAGACATTAACATGCCAGAAATGGATGGTATAGAAGTTTTAAAAACGTTTAAAAAGCGTAACACAAAAGTTAAAACTATCATACTCTCTAGTTTAAGCGACCCTAAACTTGTGCAAGAAATGATAGCATTAGGAGCTAACGGTTTTGTAGATAAAAGTCGCGCTAATGAACAAATAATTGATGCCATAAAAGTTGTTCACAACGGCATACAATACATTAGTGAAGACATAAAAGTGAAACTATTAGATTTATATGCTACAGATGCAAAAGAAATTGAAGAGCCAAAATTTATCCAAGAAGATTTAACAGAGCGAGAAATTGCTGTATTAAAATTAATTGCAGAAGAAAAAAGCTCTTATGAGATTGCCGAAAAATTAAATGTTAGCTTAAAAACAGTAGAAACATATAGAAGTAATTTATATAAAAAATTAAAAGTAAAAAACGTAGTAGGTTTAGCGATGTATGCTGTGAGAAACAAAATAGTGTAAAGATATTATCAACCCTTCAATTTTTCTTTAGTCCCCCAGATTAAGAAGAAGCCCCCCGAGTCTATACATTATCATACATCGCTTAACAACTACTACAAATGAAAACAATAGCGATGTACGCGTTATTAAACATAGTATAGAAAACCCCTTCATTTTGTTTTCTTTTATATCCCCTAAGAGATATGATCCCCCGTCTCTTAATACCTATCCTAAGTACATCGCTATTTTATAAAACATTAACATAAAATAGTATAATTTATAAATTTAGTCATGAAAAAAATCACTCCTTATTTCCTTGCTTTAAGTTTAAGTTTTTTATTTGCATCTTGTTCATCAAACGAAACGGAGGTGGTTGAAGGTACTCCTGAAAACTTATTACAATCGTATACTCTTAAAAGAGATGCTACTGGTGCTTACTCTATTGATTTTAACACGACCAACAACACAGATGTCACAACAATAACCAATGTAGACAATTCAAAAGAAATTATATTAGCGGAAACTAAACAAAAAACTGCTACAAAACACTCTAACGATTTTTCAATTGAAAACGATCAGTTAAAAATAGGTTTTTTAGAAACTAACAGAGGAAAAACAACTAAAATATATGTTGAAGACGATAATATCACCTTAGCAAAAGGAGTCACTGAATTTTTAAATTCTTACAGTATTACAGCAAATGTAGACGGAACATATACATTAAACTTTACTGTGAATGATAATGTAGCTGCAGATTTTAACTACAACGAAGAACTTAAAACTCATGAAGTGCATTTGTCAAATGGTACTTCAACCCAAAAAACATTCTCAAGAGAACTCAAAATACAAACTGATTCAAATATATTAAGATTAGATTTTGTAAACCATAAATACTCAGCTAGAGATGAAGAAATAGCAGATACTGAAAGAAAACCAAAATCTATAATCATTGGTGATGCTGTGATTTAAAAAAAACAAATTAACTTTGACTAACTCATGATAAAAGAAAAATTAGTCGCTATAATACTTTTTTATTCCATTTTATCCTTCAGCCAAAAAAAGGATGAAATGGAACTTATTAATGATTTTAAAAAATCAGAAGAGTTTTTTACCAAAAAAAAATACAGTATTTCACTTGAAAAGAGTTTAAGTTTGTTTTCGAAATTGGATGCTACCAACTATTCAGAATTATATTTTAGAACCTCTTTTTTAATCGGTGATATATTCAGAGAGACTAATGACCATAGAAAAGCAATAGTGTACTACAAAAAAGCATTAGAAAGTTTTAATACTCAAAACAATTTAACAGAAAAAGAAAAAACAGGCTTATCTCCTTCTATCAATAACATTAATCTAAACAAACTTTTATTACGAGTTGGAAGTGAATTTCATATCATTAAAGAAAAAGACAGTGCTATTAATTACTACAAAAAAATACTTAACAGCAACACTCTCAATCAACTTGACTTAACAACTAAAGCCAGTGCTTTTAGTAATTTATCTAATATTTACAGAGAAGATTCTATTTATGACTTAGCAAAAAAATACTCTTACGAAGCTGTAAAAATATACAGAAAAGCAAATAAAAAAGTCTTAGAATCTGCTGCCCTTGGTAACTTAGCTAGTATTCATTTAGAACAAAAGGATTATGAAAAAGCAAAAAAAATTTATTTAGAAGGTCTAGATTTAATAAAAATGGACTCTAGTAGTAGAGCTACGAGATATAAAGAATTTCTTTACTTCAATTTAGCTTATACATTATATCTGCAAAAAGACTACAGAGCCTATGATTATCAAGAAAAATCTTATAACATTAAAGATGATTTAAAAGATGTTGAAATAAGGAGAATTGTAGATGAAATTTACACTAGACATGAACTAAATTTAGAAAAAGAAAAAACTGCTTTAGTTGAAGAGCAACGAAAATTAGAAGAAGCTCAAGAAGCGAAAACTTCATTACTTTTTGCTGCTCTAAGCTTCTTAGTTTTAATAATTTCTGGAGTAATCATCTACAACTATAAATTACGTCAAAAAAACCTTCACCTTAAACTATCTGAAAGCAAACTTATTCAGCAACAAAGCATTGAAAAATTAAAATCTGAAGCGCAAATAAAAATATTAAACGCTACAATAGATGGGAAGGAGACCGAACGCAAACTCATAGCAGAAATACTACACGATAATGTTAGCGCTTTACTATCTTCTGCTAACATGCATTTAACAGCTACCAAGAAACAATTCAATGGGGATACTCCTCAAGAAATTGATAAAACTCAAGCTATCATTTCTGAAGCCTCGCAAAAAGTAAGAGACTTATCACACAACCTAGTATCGTCTATCTTATTAAAGTTTGGATTAGAATACGCTATTAAAGACGTTACTAAGAAATATTCTAATAGCGAACTTAAGTTTGAAGTTTCTGCTCAAAATATCAATCGATATAATCAAGAATTTGAAATAAAAATATTTAATGTTATTCAGGAACTTATTAACAACATTTTAAAGCATAGTAAAGCTCAACATGCCGAAATAATATTGAAAGAGGAAGAGGATCAACTAACCGTTCTCGTTAAAGATGATGGGGTAGGTTTTTCTACCTCGTCTTCTTCTTTTTCAGATGGCATTGGTCTAAATCAAATTGAGGCAAGAATTCACATCATGAGTGGGAAATTAACTATTAATTCAAAAGAAAATATAGGGACTTCTATTTATATTTCTGTCCCTATTTTAAAACAACAGAAAAACTTTAAATTAACTTCTGTTAGCTAATTCAATTATTTCCATATTTTTTATTTCTCCCTTATCTATTTCAAACCGAAGCATCGTTCTAACCTTATGGAAACCATGTTTACCTGCAGCTCCAGGGTTTAGGTGAAGTAAATTCAGTTTTTCATCATACTGAACTTTTAAAATATGTGAATGTCCACAAATAAATAATTTAGGAGGGTTCCTTTTTAATTCTTCCTGAACTCTATAATTATATTTATTAGGATACCCTCCAATATGTGTAATCCAAACTGACACCCCCTCAATTAAAAATCTATTATCTAGCGGGAACTCTGCTCTAGCATTATTATCATCGATATTTCCATAAACTGCCCTTAGTGGTTTAATATCTTTTATCATATCAGTAACGTGCAAATCACCAATATCACCTGCATGCCAAACTTCATCCGCTTGCTTTACAAACTTTAAAATTTGATCATCTATAAAACTATGTGTATCAGAAAGGAGTAAAATTTTCTTCATCAAGACAAAACTAATGAATTACAAACCAAAAAAAAATCCATAATTAAACATTATGGATTCTTTAGAATAAGGGGTAATTAATGAAAGGGGAATTCACTATTATTTAAACAATGAAATTCATGAGGGACTTCATCATTATATTTTTCAAGGCAACAAAAATAAAATAAGTAACCAAACAATCTGTTAACATATGTTAATAAAACTCAAAAACATTATTTAATCTTTAGTATTTAACTTTTCAAGTCAGAATTTCATAATTTAGCTCTTTAAAATTTTTACATATTTGAGGTACTTTATTGAGTTAGCATACAACGGAAAAAATTATCATGGTTGGCAGGTACAACCACATGCAATTTCGGTTCAAGAAGTCATAAACAAGGCTATTAGTACTATTTTACGACAAGAAATCAACATTGTTGGTGCTGGTAGAACAGATGCAGGTGTGCACGCTTCGCAAATGTTTGCTCATTTTGATGTTGCATCACCTTTAAATGATGATTTCACTTACAAACTCAATGCTATTTTACCCGATGACGTGGTAATATTTAACACCTTACTGGTGCACAAAGATGCTCATGCTCGTTTTGATGCTAATAGTAGAAACTATGAGTATAAAATATGGTTAGGTAGAAATCCGTTTTTACTAGAAACTAGTTGGCAGTTGCATCATCAACAATTAAACATTGAGTTGATGAATAAAGCTGCTGCTATTTTATATGAATACGAAGATTTTGAGTGTTTCTCAAAAGTAAAAACAGATGTTAACACATTTAATTGCACAGTAACCAATGCTGAGTGGATAAAAAAAGGTAACGAACTTACTTTTCATATTAGTGCTAATCGTTTTTTAAGAAACATGGTTCGCGCCATAGTAGGCACATTAATTGATGTTGGCCTTGAAAAAATTACTATTGATGATTTTAAAAAAATTATTGAAAGTAAAAACAGAAGTAAAGCTGGTGTTTCAGCTCCAGCAAAAGGTTTATTTTTAACAGCAGTAACATACGACTATATATAGTGAGTAAAGCAACAGGAAAAGCATTTGATATTAAAATTTTTGCACGACTAATGAGTTTTGCAAAAAAATACCGCCTACGTTTTATCGTTGCTGCGGCTTCAACAGTATTATTAGCAGGGTTTTCAGTTCTTACCCCTGTAATTTTAATGACTGCAATCGATGATTTTACAACAACTAAAAACGCGACAACACTATTGTATTTTACAATAGCCATGATCATTGTTTTATTAATTCAAGTCCTATTTCAGTTTAGCTTTATTTATAATGCCAATTGGGTAGGACAACATATCATAAGAGATATAAGAGCCAAAACTTTTAGAAAAATTCTAGAATTTAAAATGAGTTATTTTGACAACTCATCTGTAGGTAAACTAGTAACTCGGGTAGTTTCTGACATAGAAACCATTTCAAACTTTTTCACCCAGGGGGTTTTTATGATAGTAAGTGATATTTTATTAATGCTTATTGTAATAGCTGTAATGTTTTATAAAAACTGGCAGCTTGCTTTAATTGCACTTGCTACCTTACCTGTACTAATTTATGCTACTAAATTATTTCAAATAGCTATAAAATCTACCTTTCAAGATGTACGTAATCAAGTGGCTAATCTTAATAGTTTTGTGCAAGAAAGAGTTACAGGAATGAAAATCGTGCAGCTTTTTAATAGAGAACGAATTGAGTACAAAAACTTTATTGACATTAACAATAAACACAAAAAGGCACATATTAAAACTGTTTGGTACTACTCTATCTTCTTCCCTATTGCAGAAATACTTTCTTCAATAGCTATTGGATTAATTGTTTGGTATGGTGGACTACAAGTTATAGAAGATAGTGCTGTTAGCCTAGGTGCTATTATCGGTTTTATAAAAATGGCTCAAATGCTTTTTAGACCGTTACGACAAATAGCAGACAAATTCAATCAATTACAAATGGGGATTGTTGCTGGTGAACGTGTTTTTAACGTAATTGACACAGACAGTTCAATAGATAAAAACGGAACTATTATAGCAGAAAACGTTAAAGGAAATATCAGTTTTAAAAATGTACATTTTAGTTATATAAAAGGAGAAGAAATTTTAAAAGGAATCAGCTTTAATGTAGAAAAAGGGCAAACCGTAGCTATTGTTGGTGCTACAGGCGCTGGTAAATCAACTATTATAAACCTTATTAGTCGTTTTTATGAAATTGATAGCGGAGTTATTGCTATTGATAATATTCCTGTTCAAGATTATGAAATTTCTTCCTTACGACAAAAAGTAGCCGTAGTATTACAAGATGTCTTTTTATTTTCAGACACTATTTTAAATAACATTACCCTACGAAACGAAAACATCTCTTTAGATCAAGTTCAAAAAGCAGCTAAACAAATAGGGATTCATGACTTTATTATGAGTTTACCTAATAATTATCACTACAATGTAAAAGAACGCGGAGGTATGCTTTCGTCTGGTCAACGTCAATTAATTGCTTTTTTACGTGCCTATGTTAGCAACCCAAGTATCTTAATTTTAGATGAAGCCACCTCTTCTGTTGATGCCCACTCTGAGCAAATGATCCAATATGCTACTGATGAAATTACAAAAAACAGAACTTCAATAGTAATTGCACACCGTTTAGCAACTATTAAAAAGGCTGATATTATTATAGTTATGGATAAAGGTCGTATAGTTGAAAAAGGAAATCATACAGAATTATTAAAAAAACATGAGGGTTATTATAAGAATTTGTATGAAAAACAGTTTAATAGTGAAACAGTGATGTAAATAAATTTGTTTACATCAATCAAAATATTACATTTGTTATTCAATCTAAAAACTAAAAATCAATAAACGATGAAAAAAGTAATTTTATCAGTATTTGTAGTTGGTGCTTTATTAGCTACCTCTTGTAAAAACACTAAAGAAGATGCTAAAGACGCTACTAAAGATGCTGTTGAAGCTGTAGAAAATGCTACTGAAGAAGCTACAGATGCTGCTACTAAAGCAGTAGAAGAAACTACTGAAGCTGCTACTGAAGCAACAGAAGAGGCTGCTGAAGCAGTAAAATCTGCAATTGAAGGTATCGAAATTCCTGAATTTGAAGATCCTAAAGTAGGTGAGTATTTACAAACTTATTCTCAATACGCTAAAGATTATATCGAAGCTAAAGGTGATGTTGTTAAAAATACTGAATTAGCTAAAAAAGGTGTTGAATTAGCTACTCAAGCTAAAGAGATCGTTGCTAACTTAGATGAAGCTGCTGCTGAAAAATTCAATAGCGTTATGACCGCTATTCAATCTAAAATGGCTCCTGCTCAATAATTTTTTTGACACGGAACACAATAAAAAAAGGCTCGCAAATTGCGAGCCTTTTTATTTATGCCATTACATCTTTTTCTAATTTTTTATGGAGTTCTTCTAATGATTTATACAATACAAACTCTCCGTCTTTTATGTATGAGATTTCTCCTGTTTCTTCTGAGACCAGCAAACAAATTGCATCTGTTTTTTCAGAAACTCCAATCGCAGCACGGTGTCGTAAACCAAAACGTGCAGGTATTTTTGCACTGTCAGAAACTGGTAAAATCACGCGAGTTGCAATAATGTAGTTATCTCTAATAATTGTTGCCCCATCATGTAGCGGACTATTCTTATAAAAAATACTTTCAATTATAGCTTCATTGACTAAAGCATTCATTTTATCACCAGTATTCACTAAAAAATCAAGGTTATTCGTTTTTTCTATTACCAATAACGCTCCAGTTTGCGTTCTAGACAAGTTAGTGCAAGCTCTTAATATAGTTTCTATATCTATTTCTGAATGAATCTCAGATTTTAAAAATTTTAGTTGATTTAAAAAACCTCTTTTAGTAGAAAAATTCGTAGTTCCTATCATTAATAAAAACTTCCTGATTTCTTGTTGAAATACAATAATCAGCGCGATAACTCCTCCTGAAAGTAAATACCCCAAAATACCACTTAACATCTCCATGTTTAGAGCTTGAGTAACTTTCCATATTAAAAAGATAAAAGCTATTCCAATTACAATATTAATTGCTACCGTTCCTTTTAATAATTTATAAATATAAAAAAGTAGCATAGCTACTAAAAAAATATCCAGCACATCCAAAAACGAAAAGTCGATAAAATCTAGGTTCATTAATTTTCTTGAAGTTTTTTAATGTTTAAAATAATCTAAACAAGTAAATGTAAGCATTTTATTATAACTGATTTACAATCGTTACAGCCTCAACTGCTTCTTTTACATCATGCACTCTTAAAATATGCGTTCCGTTTAACAAAGCGATAGTGTTGGCTACCGTAGTTGCATTTAAAGCTTCTTGAGCTGAAGTACCTAATAACTTATACAACATAGATTTCCTTGAAACTCCTGTTAAAATAGGAGCATCTAAATTTTTAAACAATGATAATTTTTTAAGCAATTCATAATTTTGATCAACAGTTTTTCCAAAACCAAAACCTACATCAATAATTACATCATTTACTTTTAATTGACGAAGTTTAAAAAGCTGTTCTGCAAAAAAAGAAATTACTTCAGTAACTACATTTTCATACTGTGGATTTTGCTGCATATTTTGTGGTATACCTTGCATGTGCATCATTATATACGGAACTTGCAATTTCGCCACAGTTTCAAACATTCTCTCATCCATATTTCCTCCAGAAATATCATTTATTATTGCAGCTCCAGCATTAATAGACTCTTCTACTACCCTGCTCCTAAAGGAATCAATTGAAATAAAAATTTCAGGAAAGTTTTTCACCAACAACTCAACCACAGGCAAAATTCTTTGTAATTCTTCTTCCTCAGAAATATGCTTCGCTCCTGGTCTTGAAGAATACGCTCCAACATCTATGAAAGTAGCACCTTCATTCAACATCTTTTCTGTTTGAGTCAAAATATCATGTTCGTTTTTATACTTTCCTCCATCAAAAAAAGAATCAGGAGTTACATTTAAAATCCCCATAACCTTAGGTGTTGTTAAATCTACCAAGGTTCCTTTACAATTAATTGTCATTACACTAAATTTCTAAGTAAAAATAAATGAAAAGCTTGTAATATTTACTATTTTTGGTCGAATACTTTTAAATAGGAAAGATGCAAGACACCTCAAAACAGTATGATGCTGTAGTTGAAGAATGTAAAAGTTTATTTATCAAAAAAATGAGCGATTATGGTAGTGCTTGGAGGATTTTAAGACTTCCATCACTAACCGATCAAATATTTATTAAAGCACAACGCATTCGTCAATTACAAGAAAATACTGAGCGAAAAGTTGATGAAGGAGAAAAATCAGAGTTTATTGGTATCATCAATTATTCTGTAATGGCATTAATTCAAATAGAATTAGGCGTTGTTGAACAGCCTGATTTAACTACAGAGCAAGCCACCGAACTGTATAACAAACACATAAAAATCTCCAAAGAGTTAATGGAAAATAAAAACCATGACTATGGTGAAGCATGGAGAGATATGAGAGTTTCATCACTAACCGATTTAATTCTACAAAAACTACTTCGTGTAAAACAAATTGAAGACAATCAAGGTAAAACTTTAGTTTCTGAAGGAATTGATGCTAATTATCAAGATATGATTAATTATGCTATTTTTGCCATGATTCACCTTTCTGAATCAGAAAATTAACCTAAAACAACCCCTAATATGATTTTAAAATTATTGACTCATATTTCAAGAGTACTAGTAGGATTACTATTTATCTATTCTGGATTTGTAAAATTGGTAGACCCTATTGGATCTCAATACAAGTTTGAAGAATATTTTAGTGCTGGTGTACTAAACTTAGAGTTCTTAATACCATTTGCTTTACCTTTTTCTATCCTTTTAATTGTTACCGAATTAGTTTTAGGTATTATGCTTTTAGTTGGTTACAAAGCAAAATTCACCGTTTGGAGTTTATTTGGTATTAACCTTATATTTTTATTTTTAACTTGGTATTCTTACACTTATAACAAGGTTACTGATTGTGGTTGCTTTGGAGATGCTTTAAAACTTACACCAAAAGAAACGTTTTATAAAAATGTTGTGTTTATGGTATTTATTATAATCCTAATTTTAGGAGTTAAATACATAAAACCTTTCATTTCTAGTAAAATTGCTTCCATAACAACTTTTACTTCAGTTTTTATATCACTTCTAGTAACGTATTACGTGCTACAACACTTACCGATTATTGATTTCAGGGCTTATTCTGTAGGAACTGATATTGCTGAAGGAATGAAGTACCAAGAAGGAAGCGATGACATCCCTCCTATTCATGATTTTATGATTGAAACTGACGAAGGCGATAAATTAGAAGAAATGCTAGCTAAAGAAAAAGCAATGCTAATCGTTATGTCTAATTTTGATAAAACTGAGGAAGAAGGAATTTCAAAAGTTTCAGAAGTAGCAAAACAAGCTAGCGAACAAGGTTATGAAGTTTATGTATTAACTGCTTCTTATATTGAAGATTTAGCAGCTACCCAACAAAAATATGGGCTACCATACACTTTCGGATTCTGTGATGAAACTGCCTTAAAAACTGTTATCAGAGCCAACCCTGGTATCTTAACTGTTAAAAATGGAATAATTACTGGAAAGTGGAACTGGACAGACGCTGATGATGTAGAACTATAAACCGCTACATAATTTATATATAAGCAAAACCTCACAAATTTGTGAGGTTTTCTTATTTTAGCACATACAGAAAACCGATTAGAACTACTTTAAAGTTCTCTTACAGGTTATTATCAAGCTTTAATTTAGAAATATTTTTGTGAAACAATTTTTATTAGTTTTTTTAGGCGGCGGAATAGGAAGCGTATTACGATACATCATTGGAAAAGCATTAAACAGCTCACAAACAGGAATTCCTTACGGAACTTTTACTGCTAACATTTTAGGAAGCCTACTTATCGGAATTATTTTAGGATTAGCTGCCAAAAACCAAGCTTTAACACAAAACCACACTTTATTATTAGCTACTGGTTTTTGTGGTGGTTTTACCACTTTTTCAACCTTTGCTTACGAAAACCATGTTTTCTTAAAATCAGGTGATTTTAGCAGTTTTGCTCTATACACCATTGCTAGTTTTATTATTGGTTTTTTGGCTGTTTTTGCAGGAATTTTCTTAGTAAGTTACCTTTGGGGAAACCCACAAAATCTTTAATTAAAAACATTTAAATTGAAGAATTACTCTAAAAAACAATCCTCAATCATCAAAAAATTCACTTAACAAATGAACGAACTTATACAATACACCTCGGCAGATAACCATGTAATGATAACAATTACAAACGGTAAAGCCAATGCAATTTCTCATGAAGTAATTGACGCTTTAAATACTGCCTTTGATAACGCCGAAAAAGAAGAAAAACCAGTAATCTTAACTGGGCAACCAGGAATTTTCTCTGCTGGTTACGACTTGAAAAGCATGACACAGTCTGCTGATTCTGCTTTAGAATTAGTTACCAAAGGTTCAGAATTATCGCACAGGATGTTATCTTTTCCTTACCCTATAATTGCTGCTTGTTCAGGACACGCTGTTGCTAAGGGTGCTTTTTTACTTCTTTCTGTAGATTACAGATTAGGTATTGAAGGAGATTTTAAAATTGGACTGAACGAGGTTATGATTGGAATGACCATGCACAATGCAGGTATCGAAATTGCTAAAGCTCGTCTTTCCCCTATTTATTTTGAGAGAAGCGTAAGTTGTTCGGAAATATACAATCCGAAAGAAGCTGTTACTGCAGGATTTTTAGATAAAATCGTTCCACAAGAACACTTACTACCCACCGCTTTTAAAATTGCTGAAATGTTTACCAAGCTAAACAAAAAAGCACATAAAGAAACAAAATTAAAGGTTAGAAAACCCTATTTAGATTTACTAGCTAAAGCTATTGAACAAGACACTAAAGAAGGATTAACCCCTCCTTCAAAATAAAAAAATCCTGCGCTTGCAGGATTTTTTTTATTGATTAAGGTTTTTTATAAGCCATTACTCCAGCTTTAATTTCTATGTCTAAATAATTCTCTTGAGGAGTAATAGGACACGAATAACGATCGCTGTACGCACAATACGGGTTATACGCTTTATTAAAGTCAATTATAACGGTTCCGTCTTTCTTTATATCTGTGGTGTATACATCTATATAACGTCCTCCTTTATAAGAAGTGTTACCATTCGTGTTATCTAAAAATGGTAAAAATAAATGATTAATATATTCAGAGTCAGGGTTTATATCTTGATAAATAGCTAGCTCAAAATCTTTTCCATCTATAGAAAAAGATAACACTCCATATTTTCTATACAATACTACTCTATCTGTTGTTGTAGGAAAATTAAAAACAGGCGCATCTGGTAATAACTCCAATTTAGCATTTACAGTATATTCATCATCAATCGGAAAAAAATCTAACCCTTTAAACTCTTTTAATCCTTTTTTTGTTAAAGGTGATTTTGAAGCATCTTTAAATTTGGTATTCATTTCTATCTGGAAATCAGACTCTCCTAAAACTGCTCTTTTTCCCTGACTCTTGCATGACAAAAACACAAAAGCAAAAACTATTAAAATTATTTTTTTCATTTTGTAATTATTTTTTCTAACATAAACAAAAATACTGTATTCTCACTAAAACACTACAATTCCTTAACAAATCATTAAATGAATAGTCAAAAATTGTTAATATTCTGCTAATAATTTGACATAACAAATAAAAATTACTATATTTATCTTTATAGATTATGTCTATAATTGATATAAAAAGATTTTTGGGCTCTATAAGAAAAATTTATAAACCTATAAAGTAAATTGATAAGTTTACCTATAGTAAACATAAAGTTTCTTCTAAATTTGTCGCCCCAGTTATTTTAGGGGTTATTTTTTTAACCAAATCAATTACCAGACAAACCTAAAAGAAAATTTTAAATTAAAATTGGTAGATTTTATGAAATCAGAATTAATCAATAAGGCAGAAGAGTTTGAAAACAGAAAATTCAAATTTGTGACTACTAGCGATAGAATTTTAGCTGCTAGAGAAGCAAAAGCTCTAATTTTAGAGATTAACGAGGTATACAAAAAAACAAAAGACACTACGTTAATGGACATCATGAAACGTTTAACAGCTGTAAAACAACGAATTGAAAAACGTTTAAAAGGTAAACCTTTAACTGCCTAAACAATAAACAGTGTTTTAACGCGTTAACAATATATACATAAGAATTGTAGTTATATTAACTACTACTCTCATTATAATATTTATTCTTGATAAAGTTCTAAGTAAATTTACTTAGAACTTTTTCTTTTTAAATATATTTGTACTCATCGGGATGTAGCTTAGTCCGGTTAAAGTGCTGGTCTGGGGGACCAGAGATCGGTGGTTCGAATCCACTCATCCCGACTTCTTATTTTTTTCTTCACTTTTTTTACCCCAAAACAAACTAACTTTCAAACACTTAAAAAAAACATCAAAAAAAAGTCACCTAAAAAATAAAAAAAGTTTTTGCAGTATCAAAAAACGTTATATATTTGCCACGCTTTAAAGGAAAACGCCGATGTAGCTCAGCTGGCTAGAGCAGCTGATTTGTAATCAGCAGGTCGTGGGTTCGAGTCCCTCCATCGGCTCAAAAGCCAAAAGCGCTAACAAAAGTTAGCGCTTTTTTTATGCGCTTATTTTACTAAATTTGTCATAACTCTATTTTTACAAAGATTTAATGAAAAACATATTTGTTATTGGTATTGCAGGAGGAACAGGAAGTGGAAAAACTACTGTAGTAAATCAAATTATTAATGAGCTCCCTGCTGATGAAGTATGTGTTATCTCTCAAGATTCTTACTACAAACAAACTGATAGCCTTACTTACGAAGAACGTACCAAAATAAACTTCGATCATCCAAGAGCCATTGATTTCGATCTAATGGTTCAACACTTAACTGAGTTAAAAAATGGAGAGATTATTGAACAACCAGTATATTCGTTTGTAGCACATAACAGAACTAAAGACACTATAAAAACACATCCGAGAAAAGTTATCATTATTGAAGGTATTTTAATCTTTAATAGCGAAGATCTTCGTAACTTGTGTGACATTAAAGTTTTTGTACATGCTGATGCTGACGAACGCTTAATTAGGCGCGTCAGAAGAGACATTAAAGAGCGTGGTAGAGATGTTAATGAAGTTTTAAACCGTTACCAAACTACTTTAAAACCAATGCATCAACAATTTATTGAACCTACAAAAAATTACGCTGACATTATTATACCAAATGATCGATATAATACTGTGGCTATTGATATTGTAAGAACCGTAATTAACGATCGCTTATAACATGAATTTCAAATCAATTAAAAACAAACCATCCTTTAAAATCGCTACTAATATTTACGTAATTATACTTACTGTATTTGTAGTTTGGATGCTTTTTTTTGACGAAAATTCGTACCTTACACATAGGGAGTTTAATTCCGAAATTAAGGAACTGAAAAGTTGGATTGAGTATCATGAAAAGAAAATCAAAAAAGACAAGCAAACGATACAACAACTTCAAGACTCTCTTCAACTAGAACGCTACGCTAGAGAAAAATATTTAATGAAGAAAGATGATGAAGATATTTATATTATTGAATTTGACACCATAAAAAGTAATGAGTAATTATTTATTTGAAGATTTTAACGGAGTTAACCCCGCTGAATGGAAACAACAAATACAAGTAGACCTTAAAGGAGGCGACTATAACGAAACCTTATTATGGAAGACAGAAGAAGGAATTACTGTAAAACCTTTTTATACTAAAGAAGATAGAACAAACACGAAGGTTAACATCCCTAAAGAAGGTTTTAGTATTTGTCAGTCAATTTTTATTAACGATGAAGAAAAAGCCAATGCTTTTGCTATTGATTCACTTCAAAGAGGTGCTTCATCAATCCAATTTTTAGCTAAAAAAGAGTTTGATTACAAAATATTATTAAAAGGAATTGACACAGAAAATATCACAATCTATTTTTCATTAGATTTCTTATCCTCAGACTTTATTAAAGATGTATCCTCTTTTATAAACTCTGAAAAATGTTACTTTAATACAGATATTATTGGTCATTTAGCAAGTTCAGGAAACTGGTATTCAAACCTTAAAAGTGACCACGATCAACTTGAAGAAATAGCAAACAATTCACAAAATGCTATTTGTGTTAACGCTTCAATTTATCAAAATGCAGGAGCAACAATTACACAGCAACTAGCTTATGCTTTAGCACATGCTAATGAATATTTAAATCACTTCGGAAGTTCAGTTACTAGCAACATTCATTTCAATTTTGCTGTAGGCAGCAATTACTTTTTTGAGATTGCCAAACTAAGAGCTTTCAGAATTTTATGGGATTCTTTATTAAGCGAATACAACGCCCAAGCAACTGCTCATGTTTTTGCTCAACCAAGTTTACGAAACAAAACCATATACGACTATAATGTAAACATGCTTCGTACAACTTCTGAATGCATGAGTGCTATTTTAGGAGGAGCAAATACAGTAACTAATAATTCATATGATAAAATATTCCATCACCCAAATGAATTTGGTGAGCGTATTTCAAGAAATCAGTTATTAATTTTACAACAAGAAAGCCAGCTTGCTGAAGCACAAAACATTGCAGATGGAACATATTATATTGAAACCATCACTCAACAACTCGCACAAAAAGCACTTGAAGTTTTCAAACAAATAGAACAAGGTGGTGGCTTTTTAAAACAACTGAAAGAAGGCGTTATTCAACGAAAAATAAAAGAATCCGCTAAAAAAGAACAAGACTTATTTGATTCTGGAAAACTAGTATTACTAGGCACCAACAAAATCCAGAATGAAAATGATAAGATGAAACAAGACCTAGAAGTTTCTCCTTTCTTAGAGGTACGTAACGAAAAAACCTTGATTCAACCAATTATTCAAAAACGATTAGCTGAAAAGCTTGAACAAGAACGTTTAAAAAATGAGTAGAAAAGATATATCAAACATACAATTACCTAAAAAACAAGCAGCAGTAAACAACTCTTTCAAACATGAAGATTTTGTTGCTGGTATTGCTCCAAACTTACGCGGCCCCTACTCTACCATGTATGTTCGTAGACCTTGGACAATTCGTCAATACGCAGGTTTTTCTACCGCAGAAGAAAGTAATGCTTTTTACCGTAGAAATTTAGCTGCTGGCCAAAAAGGTTTATCCGTTGCTTTTGATTTAGCTACACACCGAGGGTACGACTCAGACCATGAACGTGTACAAGGTGATGTTGGAAAAGCTGGAGTAGCTATTGATTCTGTTGAGGATATGAAAGTTTTATTCGATCAGATCCCGCTAGATAAAATGTCGGTTTCCATGACTATGAACGGAGCCGTTTTACCTATTTTGGCATTTTATATTGTAGCAGCCGAAGAACAAGGTGTAGCTCCTGAATTATTATCAGGAACTATTCAAAACGATATATTAAAAGAGTTTATGGTGCGTAACACTTACATTTACCCACCTACTCCATCAATGAAAATTATTGCTGATATTTTTAGATATACTTCTGAAAATATGCCTAGGTTTAATTCAATTTCTATTTCTGGGTACCACATGCAAGAAGCTGGTGCTACAGCAGAAATTGAATTAGCATACACTTTAGCTGACGGATTAGAATACATAAAAAAAGGATTGGAAGCAGGAATGGATATCGACACCTTTGCTCCTCGCCTATCTTTTTTCTGGGCTATCGGAATGAATCATTTTATGGAAATTGCCAAAATGCGTGCAGGTAGAATGTTATGGGCTAAATTGGTAAAACAATTCAACCCTAAAAATCCAAAGTCGTTAGCATTAAGAACTCACTGCCAAACTAGTGGATGGAGTTTAACTGAGCAAGATCCTTTTAACAACGTGGCTCGTACTGCAATTGAAGCTATGGCTGCTGCATTCGGAGGCACACAAAGCTTACACACCAACGCTTTAGACGAAGCAATTGCCTTACCTACCGATTTTTCAGCGCGCATTGCTCGTAACACACAAATATATTTACAACAAGAAACCCATATTACAAAAACGGTTGATCCTTGGGCGGGTAGTTATCATGTAGAAAAACTTACCGAAGAAATCGCCAACAAAGCTTGGGAGCTAATTCAAGAAGTTGAAGAATTAGGAGGAATGACCAAAGCTATTGAAAAAGGGATTCCTAAAATGCGTATCGAAGAAGCTGCTGCCATAAAACAAGCCAAAATTGACAGTAGTCAAGATATAATTGTTGGTGTTAATAAATATCAGCTAAAACAAGAAGACCCTTTACATATTTTAGAAGTTGATAACGAAGCCGTTCGTCAATCTCAAATTGATAGACTAAACGATTTAAAATCAAAAAGAAATCAAGCTGAAGTTGACAAAACATTGAGCGATTTAACTGAATCTGCTAAAACAGGTAAAGGAAATTTATTAGATTTAGCAGTAAAAGCTGCAAGAAACAGAGCCACATTAGGTGAAATTTCTGACGCCCTTGAAACTATTTTCGGACGTCATAAAGCAGTGCATAAAACCATATCTGGCGTGTATAGTAAAGAAATAAAAGATGACGAGTTATTTAAAAAGGCTACTGAACTAGCTGATAAATTTGCTGAGTTAGAAGGACGTCGTCCACGTATTATGATTGCTAAATTAGGACAAGATGGCCACGATCGTGGTGCTAAAGTAGTAGCTACAGGATATGCTGACTTAGGTTTTGATGTAGATATAGGTCCTTTATTCCAAACTCCGCAAGAAGCTACCAAACAAGCTATAGAAAATGATGTACATATTTTAGGTATCTCATCATTAGCTGCAGGACACAAAACCTTAGTTCCTCAAGTTATTGCTGAACTTAAAAAATATGGCCGTGAAGATATTATGGTTATTGTTGGTGGTGTAATTCCTGCACAAGACTACCAATTCTTGTTTGATGCTGGTGCCGTAGGTGTTTTTGGTCCAGGAACTAAAATTGCACAAGCTGCTATTGACATGTTAACTATTTTAATTGATAGTACCGAAGAATAACGGTTATGAAAATAAAATTCATTGATAGAAAAACAGGTAAAATAATTACCGAAACCCCTCCTGGAGAAGGGTACTTAAAATTGCTATACAACAATCCGTTTGGTAAAATGGCTTTATTGCCATTGGTTAAGCGTAAATTTTTATCATCATGGTATGGTAAGCTCATGAACAAACCTAACTCTATTAACAAAATAAACAGTTTTGTTAGAGAGCTTCAAATTGACATGAACGAAGCTGAAAGGCCTTCAGAAGATTATATTTCTTTTAATGATTTTTTCTATCGAAAATTAAAACCTGACGCTCGTCCTATTGAAAAAGGTTTTGTTTCTCCTGGTGATGGAAAAATGTTAGCCTTTAAAAATATTTCAGATATTCAAAACTTCTTTGTTAAAGGACGAAAATTCACCTTAGAAGAATTTTTAGGCAACAAAGAACTAGCCACAAAGCATAAAGACGATTCTTTAATTATACTTCGATTGGCACCTAACGATTATCATCGTTACCACTTCCCTTACGACGGAATTCCTTCTGAAGTAACAAAAATTAAAGGACGTTATTTTTCAGTATCACCTTATGCTTTAGCTTCAAACTTTACCAAAGTATTTTGTGAAAACAAAAGAGAATTCTGCACTTTAAAAACACAGAATAAAGGAGATATTATCATTGCTCCAGTAGGCGCTACGATGGTTGGAAGTATTATTGAAACTTACATCCCAAATATAAAGGTGAAAAAAGGGGACGAAATGGGCTATTTTGCTTTTGGTGGGTCTACTATTGTATTATTGGTTGATAGCTCAAAAATCACTATTGACGAAGATATTTTAGCTAACACTAAAAACAAAATGGAAACCTTTGTTAAAATGGGAGAACAAATAGGAAATTAACCTACATAACTTTAACATTTTACATTTTAAAAATGATTAATTTCTTAGGGTGATTAGAGCTTTAATCCGTAAATTTGCGTCGTTTTATACTTAGCAGATTTACTGATGAAAAAAATCTTAGACACCCTCTACTCTACCCGTTTAATGGCCGTATTATTTTTTGCTTTTGCCATTGCCATGGGAGTTGCCACTTTTATTGAAAATGACTACGGAACACAAACCTCAAAAGCATTAGTGTACAACACTTGGTGGTTTGAGTTAATCATGGTATTTTTTGTAATCAACTTTTTTGGAAACATTTTCAGGTACCGATTATATAAAAAAGAAAAGTGGGCTGTATTATTATTTCATGTGTCTTTCCTTTTAATTTTAATTGGAGCAGGTATTACAAGATACATCAGTTATGAAGGTTTAATGGTTATTGATGAAGGAGAAACCACTAATCAATTCTATTCAGAACACACTTATTTAAATGTGATTATTGATAATAGCGAGTTTCAAAAAACTACCGCTAATAAATTACTACTCTCTGCATGGGGCAAAAACTCAGCTACTTTTACAGAAAACTTCAAACCTCAAAAAGATGGAAAAAATCATGAAGTTACTTTTAATTTAGTTGATTATATTCCTTGGTCTGAGACTAAAATGATACCCGATGAAAACGGAACAGAACACTTGTTTTTTGTTGAAAGCTCTGATGGAACTAGACATGAACACTATGTTAAAAAGGGTACTATAGAAAACATTCATAATATTTTAGTTGGTTTTGAAGCTGAAGATAGAAACGCTGCCTCAATTAACTTCTTCTATGAAGATGGTAGTTTAAAAATGACTTCAAAAAATGATGGTGATTGGCTTAGAATGGCTGATCAAAAAAAGGGATTAATAGTTAAAGATAGCACACAACACTTCCAGTTTTTAACACTTCATAACATAAATGGATTACAATTCGTTGTTCCAAAATCACCTGAAAAAGGAGAAATTAAAACGGTAAGAGGTAAAAAAGACGATCAAAAGTACGACACCGTTATTTTTGATATTACTGCTAATGGAGAAACTGAACGTGTAGAGTTTTATGGAGGTAAATTTAACGTGGCTAATCAGCAAGAATTTAGCGTTGGTGATTTAAACTTCAGAGCTTGGTATGGTTCTAAATTATTAGAAACTCCTTTCAGTGTAAAACTAAACGATTTTCAATTAGAAAAATACCCTGGTTCAGAAAGTGCTGCTGCCTATGCTAGTGAAGTTACAGTAATTTCTCCTGAAGAAACTTTTGATTATAGAATTTACATGAACCATATTTTAGATTATAAAGGGTATAAATTCTTCCAATCTAGCTATAAAATCGAAGGTGAACACGAACAAACTCACCTATCTGTAAACCATGATTTTTGGGGTACTTGGATTACCTATATTGGTTACTTCTTATTATTCTTTGGTATGACTGCTATATTATTTGTAAAAGGAACTCGTTTTTACGACTTAAAACAATCGCTAGTTAAAATCCGTAATAAAAAAGCCAAATTATCAGTAATCGCTTTATTTATTTCTTTAGCTGGTTTTAGTCAACACAAACAACATGAACCTAAACAAATTACTGAAGCTCAAATTGATTCTATTTTAATCGCAAACAAAGTAAACAACAAACACGCTGATTTATTCAGTTCTTTAGTTATTCAAGATGCTGGAGGACGTATGAAGCCTGCTCATACTTTTGCTTCGGAATTAGTTAGAAAAGTAGCACATGTCGATAAATTTAAAGACATGGATCCTAGCCAAATTTTACTATCTATTACAGAAAACCCAATGCTTTGGTTAAATGTTCCTTTTGTGTATCTAGAAAAAGGAAACACACAAATTAGAGAAATTTTAGGTCTTCCAGAAGACACAGAATATGCTCGTTTTATTGATTTTTACAATCCTGACGGTTCTTCTAAAATTAGTAAGCTTGTTGTTGAAGCTGAAAAGAAAAGAATTCAAAATAAATTTGAACAAGACGCTATTAAAATTGAAAGAAGAGTTTGGTTATTATCGCAAGCCTTAGGAGGCGGTATTTTACGTATTTACCCAATCCCTAACGACGAAAACAACAAATGGGTTTCGCAACCAGAAACACTACAAGCTAATTTTAAAGCAACAGACTCTGTTTTTGTACGTCAGTCATTACCTGTATACTTACAGTTGTTACAAGCTTCAAAAAAATCGGGAGATTATACTGAAACCAACAAGGTTTTAGAGGGAATTAAGAAATTCCAACAAAAATTTGGTTCAGAAGTTATTCCTTCTAAAGACAAAATCAATTTAGAAATAGCTTACAACAAACTAAATATTTTTGTAAAGCTTTCTAAATATTACGGATATGCAAGTTTACTTTTAATTGTATTTGTTTTCTTTCAAATTTTCAACAACAAACCATGGATTAGTAGTGTTGTGAAAGCATTGATAGGTGTTGTAATTTTCTTATTTATTTTTCATCTATTAGGATTAACAGCTAGATGGTACATTAGTGGTAATGCTCCATGGAGTAATGCTTATGAGTCTATTATTTTTGTTGGATTAGCAACTATGTTGTTTGGATTAATCTTAGGAAAAAAATCTTCATTAACAATTGCAGCATCAACATTTTTAGTTTCGATTATTTTAGCTTTTGCTCACCAAAACTGGTTAGATCCTGAAATTGCCAACTTACAACCAGTATTAAACTCTTGGTGGTTATATGTACACGTTTCTATAATTGTTGCCGCTTACGGACCTTTCTTTTTGGGAATGATTCTTGGAATATTTGCTTTATTCTTAATCATTTTCACAAACAAAAAGAATAAAAAGAAAATGGATTTACACATTAAAGAGTTAACAATTATCAATGAAATGGCGTTGACTGTTGGATTGGTAATGTTTACTATTGGTAACTTTTTAGGAGGAATGTGGGCAAATGAAAGTTGGGGACGTTATTGGGGCTGGGATCCTAAGGAGACTTGGGCTTTAGTTTCTATAATGATATATTCTTTTGTATTACACATGCGATTAATACCTGGTTTACGAGGAAGATATACATTTAACTTAGCATCTATCATTGCTATTGCTTCTATTATGATGACTTATTTCGGGGTAAACTTTTACTTATCAGGACTGCATTCATACGCTAGTGGAGATAAAGTAATTACTCCAACATCTGTATATTATTCTGTAGCATTTGTAGCCATTTTAGGAATTGCCGCTTGGATAAAAAACAAAAAGTATTACAAGAAATAAGTTGACAGTTTTTCTGTTAAAAAATGTATTTTTGCAAACCGACAAAAAGAAAAAACAATTATGTTCAATAAAAATATAAAATTAGCTCTAGCTGCATTAATAACTGTATGGTCTGTGTATGAATTTACCCAAGGGCATATAATGAATGGAATATCAATACTTTTACTTGCTGGACTATTTATTTTATTTTACTTCAAAAACGAATTTATTCTTTTAGCTTTTTTACAGCTACGTAAACAAAACTTTCCAGGGGCACAAAAATGGCTAGGATATATTAAAAATCCTTCAGCAGCATTAACTAGAAAGCAAGAAGGTTACTATAACTACTTACACGGAATTATGTTATCTCAAACGAACATAACTCAAGCTGAAAAGTATTTAAAGAAAGCTGTTAAATTAGGTTTAGCTATGGATCATGATTTAGCCATGGCTAAATTACAGTTAGCAGGAATAGCAATGACTAAACGTAGAAAAAGAGAAGCTACAAATTTAATGGCTGAAGCTAAAAAACTGGATAAGCATGGAATGCTTAAAGAGCAGATGCAAATGATGAAGCAACAAATGAAGAAGATTTAATTCTTCCTTAATTTGTTCATTTTATATTTTGTACCTTTATTTGCTAACAAAAATCAACAATGATTAAGAGTTTATTTTTAAAAGCTTTTGACAGGTACGCTTCTAGATGGGTTGTTCTAATTATAGACATTACTTTAGTTTGTATTTCCTTTATTTTAGCCTATACAGTACGTTTTAATGCTAGCTTAAATTTTGAGGTAGAAAACCTATTCTTTCAAATTCCTTTTATAGCTTTTATTGCTCTTATTAGTTTTATCACTGTTGGTTCTTATAAAGGAATTGTCCGTCATACAGGAACAAGAGATGCCTTTAATGTTTTTATTGGTGTAACCTTACTTTTTATTATTACTACAAGCCTTGTATTAATTAACAACCTTCTAAAAATAGTTCCAAATTTTACAATTCCGAAATCAATACTTATTATTCATTATTTGATTTCTGTTATTCTTTTAGTTATTAGCAGGTATGTATTTAAAGCATTTTATGAGATTATTTCTACCGAATTAAAATCGATCACAAATGTTTTGATTTATGGAGCTGGAGATTCTGGACTGATAACTTACGGAGCTTTAAACAGGGATACCAAAAATAAATATGAAGTTATTGGTTTTGTTGATGATGACCCAAAGAAAATTGGCAAAAAATTAGACCGAATAAAAATATATAGCAAAAAAGTAATCAATAAAACCTTCATACAAGACAAACAAATTGATGAAATCATTATATCTATTCAAAATATAAAATCTGAAAAACTTTTATATTTAACTGACAAACTGCTCGAACTAGGAGTTCAGGTAAAAATTGTACCTCCTTTATCAAAATGGATTGATGGCGATTTAGAAGCCAACCAAATTAAACAAGTTAAAATTGAAGACTTATTAGATAGAAAACCTATCTCTATTGATAATCCTATTGTTAAAAGAGAAGTGAACGACAAAGTAATTTTAGTTACTGGTGCCGCTGGATCAATAGGTTCAGAAATTTCTCGTCAATTAAGCGTATACAACCATAAACATTTGGTATTAGTAGATCATGCTGAATCTCCTTTGTACGACCTTCAACAAGAACTCATTCAAAAAGATTGTAAAAACTTTACCTCTATCGTAGCTGACGTTAGAGATGAAGTAAGAATGAATGAAATTTTTGAAGAGTTTAAACCTCAAAAAGTTTTTCACGCCGCAGCATATAAACATGTCCCTTTAATGGAAATGAGTCCTTATGAAGCTGTAAAAATTAACATTGGAGGTACAAAAAACATTGCTGACTTATCAATAAAACATAAGATTGAACGTTTTGTAATGGTATCTACAGATAAAGCTGTAAACCCTACCAATGTAATGGGAGCTACAAAACGCGTTGCCGAAATGTACATAAGTTGCCTAAGTAACTCTAAAAACCATACAACAAAATTTACAACTACTCGTTTTGGTAATGTTTTAGGATCTAATGGTTCTGTTATTCCTCTTTTTAAACGTCAAATTGAAAATGGAGGTCCTTTGACGGTTACCCATAAAGATATTACTCGATACTTCATGACTATTCCTGAAGCTTGTCAATTAGTTTTAGAAGCAGGAACAATGGGAAAAGGTGGTGAAATTTATATTTTCGACATGGGAAAGTCTGTAAAAATATACGATATCGCTAAAAGAATGATTTATTTATCCGGATTACAATACCCTGATGATATTGATATAAAAATAACCGGCCTACGCCCTGGAGAAAAACTGTATGAAGAACTCTTGGCTGATGGTGAAAACACGACTCCTACTTATCATGAAAAAATCATGATTGCCAAAAACCAAAATATCGATTATACGTTTGTTAATTCCAAAATACAAGAGCTGTGTTTATCTAACCAAAGTCATAATAACCGAGAGACAGTCTTACTTATCAAAGAAATTGTTCCTGAATATATATCTAATAATTCTATCTATGAAAAATTAGATATTGCTTCTAAAAATTAAATTAGTAATTTCGCCAAAAATTTAGTCAATGCAAAAAGTTTCAAAAATTGTTTTAGCTATTATTATTCTATCTATAACGTCTTGTGCTTCTAAGAAAGATATTGTTTATTTTCAAAATGATGAAGTTGATCAATCAAAAATAAATTATAAAACAATTTTTAAACCTGGTGATTTAGTACAAATAACTATTTCAGCTTTAGATATAGAAGCTGTAAAACCTTTTAACTTAACCTCTAGTTCTGCAACCAATACAAATGTATCAGGAACTCCTCAACATTCTTATTTAATTAATAACAATGGATATATTGATTATCCTATATTAGGAGAATTAAAATTAGCCAGTTTAACTAGAGTTGAAGCGATTGAATTATTTAAAAAAAAATTATCTCCTGATTATGTTAAAAACCCTACAGTTAACATTAAAATTACAAATTTTTCAATAACTGTTCTTGGTGATGTGAAAAACCCTGGAAGATTTACTATTCCAAACGAACGCATTTCAGTTATAGAGGCAATTGGTTTAGCAGGTGATTTAAACATGTCAGGGATTAGAACTATTAAAGTTAAAAGGGAAGAAGATAATCAAATTAAAACTTATAAATTAGATTTACGCTCTAATAAAATCTTCAACTCACCTGTTTATTACCTACAGCAAAACGATGTGATATATGTGGAACCTAATAAATCATCTTCACAGGATGCTGTTTATAATAGAAATACTGGTCTATTTATATCCTTAGGCTCTATAATCATATCATTAATTTCAATTCTAACAAGATAATATTGCTATGAATAACGAACAATATTCCCCGCAATTAGATAACAACGATACTATTAATATTCGAGCTGAAGTAGAAAAATACTTAATCCATTGGAAATGGTTTGTTTTAGGTGTTTTTATTTCTCTTGTTGGTGCTTATTTATATTTAAGGTATAGTACTCCAATATATAATGCTTCAACTACTATTTTAATTAAAAATGACAAACAAGGAGGTGTTTCTGAAGAACTTGCCGCTTTTGAAGATATAGGTATTATAGGTGGTAGTAATAAAAATATAGATAATGAAATAGAAATCATTAAGTCTCGTAAGCTTATAAATGATGTTATTAAATCATTAGAGTTAAATATTATATATATAACTGAAGGAAGAATTAAAGAAACAGAAGTTTATAAAGAGTCTCCTATTTTTTTCACACAAACTGATTCAACCTCATATGATCAAAGCACTATAATTAATATTAAAATTTTATCTAATGAAAAGTATCGTTTAATAGACAATGAAGGTAATCTTATTTCAGAAAACTCATTTAATAAAGTAATAAAAAACGACAACTTAGGTAGCTTCAAAATTGAAAAAAACGTTGATTTTAATGACTCTAACATAAACCAAAATATCAAAATTTTAATACATCCAATTCATAAAATTATAGGAAGTTACCAAAACAGCATAAACATTTCTCCTGTTGGTAAGAAATCAAATGTTTTAAAATTATCATTACAATCCTCAATTAAAGAAAAAGCTGAAGATGTTTTAGACGAATTAGTTAAGCAATATAACTTAGACGCTATTAATGATAAAAAGGAAGTTTCTGAAAAAACAAAAGAGTTTATCTCTAATCGCTTAAATAATGTAGCTAAAGAACTAGGAAAATTAGACAATAATGTTGAAACATTTAAAAACAAAAACAACATAACAGATATTGAGTCTGAAGCACAATTAGTTTTACAAACAAACACTGAGAACCGCAAAAAATTAATTGAAGTTAGCACCGAATTAAACTTAGCAAAATCTTTAACTAAAGAATTAGATAATAACGATTATCTACCTACTAACTTAGGTCTAGAAGACGCTAATATATCAGCATCTATTAACGAATATAATCAATTAATAGCTCAACAAAAACGTTTAGAAAAAAGTGCTGGATCAAAAAACACTGTACTTATTAATGTTCAAGAAAATCTTTCTAGCTTAAAATATTCTCTAAAGAGAAGTCTTGAAAATACTATTCGTTCATTGCAAGTAAAAGTTAATAGCTTGCAACATGAAGCATCTCGCTTTAATACAAAAATCTCTTCTATTCCTACTAGAGAAAGAGAGTTCTTAGACATAGCTCGCCAACAAGAAATTATTGCAGGTTTATACTCTTATTTATTGAAGAAAAAAGAAGAAACTGCTATTTCTTTGGCTGCAACTGCAGTTCCTAACGCTAAAATTATCGATAAAGCTTATGGTTCTGACATTCCTGTAAGCCCTAAAAGAAAAATCATCTATTTGGCTGCGTTATTATTAGGTTTAATAATTCCTTTCATTTTTATTTACTTAAGAGATTTATTAGACACAAAAGTTCATACTAGAAAAGATATTGCAGATTTAACTTCAATACCTTTCTTAGGAGATATTCCACATTCTGAAATAAAAGAAAAGATAGTTATCAACTCAGGTGCTCGTTCTGGTACAGCTGAAGCCTTCAGATTAATAAGGACAAACCTTGATTTTATGCTTCCTAAAAAAGAAGAAAATAAAGCTAAAACTATCTTTATTACTTCAACTACTAGTGGAGAGGGAAAATCGTTTACATCTATTAACTTAGCAGCCTCTTTATCATTATCAGGAAAAAAAGTGGTTTTAGCTGGATTAGACTTAAGAGCCCCTAAAATTATCGAATACCTTGAACTTCCTGAAAGGAAAGGAGTTACAAACTACATTACAGATGATTCTATTACGATAGATTCATTAAAGTTTTCAATTGATGAAATCCCTAATTTGGATATTATCTCTTCAGGGGCTATTCCTCCTAACCCTGCAGAACTACTAATGACCGACAAAATAGAACAGTTATTTACTGAATTAGAAGCACAGTATGATTATGTGATTATTGATACTGCTCACGTAAGCTTAGTTACTGATACCCTTCTAATTGCTAAATATGCAGACCTTGTAATGTATGTAACTAGAGCTAATTATTTGGATAAACGAATGTTAATTGTTCCGCAAACCTTGTATAAAGACAAAAAGTTACCTAACCTAGCAATCGTATTAAATGATACAGATTTAAAGCGTGGTTATGGATATGGTTATGGCTATGGATATGGATATGGATATGGAGCTGACCTAGATGATGATAAACCTTGGTATAAAAAAATATTTAGTTAATTAATAAAAAACTAAAAGAAGACAAAAAAGGAAGCTATATAGCTTCCTTTTTTTGTATAAATTGTTTATTATTATTTAGCAAATGCTCTATTTGCTTTTTTGTTTTCACATTTCCTATTTTTTGTAAAAGTTTTAAATGATTGTGATGGTGCGTATCAGTTCCAACAAAATCATACATATTCTCATTTAATAACTTCTGAGCTGTTTTCTGTACTCCTTTTCCGTATTGTTCTGTCAACGACAATAAATTCAATTGAAAAACGCAACCTGCCTTTTTTAATTTATAAAAATTCTGAAAATCGCCATGATAAAAATTATATCGCTCAGGATGTGCCAAAACAGGTTTATATCCTTTTAATTGAATCTCAAACAAAATATCATATAGGTTATAAGGAGCATTGAAGTAAGACATTTCTACTAAAACATAATTATCTTTTAATGTCAAAATATCATCTGCTTTTAAGCGCTCTACAAAACGTTCATCCATCATGTATTCAGCAGCTGCATTTATATTCACATCATGAAATCCTTGCTTTTTCAACTCAATCCTTACTTCTTCTAACTTATTGTTTATTGTTTCTGAAGAATTAGGATATACATCACCCAAAACATGAGGTGTAGTTATAATGTTTTTAATTCCGTAAGAATACATTTTAGAAATTAACGAAATTGAATGCTCTAAATCTTTTGCTCCATCATCAATCCCTGGTAACAAATGTGAGTGAATATCTACAAAACCATCTGGAAAAACTTCATTTAATGGAAGTTCCTTTTTCTTGAAAAAAAACATAGTAAGGCGAAATAATATATTTAGCTACAAAAATAAACGAATAATATTTATCAAACAGTAACAAAATCTATTCCTTTTTCACTTATACACCAAATTAATTACTGTCATTTCATCATGATACTATATCTTTGGAGTGTAATAGATAAAGTATATGATTTTAATTGCGGATGGCGGCTCTACAAAAGCTGATTGGATTGCACTTAATAAGCACAAAAAAGAAGTTTTTAGAACTACTTCTTTAGGTTTAAACCCTTCTGTACTCACAAAAGAAGAAATACTACGTACAATAAACAATACAGAAGATTTACTTTCAATACAAAACGAAGTGCAACAAATCCATTTCTATGGAGCAGGTTGTGGTAGCCCTAAGGCTTCTGAAAATTTACAGCAAGTTTTAAAATCAGTTTTTGAAAAAGCTACTGTTTTTGTTTCTGAAGATACTTTGGCTGCTGTATATGCTAGTTCTGGAAATAATCCTGGTATTGTGTGTATTTTAGGAACAGGCTCAAATAGCTGTTATTTTGATGGGAAAAAAATGACTACTACAGCTCCTTCTCTTGGTTACACTCTTATGGATGAAGCTAGCGGTAATTACTTCGGAAAACAACTCCTTCGTGATTATTACTATAAAAAAATGCCTAAAAAAATAGCTACAGCATTTAAAAGTTCTTTTGAATTGGATACGGATATCGTAAAAATGAACTTGTACAGAAAACCAAACGCTAATATGTATCTAGCTTCTTTTACCCGTTTTATGTTTGAACATAAAGAAGAAAAATACATCAGAAAAATGATAAAAAAAGGATTACAAGATTTCTTTTATTATAGAGTTCTTCCTTTTAAGAAAGACATAAAGACACCTATTTACTTCATTGGGTCAGTTGCTTACTATTTCAGAGATATTTTAGAGAAAGTAGCTGCTAAAAACAATCTAGTTATTACTGATGTTATCCAACGCCCAATCGATAATTTAGTAGAATTTCATAGGAACAACAACTTTTAACAAAACTCAACTACTCTTTCAAGAGCCATTCCTCTTGATCCTTTTACTAAAATTGTACTTTTATTTATAGGGTTAAACTTCAGATACTCTGCTAACTCTGTAAAGTTTTTAAACTTTTTGAATTCAGTTGTAGTTTTGTAAAAGTTTTCTCCTACTAAAAACACGCTGTTGAAATTAAATTCCTGAACTATATCTGCAATCTTTTGATGCTCTTTTGAACTATGCTCTCCTAATTCAAACATATCACCTATAATAATTGTTTTATGAGCTGATTTAAGTGCTTCAAAACTCTCTAAAGCAGCCTTCATACTTGTTGGATTTGCATTGTAAGCATCTAAAATTATCGTGTTTCTTTCCGTCTTTATAACTTGTGATCTATTATTCGACGGAATATAGTTTTCAATTGCTTCTTTAATTTGTTCTAGAGTAACTTTAAAATAATTACCTATTGTAATAGCTGCAGAAATATTTGCAAAATTATATGCTCCTATTAAATTACTTGTTATTATTTTTTCTTGATAAGAAAATCTAACTAACGGATCTGCATCTAAATACTTAATATCATTGCTAAACCATACACTATCCATGCCTTTAGTATGCTCTATTTGTTTAGCATCGTTAGGATTGACTATTACTTTTTTGTTATGTTTTCTAAGATATTCATACAGCTCAGATTTTGCTTTTACCACGCCTTCAAGCGAACCAAACCCTTCTAAGTGTGCGCTTCCAAAATTAGTTATATACCCATAATCAGGTCCTGCGATTTCAGATAAAAAAGCTATTTCTTTATGGTGATTGGCTCCCATTTCTACGATACCAATTTCAGTATCTCTATTCATTGACAATAAAGTCAATGGAACACCAATATGATTATTTAAATTTCCTACGGTAGCAGTTGTCTTATACTTTGTTGAAAGCACAGCATTGATTAGTTCTTTGGTTGTCGTTTTACCATTACTTCCTGTCAACGCTATAATAGGCAATCCTAATTGATTACGATGGTAATTTGCTAGCTTTTGCAGCGTTTCTAAAACATTATCTACCAAGATAGTTTTTTCAGAAGTATTGTAAGCTTCTTCATCTACTACAGCATAACTCGCTCCGTTGTCTATCGCTTCTTCAGCAAACTTATTTCCATTAAAATTTTCTCCTTTTAGGGCAAAGAAAATTGTGTTTTGTCTAATGTTTCTGGTATCAGTATCAACTAATCCGTGAATGCTATATAACTGATATAAATCTTCTATCTTCATCTTGTAAAAATAAAAAAACCTCATTGAGATTCAATGAGGTTTTTTCTATAATTAAAACTGTAATTATTTTACTTTATCTGGTGTTGCAGTCTTTCTTTTGTTTAACACCATTGGTCCCATTTTATCAGTAGCACATCTAAATCCGATGTAATTAGTTGCCATATACTCTGGGAAATATCTTCTTTGTGCAGGATCTAACCAATATTCTCTATCAGCCCAAGAACCTCCTTTATACACTCTAGATTTATCACTAATTAACGTAGTTCTTCTCTTATCGTCATATTTGTAATTCTCTATAGCATTTCCTAAAGAATCTACTTCAGCTTCTGGTTTTTGAGGAGAGTTATACATTCTAGACGAACGGTCTAATTGATCTTTATCTAATCCGTAGAACTTAGAAGAGGCTTGATCTCCATCCCCTAAACTAGAGTTATTCGCTAAGTTATAGTTTCTTCTCATGTACGTATCTTCCTTAGTAATTGGAATATACTTCACACTTCCTGGTAAATCTTTTGCTACAATTCTACCATTTTCTAAAGTATCGTACTCTACTTCTCCGTCTCCAACAATCACAACTTTACCATCTTCGTTGATTAACTTTTTCGTAAAAATATTTCCTCTAAAATAGTTAAAGTCATTTGCTTCTGAATCGATAATTGGTCTGTATACATCCTCTACCCATTCAGCAACGTTACCAGACATATCGTATAAACCGAATGCATTTGGAGGATAACTTCTTACTGCGTTAGGAATATCAGAACCATCACTACTCCATCCAGCTATACCACTATAGTCTCCTTTTCCTTGTTTAAAGTTTGCTAACTGATCTCCTCTTCTACGCTTATCTCTATCACGTGTATACTTTCCACTCCAAGCATATTTTTTTCTACCTCTAATGTTGTTATACTCACGGTTTTCAAAAATAGCTTTTGCTGCGTATTCCCATTCAACTTCTGTAGGAAGTCTAAATTTCTGTGCTAAAATACCATCTGAAGAAGTTACTTGTCTTCCTGTAAACGATCCTTTCGCTGGTTTTGGTTCTCCTTTAACTCTTGGTACAGGAATCCCTTTTTTATAAATAGTCGAATCACCATCAAAAATTGCATATGGATCCGTTAAATACGTATCGGTATCAAAATTATTTTGTCCTTTAAAACTTAATGAATCGTCTTTAAAGATGTTTTTAATTACACCTTTATCCATTAAAATCTTTAAGTTTAATGCATTTGTACGCCACTTACAGTATTTATTAGCTTGAATCCAGCTAACACCAACCACAGGATATTCTGCATACGATGGGTGACGTAAGTAACTCTCCGATAATAAGTTTGTATTTCCTAAACCTTTTCTCCAAACTAAGGTGTCTGGTAAAATAGAAGGATAAATATTTTTAAACTGTGGATCTTCTGGAGGGAACACATCTTTAGTATATTGCATAAATAAACCATATTCTGCATTAGTTACCTCTACTTCATCCATATAAAAAGAACGTACGTGCATTTTTTGAGGGGTCGTGTTCCAATCAAACATTACGTCATCTTGTACTAGTCCCATAGTAAAGGTACCACCTTCAATATGAACCATTCCAGGGGGAACATTTTTACCTTCTTTGTACTTCCCTTTTAAATAACCACCATAACTAGGATCATTAAAGTTCCAACCAGTTAGAGAGGATTTACTTGAACCACTTCCTCCATTACTCTTACAAGAAGTAATCAGCAAGCCAGTGATCGCCAATAAACTAAATAATTTTAACGTACTTTTCATGTATTTTAAACTGTTTTTTAAGGGTGTCGCAATTTACAATATTTCTAATTTCTTACAACTAATTTAACTACAAATTCTCTTTTTGCAACCTTAACCTTGCTAGATTACAAACGATACATTTTACACTTTAGTATTACGAATCTAAGAAAAAGATTAAAATAACCACCCTATAAAATTTATTATTTCTAACATTATAAGAAGTAAATTAAAAACAACTATATAATATATTCTTTGTCTTATCGTTTATGTAATACAGAAAAGTAATCCAAAATAGTCAATTTAAACCCTAAGTATACATAAAACCCCGATAATCCTTCAATTAAAATTATATATTTGCTAAACAATTAATCAAATTTTTACATGAAAAAATTATCGATCGTATTATTTTTTGTGTGCTTTACCCTTCAAAACAAAGTACAAGCCCAAAATGAAACATCAATAAACACAACGGCAATGCCATTTTTATTGATTACACCCGATGCTCGTGCTGGTGGTATGGGAGACATTGGTGTTGCAACATCTTCTGATGCTTTTGCAATTTTTCACAACCCTGCAAAAACTGCTTTTAATCAAAATAGAATTAGCGTTGGTGTTAACTACACTCCTTGGCTTAGAAACCTTACTGACGATATTTTTGTTGGTGGAGGCTCATACGTTAATAGATACAGTGAGAAATCTGCTTGGGGTATAGACTTAAAATATTTTTCTCTAGGAGAAGTAGCGTTATATGATCTAGGAGGTATTTCTAATGGTACAGAAAAACCAAACGAGCTAGCTATTACGGGAATTTATTCCTTAAAACTGAGCGAAACCTTCTCAATGGGTATTGGTTTAAAATATGTACACTCTAATTATAAAATTAGAAGTAATGATTCTAGTATAGATGCTGTTAACTCTTTTGCTGTTGATGTTTCTGGTTATTATCAATCAAAAGAAGCTAACTACGGAAGTTTTAACGGTCGTTACCGCTTAGGATTTAACATTGCCAACATTGGGCCTAAAGTAGAGTATACTCCTGGTGTCCCTAATTTTATTCCAACCAATGCTAAAATTGGTGGTGGATTCGATTTTATTTTTGATGATATGAATATTTTCGGATTGAATTTAGAATTCACAAAACTATTGGTTCCTTCCAACCCCGATTCGGATAGAGGCTGGTTTGAAGGAATGTTTACTTCTTTAGGAGATAGAAGTTTTGAGGAAGAGTTACAAGAAACCACTTGGGCTTTAGGTGCTGAATATTTATACAATAATTCTTTTGCTTTAAGAACTGGATATTTCCATGAGAGCCCTAAAAAAGGACAACGTCAGTACTTTACTTTAGGAGCTGGTTTTGCTACCAAGGCATTTAACATTGACTTATCTTACTTAATCAATACCGCAGAAGTAAATAACCCATTAGAAAACACCTTACGCTTTTCTCTTTCTTTTGATTTAGGAGAGCTTTATGAAATTTATTAAAACTCATATTTTTTTTATAAATTCGTGTCAGAATATAAAAGCAGTCTAACCGACTGCTTTTTTTGACTAATTTATTCATTATGAAGAAAATTAATGTAACCACCTCCGCTATTGTTTTTGATAATATTTCTCAATTATCACCCGAAGACGCTTTTTTACTTGAAAAAGCAGTTGAAGCTAGACAAAAAGCCTATGCCCCTTACTCAAAATTTAATGTAGGCGCTGCAATATTACTTGATAATGGAGAAGTTATTTTAGGAAATAATCAAGAAAGTGCTGCTTATCCTTCTGGCATGTGTGCCGAACGTGTTGCTATTTGGAAAGCTGGTTCTGAATATCCAACCATGAAAGTACTAAAAATAGCTATAACAGCTTCTTCTGAAAACTCTAAGGTTGATAAACCTGTTGGTCCTTGTGGTGCTTGTCGCCAAACATTATCAGAATATGAAATCAATCAAAAACAACCGATTGAAATCCTATTTATGGGAGAAATTGGACAAATTGTAAAAACAGAGTCGTTACTTTCATTATTACCATTTTCTTTTGACAGCTCTTATTTATAAAGTACCTAAACATCAAAATCATAAAAAAGGTGATTGCTCATTTCTAAAAAAATAATTTAACCTCCTTTTTTTAAGAATCTAACAAATCTTTAAAATTGACTGTAAATAAAAAGGTTATTGTCAATAAAAATGTTTTATTTGTAATTACTCAATCCTAAAAATCATTTACTTTAATGAAACTATCAGTAATTACAGGAACAGGTTCCTTCATTCCATCTATCAAAAAAGAGAATGCAAACTTTAATAATCATGTATTTTTAAATGCAGACGGAACCTCTTTTGATAACCCCAACCCTATAATTATTGAAAAATTCAAATCCATTACCGGTATTGAAGAGCGTCGTTATGCAAAAGAAGAATATAAAGCTTCTGATTTAGGTTATTTTGCAGCAAAAAAAGCTATTGAAGATGCTAATATTAATCCAGAGGAATTAGATTATATCATTTTTGCACATAATTTTGGTGATGTAAAAAAGGATGCTATTCAAAGTGATATTCTTCCAAGCTTAGCCACTCGTGTAAAGTATTTACTCCAAATTGAAAATCCAAATTGTGTAGCTTACGATATTTTATTTGGATGTCCTGGTTGGATTGAGGGAGTTATTCAAGCACAAGCTTTTATCAAAGCAGGAATCGCAAAAAAATGTTTGGTTATTGGTGGAGAAACTTTGTCGAGAGTAGTTGACATCAATGACCGTGACTCTATGATTTATAGCGACGGTGCAGGTGCTTGTATTGTAGAAGCTACTGACAAAAACGACAGTGGAATTTTAAGTCACGCTTCACAAACTTTTACTAAAGATGAAGCTTATTATTTATTCTTCGGAAACTCAAACGATAAAAGCAAAGACAAAGACGTTCGTTATATTAAAATGCATGGACGAAAAATTTACGAATTTGCCTTAACCAACGTTCCTAAAGCTATGCAAACTGCTTTAGACAAAAGCGGAGTTTCTATTGATGATGTTAAAAAAGTTTTCATTCATCAAGCAAATGAAAAAATGGATGAAGCTATTATCAAACGCTTTTATCGCTTATATAAAAAACCTATTCCAGAAGGAGTGATGCCTATGAGTATTCATAAATTAGGAAATAGTTCTGTAGCAACCGTTCCTACCCTACTCGATTTAGTTTTAAAAGGAAACATTGAAAACCAAGAAGTAAATAAAGGTGATGTAATTATTCTTGCTTCTGTCGGAGCAGGTATGAATATTAACGCAATTGTTTACAAGTATTAAAGTTTCTTAAATAGGAAGAATTTCTTGTTAAATATTCTCGCAAATCTAAAATGTAAGTACTATTTTTGCGCATGCAACAACACAACGTACTTATATTAGATTTCGGATCGCAATACACGCAGTTAATTGCGCGCCGCGTAAGAGAATTGAATATCTATTGTGAAATTCACCCTTACAACAAAATACCACAAAACTTAAACGATTTTAAAGCTGTAATCCTTTCTGGAAGTCCATCATCGGTTCGTTCAGAAGAAGCTCCACATCCAGATTTATCTGAAATTAGAGGTAAAAAACCTTTATTAGCGGTATGCTACGGAGCGCAATACTTAGCGCATTTTTCTGGTGGATTAGTAGCTCCTTCAAATACTCGTGAGTATGGGAGAGCCAATTTATCTTTCATTAAAGAAAATGAAGAGTTTTTTAAAGGTATTTCACAAGGAAGTCAAGTTTGGATGAGTCATTCAGACACTATCAAAGAATTACCTACTGGAGGGACCTTATTAGCAAGCACGCACGATGTTGAAAATGCGGCTTATAAGATTGAAGGTGAAACTACCTATGCAATACAATTTCATCCAGAAGTATATCATTCTACTGACGGTAAACAATTATTACAAAACTTTTTAGTTACTATAGCTGGAGTTGCTCAAACTTGGACACCAGATTCGTTTGTTGACGAAACCGTTGCTGAGTTAAAAGCAAAGATAGGTGATGATAAAGTTGTTTTAGGATTATCTGGTGGTGTAGATTCTACCGTAGCTGCTGTTCTATTACACAAAGCTATCGGAAGCAATTTACATTGTATTTTCGTAAACAACGGATTGTTACGTAAAAATGAATTTACCGATGTATTAAAGCAATACGAAGGTATGGGATTAAACGTTAAAGGTGTAGATGCTTCGGCACGCTTTTTGGGCGAATTAGCTGGATTAAGTGATCCTGAAGCGAAGCGTAAAGCCATTGGTAAAGTTTTTATCGATGTTTTTGACGATGAAGCACACCAAATAGAAGATGCCAAATGGCTAGCACAAGGAACGATTTATCCTGATGTAATTGAATCAGTTTCTGTAAATGGTGGTCCTTCAGCAACTATTAAAAGTCACCATAACGTAGGTGGTCTACCAGATTTCATGAAATTGAAAGTAGTAGAACCTTTACGTATGATTTTTAAAGACGAAGTACGTCGTGTAGGTGCTTCTATGGGAATTGATAAAGAATTATTAGGTCGTCACCCTTTCCCTGGTCCTGGTTTAGCTATCAGAATCTTAGGTGATATTACCGCTGAGAAAGTTCGTATTTTGCAAGAAGTAGATGCTGTGTTCATCAACGGATTGAAAGAAAGCGGACTGTACGATAAAGTATGGCAAGCAGGTGCTATTTTATTACCAGTAAACTCAGTTGGAGTTATGGGTGATGAGAGAACTTACGAAAAGGTAGTTGCTTTAAGAGCAGTTGAAAGTACCGATGGTATGACGGCTGATTGGGTAAATTTACCTTATGAGTTTTTACAAAAAACATCAAATAAAATAATAAATAATGTAAAAGGTGTGAATAGAGTTGTGTATGACATCAGTTCTAAACCACCAGCAACAATTGAATGGGAATAACCCTCGATTAAATTAAAAATAAAAAAAGAGTAGATGAAGAAATTACAGTTTTTACTATTAGTTTGTATTTTAACTTTTACCGTTTCTTGCGGACAGCAAAAACGTTATGTATCGTATAAAGTTCAAGAAGGAGAAACCATGCGTGATATTGCTGATCGTTTGGATATGAAAACAAAAGATTTACTACGTTTAAATCCTGATGTTAGCAGACGTCCTGAAGCCAATACGGTAATTGTTATTCCTAATCCTAAACTTAAAAACAGTACTTCTACATCTACTCCTTCTTCAGAAAAAGAAAACGAAACGATAACTTCTGACGCTACTAACGAAGAAATTACTCCTGAAACAAAAGAAGACGACACTGTTTTTCAGCAAACCATTGTAGAGTATGAAACTCATGAAGTTCAAAAAGGAGAAACCGTATACCGAATTACCAAACAATACGGAATTACTAAAGATGATTTAATTAAGTACAACCCTGAATACACTAATATTGAAAGTAATAATTTGAGTATCGGTCAAGTACTAAAAGTTAAAGAAATTAAAAAAACAATTACTATTGACAAGGAAGAGGTTTTAGAAAAGTTTTTAACCCACACAGTTAAAAGCAAAGAAACCATGTATAGTTTAACTCGTTTTTACAACGTTTCAAAAGAAGATATTTTACGTTTAAATCCCGAATATCCTGATTTAGCAGATAACAAGCTATCGATAGGTCAATTATTAAAAATAAAACCTATAGAAGAAGTAAACGAAGCTGAAAATTATACTTTTTACAAAGATTCTATAGAAGAAGACACATCTATCAATTTAGCGATTTTACTACCTTTTAGAGCTGATGAGTATATAGAAAAATCAAGCAAAGATATTTTTGAAAAAAATCAATTAGCTAATATGGTAACTGATTTTTATATGGGTGCAGAAATTGCTATTGATTCTATCAAAAAACAAGGAGTAAACGTACATGTAAATGTTTTTGATACTGGTAATAGAGGAAAAAACATCGATGTTATTTTAAACGAAAATAAATTAGAAAATACCGATGTTGTTATAGGTCCTTTCTATTCAGACAAAGCTGAAGTTGTTGCAAAAGGAGTAAATGTTCCTGTTATTTTTCCTCACTATTCTAATAACCAAGAAAAATTTACCTCTTCTAAATTGGTAAAAACAGCACCTGAAAAAAGTAGGTATGCAGACTATTTAGCTTCTTATTTAAAAGACAGTTATAAAGACCAAGAAATTTTTGTAGTTGGTGATGACAAGAGTGAATCTAATCGTTTGGTTTCTAAAATTGTTTCTGAGTTAAAACGACATGATAGCATCAATAACATCAATATCTTAAAACCTGAAAAAGGATATATTAAGAGAGAACGTTTTACAAGAAAAATGTCTTCCAAAAGGCATAATTGGGTAATTATTGCTTCTGATGATAATGTTGTGGTTGCTGACGCTTTAAATAGCATGATTGGTTTACCTGATGAGATTAATGTTCAAGTGTTTTCGCCAAACAAAGGAGATGCTTATTATCGAATTGACAATAATAAACTTGCTACTATTAATTTCACCTATGTTTCTGATACTTTTACTGATGAAGACGCTATAGAAACAAAAACGTTTACCGAAAAATATTTATTAAAAAACAATACCATTCCTTCTGATTATGCTATTAAAGGATTTGATATTACATATGATATATTAATGCGTTTAGCTTCTGGTAAAAACCTTGACAGTACCTTTAAAGAAGGAGTTTCTTTACGCGTTGAAAGCAAATTTGATTACCATAAAAAAATATTTGGAAGTGGCAGTAACAATGGTTTATTTGTGATTAAATACAACAAAGACCTTAGCTTAAGTAGATTGAGATAAACTTAAGATTATACTAAATAAAAAAACCGAAACTAATTAGTTTCGGTTTTTTATTTATACACTTCTACTACATTCAGTGTCCGTTAATTGTAATAACTTTTATTTTTTACCACCTACATTGTTTGCTGTTCTTTTTTCCATCGATGAAAAAACGAACCAAAAAAATCTAGACTTATTATCCTTTTTTTGAATTCTACGTTGTATTCCGTATTCGAATCCAGACCGTAAACTCTTTGGATTCTCTTGTACTCCATAAACTTGAATTCTACCAAAAGAAAAATAGATCGGGTTGGTTTTTCGTTCTTATGCATGAGATTGCTTCTCCCGAAGTGTCGGGATCGCAATGACGAGCATTTTATTTTTGATTCCATTCATTTTTTGCTTGTCTAAAAAACGAATCTAAATAGTTGTTATTCAAATTATGAAGACATCTCGATACTATCCTTCTTCCTTTCAGTCTAGAATATCACTCAATCTGACAATTTTTTATGTTGTTCATTTTTTCCATTGATGAAAAAACGAACCAAAAAAATCTAGACTTATTATCCTTTTTTTGAATTCTACGTTGTATTCCGTATTCGAATCCAGACCGTAACTCTTTGGATTCTCTTGTACTCCATAACCTTGAATTCTACCAAAAGGAAAATAGGTCGGGTTTGAGGTTTAACTCCATTGAACCTAAAGGTTTCTCCCTTTGGTCGAAATGACATATCCTGTTTTTTTGTCATTATTAAGGAATATACGAATGAAGTTATCTGTTTATCTCAAACTATTAATACAAAAATTACTTCTCTTGAAGTGTCGGGATCGTAATGACGGAGTTTAATTTTTCATCGATAAAAAACTTCGACGGACTCAGTTTGACAAAAAGTATTTTTTATAATAGTTTGTTTTCTACTCATACATTTGTTGATAGTACTTTTGATACTCTCCACTGGTAACATTTTTTACCCAATCTTCATTTTCTAAATACCATTTTACAGTTTCTTCTATTCCTTCTTCAAATTGTAAAGAGGGTTCCCAACCTAACTCATTCTTCAATTTTGAAGAATCTATAGCGTAACGGTAATCATGTCCTGCTCTATCTGTTACATACGTTATTAACTTCTCAGAGGCTCCTTCTTCTCTCCCTAAAAACTTATCTACGGTTTTTATCAACACCTTAATTAAATCTATATTCTTCCATTCGTTGAATCCTCCAATATTGTAAGTATCACCTAATTTTCCTTTATGAAAAATTACATCAATTGCTCTAGCATGATCGTTTACAAACAACCAGTCTCTTACATTATCTCCTTTTCCATACACAGGTAATGCTTTGTTGTTACAAATATTATTAATAAACAACGGAATTAACTTTTCTGGAAACTGATATGACCCGTAATTATTTGAACAGTTTGAAATTACAACTGGCAGACCGTATGTGTCATGAAAAGCTCTTACAAAATGATCTGACGAAGCCTTTGAAGCTGAATAAGGAGAATGCGGATCATACGCTGTGGTTTCTAAAAAGAAACCTTCATCACCTAAAGAACCGTAAACCTCATCAGTAGACACATGATAAAATAATTTATCTTCAAAATTGCCTCCCCAATAGTTTTTAGCTGCCTGTAATAAGCTCAAAGTTCCCATTACATTCGTTCTTGCAAAAGAGAAAGGATCTTTTATCGAACGATCTACATGTGATTCAGCCGCTAAATGAATTACCCCGTCTATCTTGTATTTTGAAAAAATATCGGCCACAGTATCATAATCACAAATATCAGCCTTGATAAACGTATAATTTGGTTTACCTTCAATATCTTTTAAATTCTCAAGGTTTCCAGCATAGGTAAGAAGATCTAAATTAATAATATTATAATTAGGATAATTGTTTACAAACAAGCGTACCACATGTGAACCTATAAAACCTGCTCCTCCTGTAACTAGTATATTTTTCATATTATTTCACTTGTTTTATGTTCAATATGCATTCTTTTAAAGAATCTCTCCAGTAAGGTACTTCTATAGTAAAATCATTTTTAACTTTCTGTTTATTCAATACGGAATAATGAGGTCGTTTTGCCAATGTTTTATATTCCTTTGACTCTATTGGATTAATTGCACATGGTAAATTACCGAACTCCATAATTGCTTTTGCAAAATCATACCATGAAGTAACACCTTCATTTGAAAAATGATATATTTTTGAATCTCTATCTATCTTTCTATCCAAAGAAATAATATGCAAACAAACTTTCGCTAAATCTCTAGCATAAGTTGGTGTTCCTATTTGATCATAAACAACATTTAGTGATTCCTTTTCCTCCCCTAACCTTATCATCGTTTTCATAAAATTATTTCCGTAGGTGGAATATAGCCATGAAGTTCTAATTATGATAGCTTCAATAGATGAAGACTCTACTACCTCTTCTCCTCTTCTCTTTGTTATACCATACACTCCTAATGGGGCTATGTTATCTTCTTCTTTATAAGGTAAAAAACTTTCACCATTAAATACATAATCGGTAGAAATATGAATTAATTTCCCTCCTCTACTTTTTATTGAGTTAACTAAATTTTCAACTCCAAAAACATTTACCTTTTCAGCCTCTTCAAGAGCCTCTTCAGCTTTATCTACGTTAGTATATGCTGCACAATTGATAACTCTATCAATCTTGTATTTTTCTATAAAATTATCAACAAGATCAGCATTTGTAATATCTAAGCTTTTTGAGTCTTCAAAAAAGAATCTAAAATTAGGATAACTTAAAGACAATTCTTTTATTTCTGAACCAAGCTGTCCATTCGCCCCTGTAACTAAAATATTCATTATTGTTATATAAAAGGATTTTCTAACTCTTCTAACATTGGTAACTTTTGGTCTTTCTCAGATAACCTTACCTCACTTTCACTAATATTCCAATCGATATTTAACTTGCTGTCGTTCCATATAATTCCTGAATCACATTCAGGAGCATACACATTATCTACTTTGTAAGAAAAAATAGCTTCATCAGACACTACCACAAAACCATGGGCAAAACCTCTAGGCACGAATAATTGTCTTTTATTCTCTTCTGACAATTCTACAACTACATGCTTTCCATAGGTAGGTGATTTTTTTCTGATATCAACCGCAACATCTAACACTTTTCCTTTGACACATCTCACTAACTTTGCTTGAGTATACGGTGGTTTTTGAAAATGCAATCCTCTCAATACACCAAAAGAAGATTTTGATTCGTTATCCTGTACAAAATTTATCTTTCCGATATTTTCTTCAAATTCCTTTTGATTGAACGATTCAAAAAAATAACCTCTATGATCACCAAACACTTTTGGTTCAATAATGACAACTTCAGGAATAGCTGTTTTTGTAAAAATCATCCTTTATTCTTTTGCTAGATTAAGTAAGTATTGTCCATAACTATTTTTCTGTAAAGGTTCCGCTAACTTTTTTACTTGCTCTTTATTAATATAGCCCATATACAGCGCTATTTCTTCTATGCAAGCTACTTTTAATCCTTGACGTTTTTCTATGGTTTCAATAAACTGGCTCGCTTCTAATAAAGAGTCGTGTGTTCCAGTATCTAACCATGCAAAACCACGCCCCATTAACTCAACCTTTAACTCATTGTTTTCTAAATAATGTTGATTTACAGATGTGATTTCTAACTCTCCTCTTTTTGATGGTTTTACATTTTTTGCCACTTGAATCACATCATTTGGATAAAAATAGAGTCCAACCACTGCATAATTTGATTTCGGGTTTTCTGGTTTTTCTATAATAGAAATAGCATTTCCGTTAGTGTCAAAATCTACTACTCCATAACGTTGAGGATCTTTTACATTGTATCCAAAAACAGTAGCTTTATTGTTGTTTTTTATATTTTGAATTGCAGATTGTAACATTTCAGGTAACCCATGGCCATAAAAAATATTATCGCCTAAGATGAGGCATACATCATCATTTCCTATAAATTCTTCCCCAATGATAAATGCTTGTGCTAATCCATCTGGAGAAGGTTGTTCTGCATAACTAAGATAAATTCCTAGGTCACTTCCATCTCCTAATAACTTTTGAAAACTAGGTAAATCATCAGGTGTAGAGATAATTAATATTTCTTTAATTCCCGCCAACATTAATACCGATAACGGATAATAAATCATTGGTTTATCATATACTGGAAGTAACTGTTTAGATACTCCTTTAGTAATAGGGTATAATCTCGTTCCTGACCCTCCAGCTAGTATAATGCCTTTCATTTAATCTGTTTATTACAATGCTAATTTATAGAAAAAATAAACCATTAGCAGTTTTGATGTTTTAATTTTTAGTTTTGAGTTTAAAACTAGGGAATAGGGACGGTAAAGAAACTTATTATTCTTTGTTGTTCTAAATATATATTTTTTTAGGCTTTTAATTCTACCTATTACACATGTTATGCTGAACTTGTTTTAGCATCTAGCAGTCGTTAAAACTATAAAAAATCTCGATACTATTCTCCTTCCTTTCAGTCTAGAATACCACTCAATGTGACAATCTTTTATGTTGTTCATTTTTTCCATTGATGAAAAAACGAACCAAAAAAATCTAGACTTTTTTTCCTTTTTTTGAATTCTACGTTGTATTCCGTATTCGAATCCAGACCGTAAA
>NZ_KI912431.1:0-41131 GCF_000518405.1 Tenacibaculum sp. 47A_GOM-205m | reverse complement strand
GCTTCTCCCGAAGTGTCGGGATCGCAATGACGTGATTTTCTTTTATGTTGTTCATTTTTTCCATTGATGAAAAAACGAACCAAAAAAATCTAGACGTATTTTCCTTTTTTTGAATTCTACGTTGTACTCCGTATACGAATCCAGACCGTAAACTCTTTGGATTCTCTTATACTTCATAACCTTGAATTCTACTAAAACGAAAATAGGTCGGGTTTGAGGTTTAACTCCGTTGAACCTAAAGGTTTCTCCCTACAGTTACAATGACGTTTAAATTATGATTGTTTCTGTTGCCATTTCCAAGCTGAAAGCAACGCTTCTTCTAGTGTCTTTTGAGGTTTCCAGCCTAATACTACATTCGCTTTTGTAGTATCTGCATACGCAGCTGTTATGTCTCCTTCTCTTCTATTCGTTATTTTATAATTTAATAATTGTTGCGTTACTTCTTCAAAAGTTTTTATAATCTCCAGCACAGAACTTCCTTTACCTGTTCCCACATTGAAAAATTCAAAATTCTCTTTATTTTTTTTGTCTAGCAAACGTTGTAAGGCTTTCACATGCGCTTTTGCTAGGTCAACTACATGAATATAATCACGAATTGCAGTACCATCTGGAGTTGGGTAATCATCTCCGAAAACTGCTAATTCTTCTCTGATACCTTCCGCTGTTTGTGTGATAAATGGAATCAAATTTTGTGGTACTCCTAATGGTAACTCACCAATTTTAATTGACTCATGTGCTCCTATCGGGTTAAAGTAGCGTAAAGCTATGGCATTCATATTATAGGCCTTACAACTATCTTTTATAATTTCTTCTCCTATTTGTTTGGTATTACCATAAGGAGACTCTGCTGGTTTTATTGGTGCTTCCTCTGTAATAGGCAGTTCATCTGCTTGTCCATACACTGTACACGATGAACTGAAAATAAAATGATCTATATTTCTATCTTTCATTTCCTGTAACAGGTATACTAAGGCATTGATATTATTCTCGTAATAATCCAGCGGTTTTTGGACACTTTCTCCTACTGCCTTGAAAGCCGCAAAATGTATTACTCCATCAATTACATTTTCGTTCAAAAAATTATATACCGCTTTTTTATCTCTTAAATCTATTTGATGGAATTCAGGTTTAATTTCAGTAATCTCGGTAATTTGCTCTAATACTTCTATTTTAGAGTTTGATAAATCATCAATAATCACTACCTCAAAACCTGAATTCTGTAACTCAACCACCACATGTGATCCTATAAAACCTAAACCTCCTGTTACTAGTATTTTTTTCATTACCCAATCTTTTTCAAAATTACCTCTTTAATTCGTACTCTGTCTTCGTCACTTAAATTAGAACCTGAAGGTAAACATAATCCGTCTTCAAATAGTTTTTCTGAGACATTCGTTCCGTAATACTTACAGTCTTTAAAAATGGGTTGTAAATGCATTGGTTTCCATAAGGGACGAGATTCAATATTTTCTTTTTCTAAAACTAAACGTAGCTCTTCTCTTGAAAAACCCGTTATGCTTTCCTCTATAACTACAGCACTCAACCAGTGATTAGAGAAATATTCTGATGTTGGTTCTGTTAAAACTCTTATTCCATCTATGTCTTTGAATACCTTTTGATAGAATTGGTTGTTAGCTCTTCTTAGATTTACATGTTTATCTAGCACTTCCATTTGACCACGACCTATACCAGCCACAATATTACTCATACGATAGTTATATCCTATGTGTGAGTGTTGGTAATGAGGGGCATTATCACGTGCTTGGGTTGCTAAAAAAATGGCTTTTTGTTTATCTTCTTCATTCTTACATACCAAAGCACCACCACCAGAAGTTGTGATTATTTTATTTCCGTTGAATGATAAAATTCCGAAATCGCCAAACGTACCACATTTTTGTCCTTTATAGGTTGACCCTAGTGCTTCTGCTGCGTCTTCAATTAATACTACTTCGTATTTTTTAGAAAGCGCTACGATTTCATCCATTTTAGCAGGCATCCCATATAAATGTACCACTATGATTGCTTTTGGTTTTTTACCCTTAGTAGCACCCTCTTTGATAGCTTCCTCTAAGGCTTTTGGACACATATTCCATGTATCTTCTTCACTATCAACAAAAACAGGCATAGCTCCTTGATAAATAATTGGATTTGCAGAAGCGGAAAAGGTCATACTTTGACACAACACCTCATCTCCATTCCTTACTCCAGCTAATATTAGAGCTAAATGTAAGGCAGAAGTACCAGAAGCTAAACAAGCTACTTTTGAGTTTTCTCCTACATACTCCTCTAAATCTTTTTCAAAACCGTTTACATTAGGTCCTAAAGGCGCTACCCAATTGGTATCAAACGCTTCTTGTACGTATTTTTGCTCGCTACCTCCCATGTGTGGTGAGGATAACCATATTTTTTCTAGCATAACTTATTTATTGTATTTTATCACTTTTCCTGGGTTGCCTACAACTACAGCATTATCAGGTATATCTTTTATAATTACTGAACCAGCCCCTACAATAACCCATTTTCCAATATTTATTCCTGGTATCACTATTGCCCCTGCTCCTATATGTGTACCTTCTCCTATATTAACACCTCCAGTTATTGTCGCATTAGGTGAGATATGTACATAATCTCCAATAATACAATCATGCTCTATAACAGCTCCTGTATTTATAATACAATGTTTTCCAATATTTGTATCTGAATTAACTACTGCTGAAGGCATTACAACTGTTCCTTCATTTATTGAACTAAACTTAGAAATTATTGCCGTTTTGTCTACCAATGAAGTAAAACTAACTTTAATAAACTCACTAATCTTCTTTCTGACTTCATTATTTCCTATTGAAATTATAAAGTTTTCTTTCAGTAGTGATTCTATCTTCGAAGATTTTATAATTTGAATACCATGGAGAGTTTCAAATTTTGGTGTATCATCTACAAATGCGATTACTTCTATACTATTATTTATAGCAATATCTTTAATAACCTTACCATGTCCACTAGCTCCATATAAACAAACCTTATTTTTCATTTCCTAAAAATTTAGTTGTAGTTACTTGCCCTTCTTTTGAGATTCCTTCCGATTTAAACACTTTTAGAAATGTTAAGAAAAAAATTTTTACATCTAATAAAAAAGTTAGGTTCTCTACATACCAAACATCGTATTCAAATTTTTGCTACCAACTAATTGCATTTCGTCCATTCACTTGTGCCCATCCAGTAATTCCAGGTTTTACATGATGACGCTTTTTTTGTTCTTCATTATACAATGGTAAGTATTCAGGTAATAAAGGTCGTGGACCTATTAAACTCATATCTCCTTTTAGCACATTTAGTAACTGAGGAATCTCATCTAAAGAAGTTTTTCTTACAAAGGTGCCTATAGGTGTTAATCGATCAGCATCCGACAATAAATTTCCTTGAACATCTTTTTTATCGTTCATAGTTTTAAACTTTATGACCTTAAAAATTCGTTCATCTTTACCTGGACGCTTTTGAAAGAAAAATGGTTTGCCTTGGTTTGCAAAAAATAATCCAATTGTAACTATTAGAAAAACTGGTGATAAAATCATAAAACCTATTAAAGCTATAATAAAATCTAAAAAACGTTTTATTATTTTTTTATACAGCATACCCTTTTTCTTTAAGTAATGTGTTATATTCTTCCAATAAAGCTTGCCACACAAGATTTTGCTCATAACGAGAAGTTATCATCTCTCTAGCAGTGGAATTTACTTGTTTATAAAAATATTCATCTTCAATCATTCTCTGCATAGCATTATATATAGCATCGCTATCTTTAACAGGAATAATTGTCCCATTTTTCCCTTCTTTTATAATTTCATTACAGCCATTTATATCGGAAACAATACTTGGTACCCCCATTGCTCCTGCTTGCATTACCACATTTGGAAACCCTTCCCGATAACTAGGGAAAGTTAATACATTTGCAATCGCAAAATACGGACGAACATCTTTCTGATACCCAGCACTAATAATACTTCTATTATTATCAATTTCATTTAAGGTTTCGTTTTCAAGAGGGTCTAAATCACTTTCAAATGGACCTACTAACAGTAATTTTATATTTTTCTTTTCTTTAGAAAGTTTAGAAAAAGCAGTTACTAATTCATTTATTCCTTTATCTGTCACCAAACGACCTACAAAAACAAATACAAAATCATCATTGGTTATATTCAATTCTTCTTTTAATTGATTTTGTGTTTCTTTGGAAACTTGTTGAGTAGAAAAAAAACTAGTATCGATGCCGTTAGAAGAACCATTTCCTATTACTTTTAATTTTTCTTTAGTTGTAAACTTATTTTGTAAAATAAAATCGTATAAGCCTTTTGAATTAGGGTACACTTTCGTTGCTGAAGCATAGGTTACCTTCTCTACAAAATCTAATATCTTTCTCTTTGTTCCTTTTGCTTCCATTAGTGGTAAACCCGCTACTGTATGTAAACGAATAGGTACATCTGCTAATTTTGCCCCTAACATTCCTACTATCCCAGCTTTTGGTGTATGAGAATGTACCATTATAGGTTTTTCTTTTTTGCACAATTTGTAAAAGTCCCATAATGACTTTAAGTCTTTTAAAGGAGCTATCGTTCGTGTCATTTCTATACTGACTACACGGATACCCTCGTCACTCTGAACTTCTTCTAAGTCTTTCTCTTGGCTAGAAACACCAACCACCTCAAAACCTTTTGACGACATAAAACGGTGTTGTCCTTTTAATAAAACTTTTAAAGAAAGAGGAACTGTTGTGATACGAAGGAGTTTGTGTGATTTCATTCGTTAATAATATATTTAATGCTATCAATTATTTATTAAATTAAGAGTAGAACCATTAAACCATAGCATAATCACCCATTGTTGCAGACTCAAAACCATATTTATCATTTAATTGTTTAAAATGATTGATAATTTCTATTAATTGATTATGATTTTTATTAATATTTTCAGCAAAGTTATGTGGGTGCCACCAAAGATGATAATCTAGATTATTCTTAGCTGCATAAGTCATCTCTCCTTTTATTCGATTCATTTTTAGTTGTTGAATGAACTTTTCTTTGTCTTTGTAAGGTCTAAAAAAACGACTTGCTGGTAATTCTACAATTTTATCATTTATTTTTAGATTATTACTATCATATGATAATGAACCTCCTATCGAGAATAATGTGTCCATAGCTCTAAAAACAGGCATCATTTTACCTTGAGTATTTTTCCAAAACCAGACATCGGGATTAGATCTAATAACCTTAACACCTTCTTTCTGAGCTACGTTTAAGTATTGTGGATTATATTGATTACGTGGAAAAACCAAAGACTTCAATGATATTCCAAAATTTTCTTTTGCTAAATTCTGAACTGATTTTAAATCTGCTTTAAATTGATTTAAATTTTGTCCGGGTTCATTACAGTAATAGTGAGAAAAAGTATGCGTACCTAACTCTTGTCCTGATGTTTCTAGTATTTTTGTTATCAGACTATTAGCGAAGTGATAAGGATCATTTTTTTCATTATTCCCTATTTCGTTGAAATAATTATACGAAGAAATTTTTTGGTTTGAATATGATGGCTGAATACTTGGTGAATAATCTAATAGCTGTTTTTTATCCTTAGCAAACAAAAAACCTACAGTAGCCCAAGTTGCTTTAATGCTATTTTGTTTAAAAAGTAGAAGAACTTCTGGAATAGACTTTCTAGTTTTTAAAAAATAAGAAGTTTTTTGTTCAATTGACCATTTCTCAACTCCTCCCCAACGCAACTCAAAATCTAATGATATGATAAATTTCCCTTTGTTCATAATATTAAACAGTATCAGAATCTGAGTAACTTAAATACCAATTTTCTCTGTTATTGATTATTTCAGAGGTCTCAGAATTAAAAAACCTTACACCAAAATGTAATTCAATTGGTTTTAATTTTTCAGGTATTTTATAAAATTTAGACTTTTTAAAAGCATTATAATTTGGAGAATGATCAAAACACCAACTTAAAACACAATCACATTGCGACTTCTTCATTTCATTTACTGCATAACTAAGAAGTACCTCACCAACCTTTTTACTTGATGGATTGTATATCAACTCCATAACATAGCCGATTTTACCACCATGTTTTTCTTTTATAGCAAACACTACAAAACCCAAATACTCATTTTCTTTAGTATAAGCATGTATAATTCTATAGTTCTCTAAAGGTTTTTTTAAATATCTCCAATCTAAATATTCTTTATCTCTATTCAGTGCTACTTTAAATGATTTCGAAAATTCATACCATATTTTATTTACTTCATTTGGAAATAAATTATTCTCAATTATAGATATATCTTTGATTACTAACTTATTTTTTACCTTACTTAAATTAATGTTTGGCAACCAAGACAAAAAAGATATTCTTTTTGTAAAATATTTTGTTTTAAGCGGTTTAATTAAAAAGGGTACTGGGTCTAAGTTTATCCAATTTAATTTTCTAATAAAACCATGTATAGAGTTACCATTAGGGAAGCCATAAACAAATTGAATATTATTTTGACTAGCTTTGTCATAAACATCTTTTGCTAAATTCACAAATAGCCCCTTACCTCTATAATCTTTATCAGTCATTGTATCTAAAGATTGAGAAGCAGTAACAATTTTTGAATCCAAAATAAAAGCAATAGGAAAAATCGCATAAATAGCAGCTACTTGATTATTTTTCTTATCTAACGCTATATCTACATATCTTTCGTTTATTGGCGACTCTAAAAATTGCCACTTTACTTTTTCTTCTTCCTTAGGTGACCCATTTTTATCAAAACACCTTTTAAATAGTGACAGTGTTTTAGAAGATATATTTACAATCTTATAATCTTTCATATTTTATTTTTTCTAATAGAATTTCAAGCCTACAAAAAAGCTAAATTTAGTTTTTAAATATTCTTTATAAAACGAGCAGGATTTCCCGCAAATAAAGCATTGGGTAGCAACGATTTATTCACAACACTACCTGCAGCTACTACAGTACGGCTATCTATTTTAACACCTGATAATATTATACAATTACAACCAAGCCAAACATCATTATTAACGATTATTCTCTTTGAGTACAAAGGATTTCTATTAATAGTTAAATCAGGATTATCCCATGTATGATTATAGCTATGAAAAGCCGTTGTATGCGCTATAGATACATTATCTCCTATAATTATTTCACCAGCTAAATAACAATATGGATTTATTGAAACATTATCTCCAAAACTCATAGTTTCTGGAGAATCAAAAACTACCCCCTCATACACTACTAAGTTTTTTCCCACACATAAGCAAATATTCTTTAACAAGACATATCTAATTAAAACCCCTAAAGGTGTTGGCATGTTTCTAAACAAAACTAGAAACAATTTGTTTATTTTTTTGGGTATGGCTTTATTTATTAAAACAAGGAAATTTATAATTATTTGATATTTTTGAAAACGCGAACCTACTGCCATTATTATTATTATTATTATTATTATTTTATATTTCTTAATAAAATTAAAAAGTACAATAGCACTCCAAACGGAAAGGAGAGTAATGTTAACAACTTATTTGAATTATTATAAAAGGGGGATTGGCCTGAAAGTAAAGACTCTGCTACCAAATGAATACAAATAATATATTTTTCATTTAATGAGTAAAGCCCTTTTAAAGATTCTATTCTACTAAACGCAAAACCTTTTGGGTTCTTGTAGTATTGTTTAAACATATTTCTAGTTGATCCATCGGGCAAGTAATCCACTATACATAATGTTTCATTAAAAAAAAGCATATCATATTCCATATCAATCTTACTATATTTATACCCTAATGGCACAAACTTTTCATTTGTAAAAACTGGATAATCATCCTGTTTTTTTATAACATCAGTAACATAAACAAACTTAACATCTCCAACCAAATCAAACTTTCTTTTTAACAAAGAATATTTTCCTGATTTAATGTTATCAGGAAATTTTTTTGTACTAACTAAATTACCATTTTTATACCTATTTAACCCTAAAATACCCGCGTAATTACCACGCTTATTACTTTTCCAAAAGTTTATAATTTTTTCAATAGAGTCATTTGGAACATAATCATCTGAGTCAATACACATATTAAGTTCTGTTGTTATTAATTTTAATGCCATATTATGCCCTGTATGCATCCCTCCATTTTCTTTATAATGGTAATTTATACATATTTTCTCCTCTTTTATCCATTTCTCGATTAATTCTGCTGTGCTATCAGTTGATCCGTCATCAACTATTAACCATTTAAAATCATCACTTGTTTGCCTACAAAGACTTTCATATAACTGACTCAAACAATAAGCGCGATTATAAGTGGGGGTAAATACTGTAATTGTTTTCATAAAACTATTATTTTAATATGACGTTCATAAAAAATGTAAACGCAAAATAAATCAATATAATCCATCCGAGTTTTATCGATTGTTGTTTAATTATACGTTCTTTTAAAAGTGGATAGACTATCACCAATGCCATCATAAACCAACTAAGATAAGCAAACCTATTTGAAAAATTAGCTCGAATAACTAGAATCCAAAATGCATTTGCAACTAAATAAGTAATAAAAAGCCAATTGTAAACTTTATCATTAAAACCTCTTTTAACTATGAAATACCAGCCAGCATATACTGCAAAAGAGCTATATAATAGAAAATCCCACCTAAAGCCTGTATAGGCAAAGTTATCATTATTTATATTACCTTGTGTTAAATAGGATAATCTATCATCTTGAAAACCTAAATTGGCAAAAAAAACTTCCCAAAAACCTCCCCCTATTAATGATAATGGAATACATAATAACCAAAAAACTATTATGTACTTGGGTTTATTGTAAAACTGAGCTAATATAAAACCCATTGTAGGTAATAACATTGACTTATGAAAATTAATTGCTATAAAAATCCAAAACATTTGAAACAAACGTTTATCTCTAGACACCCCAAATAAAAAGAGAGATCCTGCCATTGAATTTCTTATACCATTAACTCCTCCGGCCCAGAATGAAAATGATGCAACTAACAATAAAAAAGCATAAAACCAATATTGCTTAAACCACTTTTTACTTACCAAGTATAATGGGTATACATATAAAAAAGCACAAATAAGAAAGAATGTATGTACTCCCATTATCGTTGAACAAAACATGATAAAATAATGAAAAGACACATCTTTTGAAGTAGTTATAGTAACACTGTTTTGATACCTTTCAAAAATTTGCGCATAATTTAACGTATCGCCAAAATAAAAACCACTTATAGGTCTTAGTCCCATATACAGCACTATAGCAAAAACGAACAACAAACCATATTTTGTATTTAGAAAGCCTTTAGTTAATAACTCTAAAAAAGTAAATAGCACCACCAACATAAGTATATAATAAAAAATTGGCGTATAATACTCTAATGGTATAAAATCAATACTCATAAGTCTAGCTGACGTTCTTAAACAGTGATAACCATTCTTTCATAATCTGGTTTACTTCAAATCTTTGCACACTGGTTTTGGCAAAACTACTAAATTCATTTCTTAAAGTATCATTGTTCATTAACATTCTCACCTCTTCTGCTAATGCTTCAATATTTTGATTTTCAACCAATAAACCGTCTTTTTGATGAGTAATTATATGTCTTGGTCCATTAGGGCAATCAAACGACACAACTGGTAAACCAACAGACAAGGCTTCTAGGAGAACCATTGGAAAACACTCTGTCTCTGAACTCATGACGTAAATTCCATAGTTAAGCATTGCTTTGGGCAAGTTAGTAACGCTTTCTTTAAAAGTAACACTTTGCTCTAACGCTAAAGTTTTTATTAATTTTTGTAAATCACTCTTAGTATTCCCATAATTATCCCCATAAATGTGTAATTGCCAATCTGGAAAATCTTTATTTACTAATTGCCAAGCTTTAATTAATTTATCAAATCCTTTAACAGGCGAAATACGGCCCGCAGCCATGACTTTTTTTTGCTTAACATCTGCTTGATACACAGGCACTATCGTAGGATTAGAAATTACAACAGTGTTGTTTCCTGGTCTATATTTCGCTTCATCGTCATTAAGTACCACTACGTTATCGTATTTAGCTTCGATCCAGTCTTGTAACTTCCATGACAACTTGTTTTTAAAACTTTTTTGTTTTCGTTTTTCTACCTCATAAAATCTGGAGCTATGCAATTCTTTAATTAATTTTGTTTTATTGGGTATAATAAAAGGTAGCCAATAATGGTCAAAATTATAATTGGGAGATATGACTACATCAGGCTGCAATTCTTTGAATTTTCTTCGCTGCTTTATCAAATGTTTGACTGCCTTTTTGAGGTTTCTCCAACTAAAATAGGACAAATCTCTTTGATAGTTAACACCTAAATCTTCTAATTTTACAGCAGGGTTTAATAGATAGCATGGCGGCTTTTGCTTTTGTTCAGTCGTTAGAATATAAACATCAATATCTTCTGTTTTCGCCAAATAATTCACCTTGGTTGCCATTACCTTCTCAATACCACCATGTGAGTATATCTGATCTGTATTATAAACTATTTTCATTTGGTTAACTCTTTAAACAACAAATCCCATTGCTTTGTAATTTCTTCAACCAAATACCTTTTAACGTTTTGCTTAGCTTTTACCCCCATTTGTATTCTAAGCTCTTTGTTTTCTATTAGTTTAATCAGTTTTAAAGCAAGCACATCGGTATTCCCATTTTCAATTAAATATCCATCTTCTCCATCAGTAATAATGTCGGCTGGACCGTGAGGACAGTCAAAACTAACAACAGGAACCCCGCAAGCCATGGCCTCAATTAATACCATCCCAAACCCCTCGAACCTTGAAGACATAACATATATAGACGATTCCAGATATTTATCTTGGATATCTCTCTCTGGTTTATAAAAAGATACTGAGTTTATAATATTTAATTCTTTCGCTTTTTTCTCAAGACTTAATGAAGGTTCAATTTTTCCATACATAGCTAAGTTCCAATCCGGATACTTATGATTCACTTTCTTCCAAGCATCCAGTAATAAGTCTTGTCCTTTTTGATAGCTCTGTTTACCCACACATATTACTTGTTTCTTTAATAAACTAGATTTCTCCTTAGGATAAAAGGATAATGGATTAGCTATTACCTCTATATTTTTCAAATTTTTCCATTCGTGTACATTTCCAGAAGTTAGCACTATATATTTGTGATAAGATTTTGCTAAACACTCCATTAACTTCCATTTTAGCCTTATCATTACTTTCTTAAAAAAACTATAATCATCACGCATTTCTATTTCTTTGGAAACATGTCGCTCATAGATTAAAGAAGTCTTTTTAGAAACTATTTTAGGAATAAAATATGCCTTTAATCCATCATCACAAACCGAAATCACATCTGGTTTTATTTGATCCATAATTTGAATTATACCCCTTTTATACGCCCTAATATATTGGAGCGGATTTCCAGCCACCGGAATGCTTAACATAGTAATCTTATCTGAAAATGTATAAAACGGATTTAAATGATTATTATTTAAAGACAGTATGCTTACTTCATAACCATAATGATCTGCAAGATAAGAAGCTTTAACAGAAAGCACCCGTTCTAAGCCTCCAGCACCATTAATACCGTTTGTTATATAGAGAAGTTTCATATTATTCTATTTATTTTAGAAATGACAAAATTGATGATAAAAGAACCCAATAAACAGACTATTAATAATGTAAAAAAAATTATTATCGGATACTTAAAACTATATATTAAATTAGAAAAAAAAATTGAGTAGAAAAACATATGAATCAACCAAAAATTAGTAGCATGAGGAGTAAAAAAATCTAAGATTTTATAGTTAAATCTGGGTTGTTTTATTTGTAAAAACATAAATATAAATACCAAAGCTGTAAAAGGAGCAATTATTAGGTTAGGTATTAATGCATGTAAGATAAAAATTAACAGAATAACTAAACATGCTACTATTTCTTTATAATTTAATTTATTAAAAAGTTTATCCACTTTACTGTCCCAATTAAATTTAAACGCATAAGCACCCAGCATAAATTGAAGTAATGTGCAAAAATACAATGCAGCTTTTACATGCATCCATTTTAAATAAGGATTATCAAAGATATCTGTTTTGTAAATCCTAAAATAAAAAGCCAAAACATAAATAGCTGCTAAAAAAAAGAAATACCAATAAGCATTTAATTTATTTAATAAACTAAACCAAAATTTACTTGTAAGTGCAAAAAAAACATAAATAGTAAAAAACCACCATGCACCATTATAACTTGTTTCTAAACCTGTTACATTCAATATAACTTTATAAAAATCACCTGGATAGCCATCTTTATTTAAAAGAAAGCCTAAAAAAACAGCAAATAACACTAAAACTACCCAATAATTAATATATAGTTTTTTCAATCTTATGTAATTACCCTTCAAATAATCATTTTTATTTTGCTGATACTTATAAAATAATCCGTATCCACTCACAAAAGCAAAAATTGGCACACATGCATCGCTAAACAAAGAAATATAATACGATAATGGTTGTTTACCTATAAATATTAAAGGATTAAATATACCTTGATAATCTCTATTAAATAAATGAAGGCACAACATCATCAAAATTGCTATTGACTTAAGATGATTAGACTCTCGTAATGTAATTGACATACTTAACTAAAAATTTCTTCTATTTTTTTTAGGGTTTTTTCTTTTTCTTGATTCATTTTTATACTAAGATTATAAACCAATTTGTCTTGCAAATCTTTCCTATTTATTAGATTCTTTATCGATGACACTATAGATTCAGTATTCATGTCACAAATTAACCCAGTTTCTTCGTTTTCAATAATAGAGGCTGCAGTAGGAAAATTTGTACAAATTATAGGCTTTTTAAGAATTGTTGCTTCTATTACAGTTAACCCTAGACCTTCAAATAAGGAAGTTTGCACATAAATATCACATTTTTCAATATAAGGATATGGATTATGAGTCTCTCCCACAAGAAAAAAGGTATCTTTTAACTGATGTTTTTTTATTAAAGCTTCTATTTTTTTTCTTTCGGAACCTTCTCCAACTATGTACCAGTGTACTTTGTATCCCTGATCTATTAATCTTTTACAACTTTCAACCGCAAGGTGCAATCCCTTTTGTTTAGCTAGTCTAGCTACAGTTACGATGTTTATCCTCTTCTTATCAAACTTGAAATCTAACTCTTCTTTACTCTTCTTTAGTATTATTTCTTGATCTGATATATCTTTAATAACTTTGATATTTAAAGTAGAATTCATACCTAGAAGAGCTTCTTCTATACCTTTTTTTGCTTCAGGAGAAACAGCTACTATTGCTTCATATTCATTATATATTGGTAAATCAAATTCAATATTGTAACCTGCTTTTTTATAATCTGTATTTAACCAAGCATACTTTATTTTAGCTTTAATAAATTTATTGACATAATATGTTGAAAAGCCTTGATTATAAGCCACTGCTATATCATATTCTTTTTCATAAAAATCAAATTTATCTCTGATTAAATCCCATAACAATTGAGCATTATGGTACTTTTCCCTATTTGTTAACTTTTTAACTTTAAATAAAAATCTATCAAAAAAAGATAAAACAGGAAAACTTTTTTGTATTAAGTTTACCTCATTGGGAACCTCTTTAAAAAAGACTCCTCCTTGTTTAAACAGGATTAAGTCTACTTTATATTTTCTATAATCTATATTATTAAGTAAAGTAACTAAGCTCTTCTCAGCTCCTCCTAAATGCAAGGATTCTATTACAAAAACTATCTTTTTCATTTATTTAATACATTACATAAAAATTCTTGTGATTTTTTAACACAAGATTCTTTTTGCGTTTTAATCTGTTTATAGTCAATCTTTTTAAGACTATTAAATTCATTTATAGTCGTAATTAACCGCTCGTTTAAATTAAAAAGTGAAAGTAAATCTCTCATTCTTGTATTAATTTTTTCTTCACGGTTCACAACTACCAATTGTTTTTCAAAAATTATGGAAAATGCAGTTGAATGGAAAGAATTAGTAATATTCATTTGTGATTGAGATACTAGACTCAAAAACTTCTCTGGTCCATCATACCAATACACTTTATCGGCATAATCTATGTTTTGATTCACCGAATAAATTTTCCAGCCATTTAACTTTTTTAAACACAAAGCAACTTCTTTGATTGTTGGGTTAGAATCAAAATCATACACAAAAATATAATCTTCTTTTATTGGTGACATAAACTTATTCCAATGCGCTCTATCTAATAAAAAAACGGGATCTAAAACTTGCACTGCATTGGTTAAGCCTAAATCTTTTAAAATCCTAACACCAGAAATTTCTCTTACTCCAACCGCATCTAATCTTGACACATTCTCTTTTACTAGTGGTTTTATGTCTTCTTCTAATTCATCTATAGCAAACGAAGCTGCATAAGCTATTTTCAATTTTGTATTAGGTACGAAATTTAAATAAAATGCAGGGTCCTTACCATTCTGAAAAAAAGAGTTCCATATTTGATCACTACCACAAATAAACACATCTGCATCAGGTAAATTCTGTTTTAAGTCATGGTTGGTTTTATATAAAACACTATCAGTAGGAATATATCTTTTAGCAAATTCATCAAATTTTTTTTTTCGAGCTAAATTCTTTAATCTCTGAGGTAATTTTGCTAGCAAATAAGCTTGTTTTAAAATAGGCAAATTAAACTTAGGATTACTCACAGTCCATAATTTAAAATGGCCTGATAAATATTCTGGCTTATAATGTAACGCTTCTGATTGATGTCCTTTAGTGTTTAAAAACTGTAATAATGCATATTCTTGCAAAGACGCCCCATGGTTATAAACTTCATGACATGTTATCGTTTTTATTTTTATTCTCATTTTATTCATATTTTTGAATAAACGTTTCTATAGCTAGACTAACCCCCTTAATCCTCTCTTTTTATATTCTCTCTACCCTTCGCCACCATTCCACTTTATTAATACTCTTCTTTTGGCTAGATTAGTTTATTTATTTTTAGTAAAGTAAATTCTTGCTTTACTAGAATAATAGTATACTCAAAACTCTCAAAATTTCTTATTCCATTCACTTAAATAATCTTTTTTTAACATTTTTTCTTTCTTCTACATTTAGAAAAACTAAATAAACTATATATACATATGTTATAGATAATAATGTAACTTTAACAAAAAAGTACATCCATGTAATGTCTTTAAATACATAATTCAACATTAAACCCAGTATTAGTGAGATTAATAGAATAAAAACAAACTTAGCATATAGCTTTTTAAAAAAGTATATTACTTTAAAGTTAAAAAAATGAACATAATATATATTTGTTATAATCATATTAACAAATAACCCTAATAAAATACCATACAGCATACCATTCATACCAATATCTTTTGCTAAAAAATACCCAACTAAAACACCTAGCGCCATTGTTATTAAATTTAATAGTGCTTTGCCTCTTATTTTATTATCAGCTTCTAAAATTGAATTTCCAAAACCTTGGGTTAAGGGTACTGTCATCAGTAACATTATCATTACAGCAATAAACCATGCTTCTTTATATGTATCTCCAACCCATAAGTAAATAAATTTTTTCCCAAACAAAGAAAAATTAATTAAAACTAATCCTAAAACCAATAATATTGGCTTTCCTATTTTCACCATCATGTTTGTTATAGACTCACCAGTTTCCGAATTCACAACCATTTTTGTTGCTTTTGGCAGTACTACACTATTTATAGCCGAAGCAAATGCACCATAATAAGTCCCTAACATAATACCTATTGCATAAATTGCTACTGTAGTTGTATCTGTAACTACTCCTAGTATCACTTGACCTGACCTCCATTGAAACATTTGTACTACTGCAAAAACAAAAATCCAGATAGAGTAAGAAAATATTTCTTTTACAAGAACTAGTTCTGTTTGAAAAAATTTAAACTTTACTTTTAATTTTTTAAATACGTAAAAACTATTTAGGCTAATGACTAAAATATTCATAATAGTATCTAAAATCACCAAGCCTACTGCATCCCCTCCATACATTAATAGCCCTACAACCATTAATGATCTAAAGATATACCTTCCTATATTAACAGCTCTTGGAAAAACAAAATGCTCATAACCAGAGCATATAGCCGCAAAAGCTCCTCCAGGTAATGTTATTGCTAAATTAAAAATCAAAATAACAAACATTACCTTAGCTTTTTCTAATTCGGTATTGGTTAATGAAGATGAAAAAATACTGTCTAAATTAAAATATAGTAGTACACCAAAAAAAAGAACAACTAAAGATATTATTCCATAAATAAGCATTGTAGTTCCCAAAAAGTTTTCCTCTGCTCGTTTATCTTTTTCTGCTCTATATTTAGCAACAAATCTTACAATAGTATTGTTTAGCCCGAAATCTAAAACGCTAATATAACCTACAAAAGCACCTATTAATGTGTATAATCCATATTCAGCATCTCCTAACTTTTCAATTATAAATGGGGTTAAAACTAAACCTACAATGTTTGTTAATACAATTGTAACATAAGATAAAATAGCTCCTTTTTTTAACTGACTCATTTCTAACTATTTTAAAAACTAGTATTAAAGCTTTAAAAAAGCATGGTGATTATCTGATATAAACACATCTTTATTTCTAATATCATGCACAATTTCAATGGACTGTCTTGCTTCTTGTAAACCAAAGCCATTTCCTTGTAAAATTTCTTGGTAGCTTGTAGTATGTAAATCCGTAAAACCTCCACTAAATTCAATTTCTTCTCCATTTACCGTAATTGAACGGTAGGTACGTTGTCCTTTTTCTTTGATTTCTTTTGGCAATGTAGTTTCATCAATTGACAAAAACCAACGGACACGTGCTTTTTCAAACTCTAAATAACCAGAAGCTTTGTGTTTTTCTCTAAGGTGTACTTTATTTTCTTGTACATTACCAAAAATCCAAGACAACATATCGAAAAAGTGCACCCCTATATTGGTGGCTATTCCACCCGATTTACTTTCATCTCCTTTCCAAGAAATGTCGTACCAACTGCCTCTAGAAGTGATATAGGTTAAATCTACTTCGTATTTTTCTTTCTTATTTTCTTGTTCAATTTTATTTTTTAAAGCAATAATGCTTGGATGCAATCGTAATTGCAATATGGTATTAATTCTATTTCCTGTTTCTTTTTCAATCGCTTCTAAGGCATCTACATTCCATGGATTTAATACCAATGGTTTTTCACAGATTGCATCTGCGCCCCTACGTAGCGCCATACGTATATGAGAATCATGTAAATAATTAGGTGTACAAATACTTACATAATCTAACTGAATATTTTGTTGACGTTTTAACTTTTCAATATGACGGTCGAAACGCTCAAACTCTACAAAAAAATCAGCCTTTGGAAAATAGCTATCTAGTATCCCTACGCTGTCATTTTTATCCAAAGCTGCCACCAAGATATTATTAGTATCCTTAATTGCTTTTAAATGACGTGGAGCTATATAGCCTGCTGCTCCTATGAGTGCAAAATTTTTCACTATAAACTTTTATCTTTTATTGAGGTAGCTAATACATTTTTAACATCGTATACTACTGATTTTTCATTTCGTAATGAAGAAAAATCTAGTGTACTAAACTCTTTATGAGCTACTGTTAATACAATTGCATCAAAGGTTTCATTTGGCAACTTACTAGTTGACGTTAACCCATACTCATGCTTCACTTCTTCTTCGTTTGCCCAAGGGTCATAAATTGTAACATCCGTACCATATTCTTTTAATGCGGCTACCACATCTACTACCTTAGTGTTTCGTACATCTGGACAGTTTTCTTTAAACGTTACTCCTAATACTAACACTTTCGCATCTTTAACACGAATATCTTTTTTTATCATCAATTTTACCACCTCTGAAGCTACATAGTCTCCCATACTATCATTTAGCCTACGTCCTGCCAAAATAATTTCTGGATGATACCCGTATTCTTGAGCTTTTTGTGCTAAATAATAAGGATCTACTCCTATACAATGACCTCCTACTAATCCTGGTTTAAATGGTAAAAAATTCCATTTGGTTCCTGCTGCCACTAATACATCATGTGTATTAATATCCATCAGACCAAAAATCTTCGCTAACTCATTTACAAAAGCAATATTAATATCTCTTTGAGAATTTTCTATTACTTTAGCTGCTTCCGCCACTTTAATTGTTGGTGCTAAATGCGTCCCTGCAGTAATCACCGATTTGTACAAATCGTCTACTTTATTTCCTACTTCAGGTGTGGAACCTGAAGTCACTTTCAAAATCTTTTCAACCGTATGTTCCTTATCTCCTGGATTGATACGCTCTGGAGAATAGCCTGCATAAAAATCCTCGTTAAATTTCAAACCTGACACTCTTTCCAATACTGGGATACATTCTTCTTCTGTTGCACCAGGATACACTGTTGACTCATACACTACAATATCTCCTTGCTTCAATACTGCTCCTACCGTTTCACTCGCTTTTACTAGAGGAGTTAATACAGGACGATTGTTTTTGTCTACTGGCGTTGGTACAGTAACTATGTAATAATTACAATCTTTAATATCATCCAAAGAGGTAGAACAAAACAAACCATTCATGTTTGAAGGTTGCTCTACCAGTACAGATTGAAGCACCTCATCTTCTACTTCTAACGTACTATCGGTTCCCGACATCAATTCTGCTACACGCTCTATATTGATATCAAAACCTACTGTTGGATATTTTGTTGCAAATAATCTTGCTAACGGTAAACCTACATATCCTAATCCTATAACAGCTATTTTTGGTTGACTCATTCTTTTATAAATTTTCCCAATACCACTTTATTGCCTCTTTTAATCCTTGCTGAAGTGAATATTGTGGATTATAGTTTAATAATTTTGTTGCTTTTTCTACACTTGCTAAAGAATGAGGGATATCCCCTACTCTATTAGGCCCGTGTTGTACTTCTATATTTTTTATTGAAGCATCAAATTCAGACAGATATTCTTTTAAATACCCTACCAAATCGTTTAGTGTATTTCTATCTCCAGAAGCTACATTATACACCGTATTTATCGCTTCAGGCTTATCAGCCACTAAAGACAATAAATTCGCTTGAATCACATTGTCTATGTAAGTAAAATCTCTTGAATAATTTCCATCTCCGTTAATTGTAGGAGACTCTCCTTTCATAAACTGTCCTACAAACTTCGGAATCACCGCTGCATACGCTCCGTTGGGATCTTGCTTTCTTCCAAATACATTAAAGTAACGCAATCCGATAGTTTCTAAACCGTAGGTTTTCGCAAAAACATCAGCATACAATTCGTTTACATATTTCGTTATTGCGTACGGAGACAATGGCTTTCCTATAACATCTTCTACTTTTGGCAATCCTTTTGAATCTCCATAAGTTGAAGAGCTTGCAGCGTATACAAATCTTTTTACTCCAGCATCTCTAGCAGCTACTAACATATTTAAAAAACCTCCCACATTTACATCATTCGAAGTAACAGGATCGTTTATTGACCTAGGAACTGAACCTAAAGCTGCTTGGTGCAGTACAAAATCTGCTCCTTCAACAGCTTTCCTACAATCTTCCATGTTTCTAATATCTCCTTCTATTAAACTGAAATTAACATTTCCATGAAGATGTACTATGTTTTCTTTTTTTCCAGTAGCAAAGTTATCTAAACATACAACTTCGTTGCTCTTTTCTAATAACACTTCACAAAGATTGGAACCAATAAAACCAGCACCTCCTGTGACTACTATTTTTTTTCCGGAAAGATCTATATTCATTTTTTGAAGAATTTTATATCTTTTTCTCTTTTTATTAGCTCACAAAACTACAAAAAACATCATTAACAAAAGGTTATATAACAAAAAAGTCTCATCAAATCAATGATGAGACTTTTGGTGGGCGCGAAGGGATTCGAACCCCTGACCCCTTGGGTGTAAACCAAGTGCTCTGAACCAACTGAGCTACGCGCCCGTTTGCAATTAAATCTTTGTAAGAGTTGTGGGCGCGAAGGGATTCGAACCCCTGACCCCTTGGGTGTAAACCAAGTGCTCTGAACCAACTGAGCTACGCGCCCTTACTTGTTAATTGCGGATGCAAATATATAACAGTTTTAGAGATTGACAATAACTTTTTTCATTTTTTTTCTATAAAATTTCTGCCACCACAAATGTGCTACCACCAATGTAAATTACATCTTCTTTAACTGCATTTTCTTTTGACTTTTCAAGTGCTTGACTTACAGAATCAAACACCTCTCCTACCAATCCGAATTCCTTCGCTTGTTCATTTAATTCGTCTGCTGACAAGCCACGAGGAATATTTGGTTTACAGAAATAATACATCGCATTTTTTGGAAACATGGGTAAAATTTCACTCAAATTCTTATCTGAAACAACTCCTAACACCATATGCAATTGCTTATAATTTTCCTTTTTTAGTTGTTTCAATGTATAAAATAACCCTTCTTTATTATGTGCTGTATCACAAATAACCTTCGGATTGTTCTGTAACACCTGCCAACGACCTTTTAAATTAGTGTTTTTTACAACCTTCAACAATCCGTTTTTTATATTTTCTTCTGATATTGAAAATCCTTTTAATTGCTGAATGGCAGTTACAGCTGTCGTTACATTATTCTTCTGGTAGTCTCCTAATAAATCTGTCGTATAGTTTTTAGGATTATCTGAAGCAAAAACTATAGGCGCTTTACACTCTTCCGCTTTAGCGGTAAAAACACTTTCCGTTTCTTTTTGGTGCTCACCAATAACCACTGGAACTCCATATTTAATGATTCCCGCTTTTTCAAATGCTATTTCTGGTAAGGTTTCCCCTAAAAACTGCGTATGATCTAATCCGATATTCGTAATTACAGAAACTTCGGGTGTAATTATATTAGTTGAATCTAATCTTCCCCCTAAGCCTACTTCAATAACTGCAATATCTACTTTTTGATTTGCAAATTCTTCAAAAGCCATTCCTACCGTCATTTCAAAAAATGACAAGCCTTGATTTTCTAAAAAAAATTTATTGCTTTCTATAAAGTCAATTACCGCTTCTCTCGAAATTTCTTCTCCGTTAACCCGAATACGTTCTGTAAAGTTTTTTAAATGTGGGGAAGTATATAATCCAACCTTATAACCTGCTTCTTGTAATATAGAAGCAACCATATGACTGGTAGATCCTTTTCCATTCGTTCCTCCTACATGAATTGTTTTAAACTTTTTATGTGGATTTCCCAACTCTTCACTCAAGGCAATAATATTGGTTAAGTCTTTTTTAAATGCTGCTTTCCCTTGACGTTGATACATTGGCAACTGAGCAAACATCCAGTCTAATACTTCTTGATAAGTCATTTAGAAAACTAATAAATTATTAAAAATGAAGAAAAATTAATTATGGTACTCCTGATACCATTTTACAAAACGACGTACTCCTTCTTCTACTTTAATCTCTGGTTTATACTCATAATCTTTGATTAAACCATCAACATTTGCCCACGTTCTTTTTACATCCCCCATCTGCATAGGTAGCATCTCTTTTGTAGCTTCTTTCCCTAAACTTGTTTCCATCTGCGTTATAAAATCTAACAATTTCACAGAGTCGTTATTACCTATGTTGTATATTTTATATAGTTCTCTACTCTCAACAGGTTTTTCTATAACTCTCTTAACCCCTTCCACAATATCATCTATATAGGTAAAGTCACGCTCCATATCTCCATTGTTAAACACTTTGATTGGACGATTATTTGAAATTGCATCAGCAAATAATATCGGCGCCATATCAGGTCTTCCCCATGGTCCATATACTGTAAAAAATCGTAATCCTGTTGTTGGAATCTTATATAAATGGCTATACGTATGAGCCATCAATTCATTGCTTTTCTTTGTTGCTGCATACAAACTCACAGGATTATCCACTGTGTCCTCTTCTGAAAAAGGCACTTTTTTATTGGCTCCGTATACACTTGAACTACTTGCGTACACCAAATGTTTAATCTCATGATGTCTACAACATTCTAAAATATTTAGAAAACCAACAATGTTACTTTGAATATATACATCTGGATTTTCGATACTATAACGAACTCCTGCTTGCGCTGCTAGATTGCAAACCACTTCAAAATTTTCAGTAGCAAACAGTTGAAATAACTCTTCTTTATCTTCTAGGTTTAGTCTGACGAACTTGAAGTTTTTATTTGTTGAACTAATCGTTTCTTTATAAAACACCTCAGCATCCTCTCTACCAATCCCTAACTCTTTTAATCGAGCATACTTTAAATTGACATCGTAATAATGGTTGATATTATCAACTCCGACAACTGTGTGTCCTTCTGCTAACAATCTTTCACTTAAATGAAACCCGATAAAACCTGCTGCCCCTGTAACTAAAATTTTCATTAGTTTTTTCCTATTTGATAATATTCAAACCCTCTTTCCTCCAAATTATAACTGTTATACTGATTTCTTCCATCGAAAACAACAGGAGTTTTTAATTGTTTTTCAATTTCAGAAAAGTCTGGAGAACGGAATTCTTTCCATTCTGTCAATAATATCAATGCATCAGCCTCAGCTAACACTTCGTATTTTGCATTTTTATACGCTATATTCTCAACATCTTTTAAATAAAAATGCTGTGCTTCTTCCATGGCTTTCGGATCGTACGCTTGTACTTTTGCCCCTCTCTTCACCAACTCTTTTATCACATAAATTGCTGGAGCCTCACGCATATCATCAGTTCCTGGTTTGAATGCCAATCCCCACAAGCCAAAAGTCTTCCCCGTTAAATCTTCTCCAAATCTTTTAATGATTTTCTCTGCTATTACAAATTTCTGACGATTATTCACTTCTTCAACAGACCTTATCAATTGTGCTTCATAACCGTTTTCCTCGGCAATTTTCTTTAATGCTTTGACATCCTTCGGAAAACAAGAACCTCCGTAACCAGCTCCTGGGTAAATAAAGCTATACCCTATTCTTGAGTCTGAACCAATTCCTGCACGTACATTATTTACATCTGCTCCTACCCGTTCACAAATATTCGCCATTTCATTCATAAAGGAAATCTTCGTTGCTAACATTGCATTGGCAGCATATTTGGTCATTTCCGCAGAACGAACATCCATAGCTATAAATCGGTCATTTGTCATAGTAAATGGTGTGTACAACTGACGCATTTTTTCAAAAGCATACTCAGATTCTGCCCCAATTACCACTCTATCTGGCTTCATAAAATCGTTAATAGCATCGCCTTCTTTTAAAAATTCAGGATTAGAAACCACATCAAATTCAATCGCTACATTTCTTTTATCTAACTCTGCTTGTATTGTTGCTTTTACTTTATCGGCTGTTCCTACGGGTACGGTAGATTTATCTACCACTATCAAACGGTGATTCATCTTTTGACCAATCTCTTTCGCTACTGCCAACACATATTGCAAATCAGCTGAACCATCTTCTCCCATAGGAGTTCCCACTGCTATAAAAACAATTTCCGCTTCTTCAATAGCTTCTTCTAGTTTCGTCGTAAAGAATAAGTTTTGTTTCTCTACGTTTTTCAAAACCATTTTTTCCAATCCTGGTTCGTAGATAGGTATGATCCCTTGGTGTAGTTTATTTATTTTCTCTTGATCGATATCTACACAAGTTACTTTATTTCCCATTTCTGAAAAACAAGTCCCTGATACCAATCCTACATATCCTGTTCCAATAACAGTTAATTTCATTTGTTTATGTTTCTTGATTCTTCAATAACTGTATATCTATACCTTTATTGAATAATTATTTTGCAAAGATATATTATTTTGAAAGAGAAAACTTGTAGATAATAGTTCCTACCTCTTTTACTCGCGCATTACTATCTGCATTCCATTTAGTTTTGAGTGCCGCTTTTTTTGCTGCTTCTGCTAAGCATCCTGCCGAGTTTGTAGTTCCTCTAGCTCCAGGAGTTGCTTTTATTACTTTTCCATTCCTATCTACCTCGATACTTACCACTACAGTCCCTTCCTCTTGGCAATTAGGTTTTTCAATAGGTTTTGATAAGGCTTTTCTTCCTGCTAAATTATAATTTCCACCAGAGCCACTTCCTGAATTTCCATAATATTTATCTGAATTTGGGTCTCCATTTTCATTTCCTTTCACGCCAGTTTGTTTATCATCTCCCTCCCCAGTATTTGCTCCATCTTTAGATGTTCCGTTTAATAAACTATTTAATGCATCTGTAGTTTCTTTAGACGGTTTAGGCTTTGGTTTTTCTTTTGGTTTTACTTCTTTAGGAGTTTCTTTTACCGCTTCCTTTTTCTCTACTTTTTTTTCAACTACAGGAACTTCTTCCGCAGTATCATCTGTAATAATTTCTTCTTTAATTGTTTCTTCAGGAACTTCATCTACGTTCTCTTCTGTTACTTCTTCCTGTTGAGGAGCCGCTTGCGCTTTTGTTTTTTCAACAGGCTCACCACTTCCTACTTCAGAGTTCCCAAAATTGATAGCCAATCCATATTCAATCGGTGGATCTAAATATTTCATTCCATAATTGAATATTCCAAACAATAACAATATCAGAATAATTGCTGTTATCACAGCTGATTTACGTTTATGTTGGGTATCTAAAACTGTCATTTATTTGCCTTTTACAGCTAAAATCATTTTCAGCTTGTTTTTATTAGCAATATCAATTACTTGCATTACATTTTTATATGGTACATTTTGATCGCCACGAATTACTACTGTTTTCTTTTTATCTGTTCCTACTTTTGCTAGTAATTCTTTTTCTAAATTTGTATTGCTTACCTTGGTTTTATCAATATAAAATGAAGCATCGTTTGTTATAGTTACTGCTACCGAAGTTTGATTTTCAGTTTTCCCTCCTGCTTTAGGCAACAATACATCAATGGCACTTACTGTAACCAGTGTTGATGTTAGCATAAAAAATATCAATAACAAAAAAACAATATCAGTCATTGACGACATATTGAAATTTGGATTGACCTTATTTCTTCCTCGTAAATTCATTATACCGGTTCGTTTAATAAATCTAAAAACTCAACAGACTTAGCTTCCATTTGATACACTACCTTATCAGTACGAACTACTAAATGATTGTATGCTATATATGCAATAATACCTACAATTAATCCCGCAACTGTAGTTGTCATAGCTGTATATAAGCCATCTGATAGCATTTTAATATCTATTTGTCCGCCTGAATTTGCTATTTCATGAATCGCAACAATCATTCCAATTACTGTACCTAAGAAACCTATCATTGGTGCAGCTCCTGCAATCGTTGCTAATACAGAAACATTTCTTTCTAATTGATACACTTCTAGTTTTCCTGCATTTTCAATAGCTGTATTAATATCTTCTAAAGGTTTTCCTATTCTAGAAATTCCTTTACCTATTAATCTTGCTGTAGGACTTGCAGTTGTATCACAAAGTGATTTAGCACTATCGATTCTACCATTCGTTACATGATCTCTAATTTGATCCATAAAATTTACATCAACTTTTGAGGCTGCTTTAATTGCAAAGAAACGCTCAAAATAAATGTAAAGAGCTACAGCTAATAATACAAATAATAAAGCTATGATAATTTGCCCTCCAACGCCTCCATCCATAATTAAATTATAGATTGATAATGTTTTTTCTTGTGGAACTTCTTCTAGTAACTCGGTTTGTTCTTGAAAATATGCTAACATTAATGTAATTTTTACGTGTTTAATTATTAACGAATGACTTCTTTTTTAATTGTTTAAAAAAATCCTGAACTTTAAAAAATTCAGGATTTTAAAAATGCTATTTTTTATTTATCTATCCTAATACAATCTTCACCATAAGATATCCTAAACCACCTAATACAATGGTATAAGGTAATGCCATTTTTACCATTCTTCCGTAAGATAAATTAATTAATGGCGCTAATGATGATGTTAATAAGAATAAGAAAGCTGCTTGTCCGTTTGGAGTCGCTACACTTGGTAAATTAGTACCTGTATTAATCGCAATTGCTAAATTTTCAAAATGTTCTTTTGAAATCGTTCCATGTTTAAATGCATCTTGTACTTCACCAATATAAACTGTTGCAACAAAAACATTATCGCTAATTGCTGATAGTGCTCCGTTTGCGACATAGAAAAGACCTGGTTGAGATGCCGGATCTTGTTCTAAAGCCCAAGAAATAATAGGGGTAAATAAATGTTGATCGTGAATCATAGCCACGATTACAAAAAACACAACTAACAATCCTGTAAAAGGTAAAGCCTCTTCAAAGGCATGCCCTAATTGATGTTCATCTGTAATTCCCATAAAGGCTGTTTGTACTATAATTAAAGCTAGTCCTATGAAACCTACAGGTGCTAAATGTAATGCCAATCCTGCTATTAAAAACACCGCTGCTGTGCCTTGAATTATTAACCCATATTTTTCTTTATCGGTACGTTTAGCATCTTGTTCCTCAGTATACCTTTCAATAATTCTTGCTGCTACGTTTGGCAATTTTGCTCCAAAACCAAACCACCCCGTAGTTTCTAACAATATGGTAGTTAACATACCTGCTAATAGTACAGGCATAGTTATAGGCGCCATTCGTTGAAAGAATTCAATAAAATCCCAACCTAAACGTTCTCCTATTAACAAGTTTTGTGGCTCTCCTACCAATGTACAAACACCTCCTAATGCTGTACCTACTACTCCGTGCATGATTAAACTACGTAAAAAACTACGAAACTGTTCTAAGGTTTCTCCACTTAACTCTTTTCTATCTAAAACTCCATCTTTGTCATAATCAGAAGAAGCACTCGAATGAATTTTATGGTACACTCCATAAAATCCTACCGCTACACTAATTAAAACGGCTGTAACCGTTAAGGCATCTAAAAATGCAGATAATACTGCCGCTAGAAACACAAACAATAAAGATAGTAATACCTTAGATTTAATTTTAGTAAACACCTTACTAAAAATGTACATTAGTAAAGGTTTCATAAAATAAATACCTGCAACCATGAACACTAATAACAAAATTACTTCTAAGTTTTGAGCTACTTCATGATATGCATTCTCTGGAGTTGTAAGTCCAAGTATTAATGCTTCTATCGCTATTAACCCTCCCGATTGCAATGGATAACATTTTAATGCCATTGCTAGTGTAAAAATAAACTCAGCTATAAAAAGCCATGCAGTTATTGTCTTACCTAAGACAAAAAAAGAAAACACATTAAAGATTAAAAAACCAATTATGGTTAACTTAAACCATTTAGGGCTATTCCCTAAAAAATATTTAAACATACTTTTTGTATTTATAAACTATACTAGCTCTTTCAAAGCAATTTCAAAAGCAGTCTCGCTTATTTGAGTTTTTGCTGCACTTTTGGCATGCGTTCTTTGTAATGCTTTTTTTATTGTATTTGAAGTATCTTCAAAAATAGCTCGATCTGTCATTTCTACTCTTCTTTCCATAAAATAAGCAAATACTCTTGCCATACCACAGTTAGAAATGAAATCTGGAATTAAACTCACTTTTTTATCAGTATCTTCCATAATTGGCCCGAAGAAAATTTCTTTATCTGCAAATGGAACGTTTGCTCCACAAGAAATTACTTCTAAACCTGATTTTATCATACTATTAATTTGGTCTTGAGTAATTAACCTAGAAGCTGCACACGGTGCAAAAATTTCACATGGTAAATTCCAAACACGCTCGTTTATTTCTTCAAAAGGAATCATGTTTTCTGAAACTAAGGTATTACCGTCTTTATTTAAGAACATTTCTTGAATTTCTTCAAAAGAAAATCCTTCCTCCTTAATAACTCCACCAACACGATCAATAATTCCTACAACTTTAGCTCCCATTTGTGCTAAATAGTAAGCAGCTGCAGAACCTACGTTACCGAAACCTTGAACAACGGCACGTTTACCTACTACAGTTCCTCCATAAATATCATAGTAATGGCGTACTGCTTCAGCAACCCCGTAACCTGTAATCATATCAGCAACAGTATATTTTCTTGTAATATCAGGAGATAAATTTTTATCTTCTAATACCTTAATAACTCCGTGACGTAACTGACCTATACGGTTAATTTTATCTGCTTCTGTAGGCTTGAAGTGTCCATTAAAAACCCCTTCTTGCGGATGCCAAACACCACTATCTTCAGTAATTGGAATTACTTCGTGGATTTCATCAACATTTAAATCTCCACCAGTTCCGTAGTAATTTTTCAATAATGGAGCTACCGCTTTATACCAACGCTCTAAAACACCCTTTTTTCTTGGATCTTGTGGATCAAAATTAATTCCTGATTTTGCTCCTCCAATAGCTGGACCTGATACTGTAAACTTCACTTCCATTGTTTTAGCAAGTGATGTTACCTCGTATTTATCTAATCCTTTACGCATGCGTGTACCACCACCGGCAGCACCACCTCTTAACGAGTTTATAACTGTCCAACCTTCAGCTTCAGTTTCTGGATCTTTCCAATTAAACACTACTTCTGGTTGTTTTTCTTCGTATCTCTTAAGTAATTCTTTCATTGTTTAGTTTTGTTATAGATGATTTTCAACTTTATATAATTTCTTTTTCATTTTCAAAAAACCTCTGTAATTATTTTCCCCAAAGGGGAGCTAAAGTTGATTCATTTTAGTGTAGCTTTTGTTATTTAGTTGTTACCGAACAAATTTATTATAAAAAACAACATTACTCAAAATAGTTTATGTTATTTCTTGGGATAAAATATTTCACCTGAAGAGTGATCCTTTTTTGCGCCTGTTACTGATTGTAAACAATTTACTTTGTTTTGAACTTTTAACACCCCTAATAAAGCAAAAATGAGTGCTTCTTTATAATTGATAAGTTCTTTATCTGCTTGTTTGATTTTTGTTTTTGCATAAAATTCTATTCTCTTCATTAAAAACGTATTGAACGCTCCACCTCCTGTAATTAAAATGGTAGTATTTTTCTTTACACTATTTCCTATTTGAACAGCAACATGCTCAGTAAAAGTTTTCAAAATTGTAGGAATATCGGTCTCATATTCATCTATTAAAGGAAAGATATTTTTCTGAACCCACTCTAACCCTAATGATTTAGGAGGATTTTTTTTATAAAAAGGAAGTTGATTTAATCGCTCTAGTAGTTCTACATTAATTGTTCCTTCAGAAGCTATTTTCCCTTCATTATCATACTCTAATCCTATAATGCGTGTATAATGATTCAACACAATATTTACAGGACAAATATCAAAAGCAATCCTTTGATTATTTTTCTCATAAGAAATATTTGCAAATCCTCCTAAGTTTACACAGTATTCGTAATCAGTAAATAATAATCGATCTCCTATAGGCACCAAAGGCGCACCCTGACCTCCATATTGTACATCCTGAGTTCTAAAATCGCACACTACTTTTTGCTGAGTACGATTGGCTATAATTTGTCCATCTCCAATTTGTAGTGTAATTCCATTCTCTGGCTGATGTAAAATTGTATGTCCGTGCGATGCAACAAAGTCTAAATTGGTTATAGTATGTGTTTTAATAAAATTATTTAAAATTTCTCCTAATAACTCAGCATACTCAATATTTAACTCTTTTAAGTCTTTATCCTTGTAATTTATTGCTTCTTGTAATTTAGTTTTCCATTCTTTTGAATACGAAATGGTCTCTGCCTTTAAAATTTCAAAATCTTTATACAAAGAACTATGCATTTTTATATAAGCTAAATCGACACCATCTAAAGAAGTTCCTGACATCAAACCGATGCAGTAAATATATTTTTCTTGCATGAAGTAAAAATAACAACTCTATTGAAAAATTGCTATTAAAAAAGTATCTTTGAGCACGATTTTTACGAATAATTTAATAAAATATAAAAACATAATGGATTTTAATCTTACAGAAGAGCATTTAATGATTCGTGATGCTGCACGTGATTTTGCTCAAACCGAATTATTGCCTGGAGTTATAGAAAGAGATGAAAAACAACAATTCCCTGACGAATTAGTACGTAAAATGGGTGAATTAGGTTTTATGGGGGTAATGGTAGATCCTAAATATGGAGGAAGCGGTATGGATGCTATTTCTTACGTATTAATTATGGAAGAATTATCAAAAATTGATGCTTCTGCTTCAGTAATGGTTTCTGTAAACAATTCATTGGTTTGTTACGGTTTAGAAGCTTATGGTTCTGAAGAACAAAAACAAAAATACTTAACAAAATTAGCTACTGGTGAGCAAATTGGTGCTTTTTGTTTAAGTGAACCTGAAGCAGGTTCTGATGCTACTTCTCAAGCAACTACTGCAATAGACCAAGGAGATTACTATTTATTAAACGGTACTAAAAACTGGATTACCAACGGTGGTCGTGCAGATACTTATTTAGTAATTGCTCAAACAGATAGAGCTAAAGGTCATAGAGGAATCAATGCTTTTATCGTTGAAAAAGGTATGGAAGGTTTCCACGTTGGACCTAAAGAAGATAAATTAGGTATTCGTGGTTCTGATACACACACCTTACAATTTAACGATGTAAAAGTTCCAAAAGAAAACCGTATTGGAGAAGACGGATTCGGATTTAAGTTTGCAATGAAAACATTATCTGGAGGACGTATTGGTATTGCGGCTCAAGCTTTAGGTATTGCTTCTGGAGCATACGAATTAGCTTTAAAATATTCTAAAGAGCGTAAAGCTTTCGGAACTGAAATTTGTAACCACCAAGCTATCGCTTTCAAATTAGCTGATATGTATACTGAAATTGCTGCTGCTCGTCATTTAGTAATGGCTGCTGCTTGCAAGAAAGATGCTGGTGAAAACTACGACCGTGAAGGTGCTATGGCTAAGTTGTACGCTTCTAAAGTAGCAATGGAACAAACTGTTGAAGCTGTTCAAATTCATGGAGGTAACGGTTTCGTTAAAGAATACCACGTTGAACGTTTAATGCGTGATGCAAAAATTACTCAGATTTACGAAGGAACTTCAGAAATTCAAAAAATTGTAATTTCAAGAAGTTTAATTAGAGACTAATTCTACTCTAAAATATAGTAAAAAAATAAAGCTTGTCGATCGACAAGCTTTATTTTTTGAATTCTACTTTATGCAAATGTAACCCTGAAGCTGGCGCGATAGTTTTCATAAAATCAATATTACTATTCTCTGGACTCAAACTTCTCTTGATAAACTCCAAATCATAATTTCCTTTACCTAATTCTGCTAAGGCACCCATAATCAAACGGATTTGATTTCGTAAAAATCCGCTTCCTCTGATAATTAAAACATAACTTTTCTCGGGAAAAAAAGAAGCTGTTAACTCAGTGTTTTCTTCAATCTTGCAAACATCAATTTCTCTTTCAACTTTTGTTTCTGGTGATGGTTTAGTACAATAATGTTTAAAATTATGATTCCCTTGAAACAATTGAGCTCCCTGCTTCATCAATTCTACATCCAACTCTTCTAAATACCCTGTTAAGAAAGCTGCGCAATAAGGATGATTCTTTTCTCCGTAAGAAAAATAATATCGATACTCTTTTGTTTTTGGATGTTGGATAATATTAAATGATTCATCGTGCAACTTCTGAACTGCTACTACACGAATATCAGAAGGTGAATTTCGATTGAAATCTTCCATAAAAAAAACTTCGTCTAGCTTTTCATCTATAAACAATTGAAAGTAATAATCGGTTGATGATACTTTGGCATCTGTTCTCCCAACTCCTACTGATTTACAACGAATTCCTTTACACACGAACTTTAATGTTTTATCAACAAAAAAATGAACTGTTTTTAAATTTGGTTGCTTTTGCCAACCGTGTAAACGAAATCCTAAATATTGAAATCGGACTAAATAAGCATATTTATAATTCATTCTGAATTTTATTCATTTTGAGTTGTAAAATCACAATAAATTGTTTTTTACTCGGCAAAACTACAGCTTTTAACAAAATAAATATAATATGTATTTGAGTTATATTTTCAGTTTATACCAAAGGGATTAGTATTGATACTCTTGTTCCTGTTGGTTTATTTTGGGTATACAAATCTGTAAAAATAATGTTGGATTTACTTTTACAATTTTTAGCGAAATGTTGTAGGCGTTCTTCAGTTAGTTTTATTCCTACAGAAGTACGTTTGTGTATTTTTTTTTCTTTAATTTCTCTTGATTTTACTCTTCCTATTCCATTATCTGTAATATCTATTTGTACTTGATTTTCATTCACTTTTAAAACCTGAACAGTTAATTTACGATTTCCTTTTTTTAATGCGAGTCCGTGCCAAATAGCATTTTCTATAAATGGCTGCGTGATTAAAGGAGGTACTTTTATAGCCGTTAAGTTTAACGATTCATCTACACTTAATGAAAAATCTACCGTATTATCTAGTCTTGTATTTTCTATACTCATGTATAACTCTAAAATTTCAAGCTCCTCTTGTAAAGAAGATTCTGTTTCTATCGTACTCGCTAAAATTTTCCGAATAAGTTTTGAGAATTTATTGAGATAAAAGACGGCTTCTTTTTTATCGTTATCAATAATATATCGTTTTATAGAGTTTAAGGAATTAAAGATAAAATGTGGATTCATTTGATTTCGTAATGTTGAAACCTTCAACTCAGCCAGCTCTTTATCGTACTGTATTTTAGCTGTTTCTAGTTTTTTAATTTCTGCTTGTTTGCTAAGAGCTTCCACATCTAATTCTAATTTTTTTTGAACCTTTTCTCGTAATTCTTCGTTTTCAGCATACTGTTTAAGTAGTTGCTGCTGCGATTCATTACGCTCTTCTAAAATTAACTTTTGTTTGTGTCCTAGTCCTAAAGAAAAAATAATATTCTCTACTATAAAACCTATATATAAAATACTATACGCTGCCTCAATACTTTGACCTTGTTTAATTAAGCTTAAATAGTACAGTAAAGAGGTTACCGAAGTTATAAAAAGTACCATTGAACCTATTATCATATAGTACTTTAGTTTACTTTTTGATTTAAAAAAAGGAATGTACATTACTATTCCTAAAATACTCATCGCAATTGTAAAGAGTAAATATCCTTTTTGTAAAATATCCCAATTTCCTATAATTATAAAAACCATAAGTTTTAGAACACAGTAAATTATAATTACATACAACCATTTAAAACATCTTTTATACCATAAAGGCAGTTCTTTTTTTATGTTTAAAAGCTTGAAAGCAAAAAATGCATAAATAAAATAATACATTTCAGTATATACTTCTGGATATTTTACTACTTCTGATATAGATTGTAAAAATTCAAATAAAAAGCCTTCTCTGAGGTGTTGTAATTGTGAAAGAATAATAAAAAAAGTGTATCCACTATATAAAAGGTAAAGCTTGTCTTTGTGCTGAAAATATAATAAAAAGTGGTAAACCGTTAGAATAAAAAGGACACCTAAAGTAAAAATCAAGAAACCATTTTGATGTGGTTCACTTAAAAAATATGTTAAAGCAGATTCTTTCAAAGTAAGATTACGAATTTAATACTTGTAATAACTCATTTTTCTTTGCTCTAGAGATAGGAATTGTTTCACCAGTGGTTAACACCAAATACGGACCTTCATTTTTTACATATTCTTTTACATAATGTAAATTAACCAAATACGAATTATGAACCCTGAAGAAAGAATCGTTGGTTTGTGCTTCTACTTCTTTTAATTTTTTTGACAGCATCTCCATACTGTTCGTATTCAAGTGTACTTCTGTATAGCTTCCGTTCGACTTACAGTATATGATATCTTCAAAATTTACAAAAATGGTTTTCCCTAGTGTAGGTAGTGCTAAACGCGAAAACTTTTTCTCAGGCACATACGATTTAATTATGTTTTTTAGCTGATTACCTAAAACATTACGTTTCTGATTTTCTCGAACTCTATCTACCGCCTTTAGCAAATCTTCTGAATCAATTGGTTTTAATAAATAATCTACTGCATGTTCTTTAAAAGCTTTAATTGCATAATTATCATAAGCTGAAGTAATAATTAAATCAAAACCCCTAAAAGTAAGTCTTTCTAAAAGTTGAAAACCATCCATTTCGGGCATTTCAATATCTAAAAAAACACAATCAGGTTTTAGATAATTAATAGCTGAAATTGCTTCAACAGGATTGGTAAAAGTATCACATACTTCTATATCACTACAAAAGCTTTCTATCTCCCATTTCAAGTTTTTAACAGCGTTAAATTCATCGTCTATGATAATTGCCCGAATCATACTACTCCTTTATTTTCTTAAATATACTTATAATAACTCTTTATAAATCAATCTCTTTCATATTCAGTCATTTTCACCACACAAATACATACAAAGACCTCATATTCTGATTTTTAAATATTTTAAATTTGCTAAATACAGTTTACAAGTTCAATTTAACAAATTATAAAGTCTTTTATTGAACTTATAAAGTTAGCCAGTACTTCGGTATTCTTTTGAGCTATTTTTAAGTGTTATATCTCCTCTTATCCCCCTTTTTATGTACTAAAAAGCCAAAAATAGATGCTTTTGTTAACCCCTTTATCATAATAAACTACAATCAATACAAAAATAATTTACGTGTTATACCGTAAATAAAGTCTACTAAAAATGAAAAAAGTAATAACAAACAGATTAATTTTCACCTTCTTATTAAGTTTATATACAAGTTTTGCAGGGTTTGCTCAAACCTATCAAGATAATCTAGCTAACGATTCCTATGGTGACTTTCCAAGTAATTGGGATGTCGTTACAGGTATGGCTACTGTAGAACAACAAGACGGTTACAAATTTATAAGTCTTAAGCACGGTAGTATTATTAAACCTATAATTAACAATCAAACCAACAACTACCTTAATGGTGATTTTATCATAGAGTTTGATGTTTTTTTTGGAAAAACTAGTTCTATTTATGGGCAACGTATTCCTGTGAGATTATGGGACGGAAAATATGGTTATAAGCAAAACGACATTCGTTACCAACCTTTCATTATAAAACGAAACGGGATATCAACTAGTTGGGCGCAACCACAACCAGGTAATGCCGAAAATTTCTATAAAGAGTTTTATACCCTAGAACCCGTTTGGCGTCATGTAACAATAGAATGTAAAATGGGCAAACTAAAAATACGCTTAGATGATAAGCTAATACTTAACCTTCCTAGATTTAAAATGCAGCCTACTATGGTTTCAATTGGTAGCGGTATTAACGACTCTAGTTACGATGCTAAAGTGGGCTTTGCTAACTTTACAATCGTCTCCTCTACCAATGATATACAAATTGCAATGATTGTAGACCGAAAAACAAATAGAGTTTTAGATATTAATTCGGTATCAAACCTTCAAAAAATACCCAACTTAAAAAATGTCTATCCAAATACCAAAACCTTTTTAGGCACTATTTCAGGCAATCATGAATTAAGACCTGTTGAATTTTCAGATGTTAAAAAACCTCAATTTATTGACCTTAATACGTACGGAAACTATACACTACTCCCTGAGAAAAATGCTCAGATGATATTTGATTTTGAACATGAATACATTACAGAAAACTTAAGGTTTAATGAAGTACAACAGCAAATTTTAAAAGCTACAAACAACACCCTTACAGGTAACTATTTTGAGTCCAAAAACGTGTTACAAACACCTACAAAAACACTAACTGTAAAGGACAATTTCATGTATGTGTTCCCCAATCAGGAAAACACGCAAATAGGAGAAACCGAAAAGAATTTGAATACATCAAACACTTCGCCAAATCTAAATACTAACACGCTCATTTTAAGCGACCAAAGCCCAAATCTACAAGATAATATTATAATTGCTTCTCAATCAGAAGAAGAAACTACAAACTCAACTAGTAATGTAGGAACTATAGCTCAACTAAAATTTAACAGAAATATTTCTGATGAAGCTCATCAAAAAATGGAAGAACTCTTACCTAAAGGTATTCAGTCTTTCTCATTTTCACCTAATGGGGGATGGGTAATTATCACGAAAGACAATAAACATTTTGCAAGAAATATTCCTCAAAAATGTTATGAAAAAATTAAAGAGTATGTAAACAAAGGAATAAAAATAAAAGAAGTTGTTTTTCCTCCTAATAGTGGAGACAATTCATGGATAATTATCACAGAAAATAATACTTATGCGAAAAACATACCACAAGAATGTTATGAGAAAATACAATCGTTTAAACAGCAAGGTAAGACTATAGAAAGTGTATCATTTCCTTATAAAAACATTTACAACAATAGTAATAATGCTTGGGTAATCTTGACTACTGATGGACAATTTTACACTAGAAATATACCAGATGAATGCTATCAAATAATGCGAAATATTAGACAAACTGATATGCCTAATAAAACAAGTGATCGAAAAATAAGTAAAGTATCATTCACACCTTCTGGAGGTTGGACAGTAATGGCAGAAGATTACTTCTTTTCAAGAAACATACCAGAAGAAGCTTTTGAAAAGTTAAAAGAATTTAGAGGGAAAGGTTACAACAACTCTATTTTAACTTTTGATCCAGATAAAAATGGCTGGTCAGTTGTAGCTAACAAACGTGTTAAAAATATTCCTTCGAATAAAATAAGAGATTTTGAACGAAATATTGATTCCTCTAAATCAATTTGGAAAATAATGAGAGAACGTAAAATACCTGGTGTTAGTGTAGCAGTTGTTATTAACGGTAAAATTGCATGGAAAACAAGTTATGGTCATTTAATAGCTAATGATAAGCGTTATGCAGCACACCCAGAATCTATGTTTCAAGCCGCTTCTATAAGTAAAGTATTTGCCGCAGTTGGAGCTTTTAAGTTAATTGATGATAATAAAGTCACACTAACCGAAAACTTATTGACTTCGGGAAAACTTAAAAATAGTATTCCTTTTAATTCATGTGTAAAAGATTCTAGTTGGGTTCAGAATTTTAATGAGGTAACTATAGAAAACATCTTACAACATAGAAGCGGAATTGAAGGAAGAGGTTCACAATTTAATTCGAATTGTAGTTATAAAGGTAGTGAAAAAGGAGGTGGTTATGGAGGCTATGAAAACTTACATAGCTTGCCAAATTTAAATACTCTTCTAAAAGATATAACTATTACCTATCATCCTACTAAAATGATTTCACGTCCAAATAATAAATCTAGTTGGTATTCTGGAAAAGCGTTTACTGTTTTACAAAAACTAACAGAAGATATAACTTCTAATAATTATCCTTCATGGATGCAAGTCAACATTTTAAGACCTTTAAAAATGAACAAAAGTGGTTTTGTTATCAATCCTGAAAATAAGTATGGTGAATTCTCTAGAGCTCATAATAAAAGTGGCGAAAAAGTAAAAGTTCTAAGGTTCCCACAATATGCAGCTGCAGGACTGTATACAAATGCTGAAGAATTAGCTAATCTAATTATTATGATTAATAACGATGGTGTTTTTCAAGGAAATAGAATTTTATCTAAAAACGCTATCACTAACCTAGTTGACAATCACATGGGAGTGAATACTGGTGCAAATAGATATAGTCATGGGGGAACCAACTCTGGTGGCTTTAAAGCATTTTTTACTGGTATAAGAGAAATTAACAAAGATGGAGTTCAAAATGCTGGTATTGTTGTTTTAACTAATGGAACTGACCAATATATAGACAACAATGATGATGGTAAAAATGATCTTACTGAGATACGATATTTAATAACAAATAGAATCAGAAATGTTTACGGCTGGTAAAAAGCTCAAAACCTTAAAAACATAAAATCATGAAAACAAAACACATTTTAGCAATATTCCTTTTTTTAAGTATCAGTTATTCAGCAGAAGCTCAATTCTTTAAAAAATTAAAGAAAAAAGCGCAACAAGCTGCAGAACGAACTATTCTTAAAAAAACTGATGAGGTGGTCAGCAAAAAAACGGAGCAGGCTATTGATAGTGCTACTACATCTAAAAACAAAAATACCAGAAATGAGAGTGCCAAAAATACCGAAACCCAAAAAGGTAGTGGGTTATTAAATATGATTATGAGTGGTCGAAACATGGAGCAAAACCCCAATACCAGCACCAACCCCATGGAAATGATGGGACCCCCTATACCAGCACCGCCCGACAATAATGTAAAACTGCCAGATAGTTACAAGTTTTCTTATCAAGTCACTATGCAGGTAACAAGCAATAACAATACAGTAAAAGTTGACTATTTACTACAGCCCAACGAAACCTATTATGCTAAAAAGCAAACTAAAAATGGGTTTACCGAACATATCGTTTACGATAACGAACGTAGTATGCAAGTATACTATGCCGAAATACAAGGCAAAAAAAGGCAGGCCCGTAAAAAAATGGACATTTTAACAAAAGCGAGACTTGTAGGAGCTTTTAAAGATGCCCCAGACAAACAAGTAAAACCATTAGGTAACAAAAAGCTCTTAGGGTTTAATTGCAAAGGTTACGAAATTTCAACGCAAGAAGGCATTACACGGTTTTGGGTTACCAACGAAGCTCCAGCCACCATCTATGGTGCCATGTTTAAAAGCAAGGCAGAAATACCAAACTCACCATTTACTAAAAATAGTATGATTATGGAGGTTGATTTCACATCAAAAAACACGGCTATCAAAAGTTACCAAATGGTATGTACGCAATTACAGCCTAAAACAATGGCTTTTAACCAAAAGGATTATATAGAATAAAACAACAAATCATGAAAACAACATATATACATATAGCATTATTGCTTCTATTAAGTTTTTCTCTACAAGCCCAAACAGAAACTAATGAAGCATATAGTTACTTAGCAAGCACCTTTAATTATTTTACAGATGACGCCGTTAAAACAGCAGATAATTCTAATGAAAAATCAGATGGCATTATAGATATAATTACAGGTGTTTTTAAAAAAATTGGGTTTTGGGAAAAATTTAGGCAAGGCGATATACGTATGGAAATGACCGTTGGTGATGTTGAAAATCGTAGAGACTTACATTCTGAAGGTACAGATTTTGGGCATTACAGGTATCGAAGTGGTAAAGACGGAATAGATGCTCAGTTTGATTGGGACAATAGAGCATTAGAAATGAAAGTAAGTACTGTTAAAAAAGAATATACGTTTGATGCAAAAGCATGGGGAGGAAAGCCTTTTTATGAATCAGGAGGAAGCCACAAACAATACACAGACATAAATGGGTATTGGTATGTCCCTGTTCAGTTTGAAGGTCAAGCATTTGCCATTGAAGGGCTTAGTGGAGAAAAACATGTAAGGTTCAATGCTAAACAAATGGCTATTGCTCATCTGAATGATATTTTGGATTTAAGCATTGATTTAATGACAGACAAACTAGTTTCTGAATTCATTGAATTGGCTTCAATTTTAGATTTGAATAATCCTTCAATTTTGAAGGATCCTAGTGGTTATATTGCTGCTCTTTTTGAACGGTTTGTATTTACATCAGAAAGGGGTCAAAAATTAGAAGATCCCTTTGAGAATCCAGGGGTTGAAAAACAATTTAAAGAAGAATTAAAAGCATTATTAAGTAAAGAATTAGATGCAATAGGCGGCTTTCCTGTTTTTATACATTGGGCATTTTTTTATTCTCCAGAAGTTATTAGGGCAAAATATGGTAATGAGGTAACACCAAAACCTTTTGATTGTGAAGGAGTTTCCAATGGGTGTTTAAAATTTACAGTAAAATCTGGTCCAGACAAAGGAAAATCCATGACTTTTGACCGACAAGGCAGATTAAAACACATTAATGCTTTAAAAGAAGGTACAGCAACGTATTATTACGACCAAGACATAACGGTTAAAATACCAGAAGCCCTAGACCTTAGTTCGTATTTTGGTAACAAAAAGAGAAATCAGGAATTGTATGAAGAGGTGTCCAAAAAGATAAATAAACAAAATTACGAAAAAGAACTAAAAACCCTGAAGGAAGAACTAAAAAGCGCTACTTCTGAAGAAGAAAAAAAGGAAATCAATGATAGAATTGAAGATATTGAAAAACGTCTGAAAAATGAGGGAAACTAAAAATATTGCAGTAAAAATTAGAAGCAGAAATTATCAATCCAGATGGTGCTTCAGTAATATACACCTACGAACCTTGTACCCTAACGTTGCCTCATACACAGTAATTTCATTTTGACTTTAAAAATTAACGATATGAAATATTTACTAAAAACAATAACAACTACTATTTGTTTCTTCTTTTTATTTTCTTGTAGTAACACTAAAAAAGAGAACAAAGAAATTCTTCAAGAAACTGTTAAAACAATAAAAAAAGCACCTAAGTCTAACGATTTTAGAGAACGCTTAAAAAACACAGAACCTGCTAATGAAGCTCAACTTAAAAACTGGCTACCAGAAAATTTGGGTAATTTAAAAAGAGAAACCTTTACCACAAGTCGTATTTCACAAAACAATATAGCTTCTGCAGGAGCAATTTATAAAAACGATAAAAATCAAAAACTCGAAATTACAATTGTAGATGGAGCAAGTAAAGATGGCTTATTAGCTATAAACACTCATTATATGGCTCAAAACATGAAAATTAATAGCAAAAAAGCTTCTGGTTACGAAAAAACTTACGAACGAAACGGATTAAAAGTTTTAGAGACCTATGCAAAGAAAGATAATTTTTATAAAGTATTATTTTTATACGATATGCGCTTTGGTATAACTATAGAAAGTTATGGTTTAAGCAATAATGAACTTTGGAGGCTTATTGATAAGCTAGATAAAAGCAAACTCAACAACTTATAACTTAAAGTAAGAACATATTCACTATATAGATTCAAGTGGTTGTTGCTCATCAACAAAAAATAATTTTCATTAAAATATAGAGCAAAAAAAAACCTCAATCTACTAAAAGATTGAGGTTTAAAAGAAAGGCAACGACCTACTCTCCCACCTGTGGCAGTACCATCGGCGCTAATGGGCTTAACTTCTCTGTTCGGAATGGTAAGAGGTGAGCCCCATTGCGATAATCACCTTAAATCGTTGCAGTATATTTCAACTGTAAAAGTTAACATATTAGTAAAATCATATCATAAATTCATCAAAGAGTTTGCTCCCGGCC